>PXFI01000225.1 GCA_003564295.1 Gemmatimonadota bacterium | reverse complement strand
CGGCGGGGTCCGCCCATGAGGCTTCGGCCTTCTCCGCGGCCTGGATGGAGTCCCACTCTCCCGGGGTAAGGCCCTCCACCAACAGGTGAAGCTTGCCCCTCCTGAGCGCCTCTTCCGGCGCCTCCGGCCTGAGGCGCTCGAAGGTGGCGGGAGGGCGGGTCGTTTCGGTGGCCTCCGCCTCCAGGACGAGGGCCGCACCCACCACCTCCCCCGCCCACTCCGCCAGAGTGCCCGTCACGGCGTATCTGTAGACCTGTTCCTCCAGGGCACGCTGCTCCCTGGCCTCCACGAAGCCCATGAGAAGGATATAGGCCGGCAGGATCACCAGGGGAGCCACCACGGCGATGAGGATCGTCCGCTTGTCACGGAGGAGCATCTTGATCTCGTAGCGGAACAGGGTGGCCAGCGCTCCGCCGCTCCGGCGGCCCTTGCCGGAAGTGGCTCCGGGATCTCGGGTTCTCACCTGGCCCCCCGGGGCCGCTCCCCAGCAGGGGAGGCCTCCTGCAACTCACCCATGGCCCCGATCCCAACCCCCTCCGAGCCTTCGGTCCGGGTTACATAGTGGATGAAGATGTCTTCCAGGTAGTGCTGCCCTGTGGCCTCCCGGAGAGATTCAAGGGTACCCAGGGCCAGGAGCTGCCCCCGGTGGATGATCCCGATGCGGTCGCAGAGTTTCTCCACCTCGCTCATGATATGGCTGGAATAGAGGATGGTCTTGCCCTCGCCGCCGAGCTCTCGGATCATCTTTGCCATCTCCAGGGCGTTCAACACATCCAGCCCCACCGTGGGCTCGTCGAAGATCAGGACCGGAGGGTCGTGGGCGATGGTGCGGGCGATGGAGACCTTCTGCTTCATCCCGGTGGAAAGCTTCTCCACCCGGGCACCGGCATACTCCCGGATCCCGAACCGGTCAATGAGGGCCTCCACCCGACCCGCCACTCTCTCTGGCGGGTAGCTGTTGATCCGGGCGAAGAACTCCAGAGTTTCCCGGCCCGTGAGACGGGGGTAAAGGGCCGTGGAAGCGGAGTAGAACCCCAGGTTTTTGCGAACCGCCTCCGGCTGGGCCAGCACATCGTGCCCCATGACGGAAGCGGTCCCTCCAGTGGGCCTCAGGACCGTGGAGAGAACCCTGAGGGTGGTGGTCTTTCCGGCGCCGTTGGCCCCCAGGAGACCGAAGACCTCGCCCGGACGGCAGGAGAAGGAGACGCCGTCCACGGCCCTCACTTCACCCCGGGACTCGTCGAAGAAGCTCTTGCGCAGGTCCTGGACCTCTACGGTAGCCTGGATCGTGGTCATGCGGGTTCCTTTCCTGCCCGGCGGGGCCCCAGGCGGGCTTTGGCAAAACGCCAGAAGCTACCGTCGAAGCTCCCCAGTAGGACATCCTCGAAACCAAGGATGAAGCGGGCGAGCCATAGACAGAGAGCCACCAGGACCAGGTTCACCAGGAGTGTCTGGAGGATCAGGGGCCAGAGAAAGACGCCCCCGATGGCGTCCCGGATCATCATGGCCACGTTGGCAATTGGAATGAGGGCAATCTCCGGCGTCAGCGTTCGATCGGTCTGTTGCCCCAGGAAGAGGGGGATCAGTACGGCCACCACGTAGACGGGTTGGATCATGGCCTGGCCGTCCTTGAACGTCCGGGCGAAGGACGCCAGGATCATCATGCCCGCCGACAGGAGAAGGGCCAGGCCCACAGCCCCGGCCATCATGACCGGGATGGCCAGGGGGGGGATCCGGAAGCTGATCTCCCCTGCGTCACCCATGATAGGAGCAAGGATCGCCCCCATGGACAGGAAGATGGCGGCCACATTCAGGAGGCCCGCCGCAACACCCATGGTGGCCACATAGAGGTACTTGGCCGTCACCACGCTGGCCCGAGAGGCCGAGGTGGTCATGAGGGTCTCCCAGGTGGAGCGCTCCCGTTCCCCGGCTGTGGTATCCACCGCAGGGTAGAAGCATCCCACCGCCACCATGATGATGAGAAAGAGGGAGATCATCATGGCCAGGAGCATGGCCCCCAGGTCCTCCTTGGTGGAGGTATCCTCTCTGGCCAGGAGGAAGAGGACCCGAGCTTCCTCATCCACCCCCCGTGCCACCGCCTCCTGATCCATCCAATGGGAGCGATACCCGGCCACCACCTCCTCCAGCCGATCCCTGGCCATGCGGCTCCTGCCGTCGGATCCGTCATACAGGACCAGGATCCTGAAATTGGCTGCCAGGGCCTGGCCTGCGGCCTCCGGGTCCTCGAAGCTGGCCACGGCGTCCAACTCGCCCCTCTGGATCAGTCGAACGGCCTCCTCCTCCCCCACCCCCCGCCTCAGCTCCACACCGGCCGTGGCGTCCAAAGAATCCACCAGGGCCCCGTGGCCCTCCGGGGGCTCGCCCACCAGGGCCACCCTGGAGGTGAACCCCTCCGTCACACCCTGGATGAAGGTCATGGCGGTGAACATGACCCATAACATCACCGGATAGAGAAAGATGGGCAGGAGGATGCTGTATACCACGATGGCCCGCTCCCGCAACGCGCAGCGGAGCTCCATGGTGTACAGGATCCAGATGTCCTTGACGTTCATGAGGTGTTGTCCCTCAGTCCTCCAGAGCCCGGACGACCACACCCGAACGCAACTTGGGCTCGAACCAGGTGCTCTTGGGCGGCATGATGGCTCCCGCGTCGGCGATGGCCATGAGCTGGGCCACGCTGACGGGATACAGGGCGAAAGCCACCTGCATGTCGGTTCGGCACCGCTTCACCAGTTCGTCGGTGCCGCGCATGCCGCCGACGAAGTCGATACGCTTGCTCGTGCGTGGATCTTCAATCCCCAGGATCGGCGCCAGCAGGTTGTCCTGCAGGATGGCCGCGTCCAGGCTCTTGACCGGATCCTCGGGGGGAAAACTCCCAGGGCGGGCGGTCAGGCTGTACCACTGGCCGTCCAGGTACATGGTGGACTGCAGGGCTCTCCCGGGTTCAGGATCGTCCGTCTTCTCCACCATGAACTGGTGGCCCACCCGGGCCAGAAAACCTTCCACCGACAGGCCGTTGAGGTCCGACACCACCCGGTGGTAACCCATGATCCGCACTTCGTCGTCGGGAAAGGCGACAGCCAGGAAATGATTGTAAGCTTCCTGCCCCGTGTGCCCCGGATTGCGGGCGCGCAGATTGTTGCGAACCCGGAACGCCGCAGCCGACCGATGGTGGCCATCGGCCACGTAGGTGACGGGAACTGCGGCGAAGGCCGACCGCAGTGCCTCGACCTGCGCCGGATCGTCTATCACCCAGAGGGCGTGGCCGATGCCGTCGGAAGCCACGAAATCAAAGGCGGGGGGCCCTGCCGCGGCCTCGGCCACCAGAGCGCTGACTTCCGGTCGGGCCCGGAACGTCAGGAGCACGGGCCCGGCGTTGGCCATGAGGCTCTCGGTATGGCGGACCCGGTCGTCCTCCTTCTCCGGACGGGTGAGCTCGTGCTTGCGGATCAGGTCGTCCTCGTATTCCTGGACGCTGAAGCCCGCCACGATGCCGTGCTGCACGTGCTCTTCCATGGTCAGCCGGTACAGGTAGAAGGAAGCCACCGGATCGCGCACCAGCACCCCCTCGGCAAGAAACCTGCGGAAGTTCTCGGCGCTCTTCTCGTAGGCCTCGTCGCCGTAGACGTCGACGTCCTCGGGCAGGTCGATCTCGGCCTTGCTCACCCGCAGAAAGCTGTAGGGATTGCCGGCAGCCATGACCCGCGCCTCGGCACTGCTCAGGACGTCATACGGCGGGCTGGCTACCTTGGCAACCAACTCGGCGGGGGGGCGCAGGCCTCGGAAGGGACGGATGTCGGTCAAGGGAATCCTCCTGGACTGGCGAGTGCCGGAGCGGGCGAGAACGCTCCCCGGAAACGGGCCTTCCCAGCTGCCGGCGGTGGTCACATGGGGTCAAGGATAGCCAACGGGGAGGGGATTGCAACCCGCTGCGGCCTCTACCCGCCGCCTCATGTCCAGGATCCGAAGCCGCACCGCCGAGAGGGGAGACGCCCAAGACGCCCCGTTCGCATGACATTCGGCGATGGCGTGGCATGACCCCCTATCTCGGCGATCATTACCCGCTTCAACCGGACAAACGCCGGGTAATCTTGTTGACTTCCGGGACTCTGATTGCTAGGTATGTCCCATGGACGCCATCGATGTGCGACTTCTCGCCGTCCTGCAGGCCAACGCTCGCATCCCCAATGCGGAGCTCGCCCGTCAGGTGGACCTGGCCCCTTCCAGCACCCTCGATCGGGTGCGCCGGCTCGAGGATCGTGGGCTGATCCGAGGCTACCGGGCCATCCTCGATCCTCAGGGGCTTGGCTACCAGTTGCAGGCCGTGGTGATGGTCAACCTCTCCGGGCATCAGGCCGAGCCGATCGACGCATTCGAGGCCCAGATCAGGGCTCTGCCAGAGGTCAAGCTCTGCCTGAACCTCACAGGCCGTTACGACTACCTCCTCCTCGTCATGGCCCGGGACATTGACCACCTTCGCCAGCTCGTCACCCGGGAGCTGGCTACCGTCGTGGGCGTGCAGAAGCAAGAGACGTTTCTCGTACTCGCCACCGCCAGAGAGGACCAGGGCTTTGCCCTGCCGGAGATTCCGGAGAACCAGAACACCCGCCGGGCGGGGCGCCGCCGCCCGGCCAGACCTGCACCCTCGGACCAGGAGACCTGACCCATGCCGGACGCCACTTCACCCTCGGGCGTCGATCGCTACATCGCCGCCGCCAGAACCGCCGCCCAGCGGCGCACTGCCGATCTCGAGGCCATCCGCAGGTGCCGCTTCGACACCATCGCCGTGCACGGCCTCTACACCATGGGCGAAGGTCTCGACTTCAACCAGGGCTCCATCATCGAACCCATCTATCTGAGCAGCTCCCAGGCCTACCGCGACTCGGACGAGATGGAGGCGGCCCTGTCCTACCAGATTCCCACATGGTGCTACTCGCGCATCGCCAATCCCTCCCTCTACTACCTGGAGAACACGCTGGCGCTCCTGGAGGGTTACGGCTTCGACGGTGAGGCCTCCTGCTGCGCCACCGCTTCGGGGATGGCGGCCATCCACACCGCCACCGAACCGTTCCTGGCTGTGGATCCCAAGAAGCCCGATGCCAAGTTGAACTTCGTGTCGACCTGCCAAGTCTACGGGGGCACCTACCAGCTTTTCAGCATCCGTCGCATGCAGGAGCGGGGAATCGATTGCCGCTGGGTCACGAACCTGACGGATCTGGACGAGTGGGCGTCGAAGATCGACGAGAACACGCGCTTCCTGTACGGCGAGTTGCCCTCGAACCCCGGTCAGGCATTCTTCGATCTGGCCGCCGTGGCCAGCCTCGCCCACAGGCACGAGATACCCTTGATCGTCGACAGCACCGTGGCCACCCCAGCCCTCCTGAGGCCCCTCTGCCACGGAGCCGACATCGTCGTCCAGTCCGTGACCAAGAGCATGACTACCTCGGGCTTCGGCATCTCCGGAGCCGTGATCGCGCGCAAGAATCTGACGAGTCGCTTCGGCAGCGACGAGATGAAAGCCGATTTCGCCGGCTATCTCAAGCAACTGCCCAACCGGGACATGGGCCCGAATCTCTCGCCGGTGAATGCCATCCTCTCCCTGAACGACATCCGCACCCTGCGCTCGAAGATGGACCTGTTCAGCCGCTCGTCCATGGAGATCGCCCTCTGGCTCCAGGAGCAACCCGCCATCCAGCAGGTGGACTACCTGGGGCTGCCCGGCCATCCCCTGCACGAGCTCGCCTCCAGGTACCTCTACCTGGTGGACTCCCAGCACGACGCCCAGTACGGTGAGCCCGTCAATCGGTACGGCCACCTCATGTCCCTGCGCGTCAAGGGCGGCGCCGCGCCCACACGCCGGGTCTTCGACGCCATGCAGCGCATCTGGCGGGCCACCGATCTCGGCCGCATCAAGTCTGTGGCCACGATTCCGGCCATATCGACCCACTCGCAGCAGGGGGAGGAAGCACGCTGCATGGCCGACGTCCCGCCCAACCTGATCCGGCTCTGCGTGGGCGGTGAGCATCCCGACGACATCATCGCCGACCTCGACCAGGCGCTCCGAGCCGTGGACGGCAAGGTGCAGGTCGCCGTGCCCGCCAGCTTCTCTGCCGGCGGCGCTTCCCGCGAGGCGCCCGGGGAGGGATGAGCCGTGATGCGTTTCTACAGCACCAATCGAACAGCTCCCGAGGTGGACCTGGCCGGCGCCCTCCTCCAGGGACAGGCCCCTGACAAGGGCCTCTACATGCCCCGGACCTTGCCGTCCCTGAGCCCGGAGCTGCTGGCCCGGGCCCGGGACCTCAGCTATCCGGAGCTTGCCGCCCATATCCTCGGTCTCTACGCCGAGGGGGTCTTCAGCCACGAGGAATTGGAGGAGATCTGCCAGGACGCCTACAACTATCCCGTCCCGGTGGAGCAGGTCGACGGGAAAGGGCACCTTCTGCGCCTGGACCGTGGCCCCACCGCATCGTTCAAGGACTTCGCGGCGCGTTTCATGGGACGGGCCCTGGGTCGCCTGGTCCGGGCACGGGGAAAAGAGCTGCTGGTCCTGACCGCCACTTCCGGCGACACCGGCTCGGCGGTGGCCCACGCCTTCCTGGGCGTCGAGAGCATCCGCGTGGTGGTGCTCTTCCCCCGCCACGAGGTCTCGGACCGCCAGCGGCGGCAGATGACCACCCTGGGCGGCAACATCGCCACCCTGGCCCTGGACGCCAAGTTCGACGATTGCCAGGCTCTGGTGAAGCAGGCCTTCGCCGATCCGGACCTCTCCAACCTCGGCCTCACCTCGGCCAATTCCATCAACATCGGACGTCTGTTGCCGCAGTCGGTCTACTACGTCCACGCTGCAGCCCGGCTGGCGGATGTGGCCGGCGGCGAGCAGGTGGTCTTCTGCGTGCCCTCCGGCAACTTCGGCAACCTGATGGGCGGGTTGCTGGCCATGCATATGGGCTTGCCGGTGGCCCGCTTCGTGGTGGCGACCAACGCCAACGACGAGGTGCCCCGGTTCCTGGATACCGGCCGATACGAGAAGATCGTTCCGTCCCTCAAGTGCATCTCCAACGCCATGAACGTGGGCCACCCCTCGAACCTGGCCCGCATCATAGACCTCTACGGGGGCTGGATGGACGAGCAAGGAGCCCTCAAGGAGCAACCGGACCTGGACCGGCTGCGCCGGGACCTTTACGCCGTCAGCATCGACGACGAGCGCACGCGGCGTGCCATCGTCAACACGTACCACCGCCATGGGGCGCTCCTGGAACCCCACGGCGCCGTAGGCTGGGCGGGGTTGGAAGACTTTCTCTCCGCCTGCCCGCAACAATCCCACATGCCTGCCATCTCCCTGGAAACGGCTCATCCCGCCAAGTTTCCAGAGGAGATCCGCGCTTTGATCGGCATCGACCCCGAGCTTCCGGAAAGCATGGCCGGTCTTGACACCAGGCCGGAACATCACCGCGGGCTTCCTCCAGACTACACGGCCTTCAAGGACTTCCTCATCTCGGAGTACAGGACGTGAAGACCATCATCATCATCGGCGACGGCATGAGCGACCTGCCGGTTGAGCGCCTGGGCGGCAAGACTCCCCTCATGGTGGCCCGCAAGCCCCACATTGACCGCATTGCCAGAGATGGCCGCGTGGGTCGCCTGCGCACCGTCAGCGAGACCGGCCCCGCCGATTCGGCGGTGGCCAACCTGGCGGTCCTGGGCTACGACGACACCGTGAGCAAAGAGGGCCGTGGCGTGCTCGAGGCGGCCAGTATGGGCGTGGACATCGGCCCCGGGGACGTGGCCCTGCGCTGCAACCTGATCTGCCTGGAGGGCCCGGCCGAGGATCGTCGCATTCGCAACCACTCGGCCGGCCATATCCCTTCCGCCGAGGCGTCAGAGCTCATCGCTCGCCTGGACCAGGAGCTGGGCGGGGGACGGGGCCCCTTGCCGGTCTGGTTCCACCCCGGGGTCAGCTACCGCCATCTCCTGGTCCTGACCGAAGGTTGGGCCTCATCGGCCATCGGATGCGCGCCACCCCACGACCACGTGGGCCAGCGGGCCGACGACCTGCTGCCCCGACCACTGCCGGATCTGCCCGGCGCCGAGGCGGAGATTGCCGCCCGCACCGCCGAACGGCTGGTGGAGCTTCACCGCCGGGCCGCCGAGATCCTGGCCGACCATCCCGTCAACGCATCCCGCCGCGCCGCAGGCTTGGACGAGGCCAACTCCATCTGGACCTGGTCGCCCGGCAGGCGTCCGTCCGTACCCACGATGCAGGAGCGTTTCGGCGTGCGGGGCGCCGTGATCTCGGCCGTGGACCTGATCATGGGTCTGGGAGTCTATGCGGGCCTGCAGGTGATTCGCGTTCCGGGGGCCACCGGTTTGCACGACACCAACTATGAAGGCAAGGCCCAGGCTTGCCTGGACGCCCTGGCGGACCACGACTTCGTCTACGTGCACGTGGAGGCCACCGACGAGGCGGGCCACGCCCGGGACCTGGACCTGAAGATCAGGTGCATCGAGTACCTGGACGAGCGTCTCGTGCGGCCGATTCTGGCCGGCCTGGAGGCTCAAGGCATCATGGCCCAGGTGGCGATCCTGCCGGATCACCCCACGCCGGTGGAGACCGGTCAACATGGGCGCGATCCCGTGCCCGTTGCGATCCGCCGGCCGGGCAAAACGCCTGACGCGGTGCAAGTCTACGACGAGGTCCAGGCCATGCAGGGTTCCCTGGGACTGCTGGAGGGGGATGAGTTCATAAGGCTGCTGCTGGCCTAGGCCAGGGGCCCCCCTGCCCTCCTGGGCCCTCGGTGGCCGTCAGACCCGGACCGCTGGACCACGGCGCTGCTCGGGCCCTGGAAAGGGCTGGAGCTCCAGCCTGACCTCCCTCTCCTGCCCATGGCGCCAATAGCGGACACGCACCGGTCCCTCTCCGGAGGCAGCAGCCGCGTCAAGGAAATCCATGGGTCGCCGCAGTCCCTGGCCGTTCACCTCCACGATCAGATCGCCGCGGCGGATGCCCTGGTCGGCTGCCTCCCCATAGCTCCCGACCACCACCAACCCACGCCGGTCGGGGAGCTGGTGGCGGTCTCGGAGGCTTCGATTGGGTGCGACCACGGTGAGGCCCAGGATACGCACCACATGGTCATCGGCTTCCGGGGCGAGAAAGTCGAAAGGAGGCGGATCGGCCAGGAGTCCTTCAGCTACACGGATGGGGGCATCGGTACGGATGGCCAGGGCCAGGGCATCGCTGGGCCTGCTGTCGATTTCCCGGATCTCCTCCTCGTCGCCGATCCGGAGGCGGATGCCGCCGATGTAGGTGTTCGCCCGCACGGCATGCACCAGGACCTCCTCGACGCTGGCGCCAAGGTCCTGGATGACGGAGATCAGCAGGTCATGGGTCATGGGCCGAGGCATTTCGACGCCGAACATCACTCCCAGAATGGACTCGGCCTCGGAGACGCCGACCCAAATGGGCAGGATCCTGCCGGAGGTCGGCTCACGCAGCAGCACCACGGGTGCATGCTGGGTCAAGTCCATCCCCACGGTGGCCAACTCCACCGGCGTCAAGGTGTCCACGGTCCCTGTTTCCTCAGCCGCGGGAGGGCATCCCATGGCGAAGGCGAACAGGGCAGCCCGGGCGACCATCGATGTAAAGCTCATTTGGGGCCATCCTCCTTCATGCTCCGCCCCCGCAAGGGGCGGCAGCCACATCGTCAACCTCGGGACCGTCCCCGAGATCGCCTGCTCCTCCCGGCATGGCAATGAGGGCGAAGTCCTCCACTACGGCTGCCGGCGAGGTGGTGGGCGCACAGCCAGGAGCCCTCCTCCCACGGATAGGCGACGGAGAAGACTCCCCATTCGCAGTCTAGGTCGGCACTCCCCGGCGGGCAATCGTGGCGGGTAGATGCAGGCTCCAGGTGATGGGGATGAGACATGGAACCAGCGCCCTTGGACCCCCCGCAAGCCCCGGCGGTCCCGTCTCCCTGGCCTCTCACCCCCTCAGGGCCAGCTCCAGCTCCTCCCGGACCCAGGGATCCTCTTCCAGCTCCAGGCGCGCCAGAAGGGCCTCCGCCGCCATGAAGCCCGCATCCCCCGGGATGCCGAGCCGGGCCAACACCTCCCCCAGGGCCCAGGCCGCGTGGCCCCGGACCAGGGGCTCCAGGTCCTCCAGGGCTTCCATAAGGGCCGGCACCGCCTCCCGGGAGCCCCAGTTTCCCAACGCCACGGCCACGTTGCGAAGGAGACCCCGGCGCTTGGCTCGCTTGATGGGGCTTCCGCTGAACCGTTCCCTGAACTGGTCCTCCGTCAGCCCCAGGAGCTCCGTGAGGAGGGGGCCATCACCCGAGATGGCCCGGGCCCGGTAGGCCGGCTCCTCCCCCTCCCGGGCGAACTTCATGTTGAAAGGACACACCTCCTGGCAGATGTCACACCCGAAGATCCGGTTGCCCATGAGGGGCCGAAGGTCCCTGGGGAGAGGGCCCTTGAGCTCCATGGTGAGATAGGAGATGCACCGCCGGGCGTCCATGACGGGAGCCCCGGACCCGTCCCGGCCCAGGAGGGCCCCCGTGGGACAGGCGTCCAGGCAGGCCCGGCAGGACCCGCACCGGTCGGCCTCGAAGGGGAGATCAACCGGCAGGGGGAGGTCCAGGAGCAGGATACCCAGAAAGGAGTAGGAGCCGTGCCGGGGATGGATGAGCATGGTGTTCTTACCCAACCACCCCAATCCTCCCCTACGGCCAAGCTCCCTCTCCAGAATGGGTCCTGTGTCCACGTAAGCGAGCCCCTGGACGTCCGGGGCCAACCCCCGCTCCCGGGCCTCTCGTCGGAGCCAGGCAAGGAGGTCCTGGAGGCGGGTCTTCAAGACCTTATGGTAGTCCACCCCCCGGGCGTACCGGGCCACCACCCCCCGGGCCGGGTCCTCCGGCACCCCGGGAGGATCGTCCTGGAAGTACTCCTGGGCCACCACCACCACCGACCGCACGTCGGGCATGGTTGCCCGGAGGTCGGCCCTCCGGCCCGTTGCATCCGGCCGGGCCAGGTAGCCCATCTCTCCGTGGAACCCCCGGGCGGTCCACTCCCGCAGGAAGCCCATGTGCTTCGAGGGCTCCGGTGTCGTGACGCCGACCTGCCGGATGCCGAGTCTTCGAGCTTCCCGGCGGAGGCCCTTCAGCAACCCCTCCATCAGGATTTCCTTGCGGGACTTCCCCGCCGCGCTTCAGAAGACATCCGGTAGTCTCTCCCCTTCCACTGGATGTGCCCCCCGCGCAGCCAGCTCTGCACCATGATGAACCCGGACACCGCGTTGCCCAGAGGGAAGAGGAACCCGAAGAGGGGGTTCCCCTTCATGACCCAGGAGGCCAGGCTCCAGAAGAGCACCCCGAATCCCGTGGTGAGGGCTCCCCAGAGGAGGGGCAGACCACCCGTCCCCGAGACCAGGGCCCAGGCCAGGACTCCGGGCGGCACCAGGAAGAGCATGGCTCCAGCCAGCAGAGAGAGGGGAAGAACAAGGGGGCGGAACCAGCCGGCGGTGGTCTGGAGAGCGCCGGTGGCGGTGTTCTTGGACCATCCCTCCACCAACCCCCCCAGGGACCGGTACATCCGGGTCCGCAGCCCCTGCCCGGAACGCACCACAAGCCGCCACCCCCCAAGGGCCAGGAGCTGGGCCAGGCGCATGTCCTCCACCACCTCCCCCGCCACCGCCCGGTGGCCCCCCAGGGCCTCGTACACCCTTCTCCGGAAGAGCATGTACTGGCCATTGGCGATAGCGTGCCTCCACTGGCCCGGCTTTCTGACAGCACCCACCCGGGGGAAGCGGAACGCCAGGAGCATGAAGAACTGAGGCTGAAGGAGCTGCTCCCAGAACGTATCCATGACCTGCTGTCCCAACAGGGTGAGGGCATGGGCCTCCTCGGCCAGGAGCCCATGGACGGCCCGGGCAAGGAGGGCAGGATGGTGAACCGTGTCGGCGTCGGTGAAGAGGAGGAGGTCTCCCGTGGCGTGGCCGGCCCCTTGGTGACACGCCCAGGGTTTGCCGAACCAACCCTCCGGGAGAGGCCCGCCCTGTATCAGGAGGATCCGCCGGGCGTTGCCCCTGGGGAGGCTCCGGACGATCTCCGCGGTCCGGTCCCGGCTCCCGTCGTCCACCAAGATGATCTCGAAGTCCGGATACCTGGACACGGCCAGGGAGGACACGCAGGCCTCGATGTTCTCTTCTTCGTCCCGGGCGGGAATAATGACCGAGACCAGGGGCCACTCCTTCCCCTCTCCAGACCCTCCCTTCACCCCCTCCCGACCCTCACCTCGTTCCCCGGGGCCCGCAGCCGGCAGGTCCCGGGGAAGCCGGACGAAGAGGAAAGCGAAGAGTCCCAGCATCATCCAGGGCAGACAGAGGAGCAGCAGATCCATGGCTCGTCACCACCACCGGTTCCGGTCGCCCCCATACGCGAAGCTCTGCAAGGGGAGCCGCGGGGGGCGTCACATTTCCTTTGAAAGCTACAAGCTGTCTGCTGACCTGTCTGCACGCCTCTGGCGCCAGGGGCCCCTGGCGCCGGCAGGTCGTCTCTGCCTACCCTACGCTGTCGAGACTGACGGTCCGGGACCCGGTCTCTGGACCCGACGGCTCATGCCCGGGAGGTTGCGGCCGAAGGTCTGCGGCCCCGGCGCACGCACGCTCGGCGATCCGAGCTCCGTCTGAGAGGGCACTACGGTGAAGGCTTTGTCGCCACAAGAGGCACGCACGGAATTCCCGATTCTCCAGGATAGGGTCTACCTCAACTCCTGCTCCCTGGGAGCTCTATCCAGGAGGGCCGAGGCCTATCTCGCCGAGTTTCTGGAGAGGTGGCACACCATGGGGGCATCGGCCTGGTACGAACACTGGCTGGGGCGGTTGGCCCTTCTGCGTCGGAAAGTGGAGGGGTTTCTGGGGGCCGGAGAGGGATCCGTGGCTCTTGCAGCCTCCATCTCCGCCGCCCTTTCCTCGGTGTCGGAAAGCGTGGCAGGCCCCCTGGCCGCCGGGAGGAACCGAGTGGTCTGCTCCGAGCTGGACTTCCCCACTCTGGGTTATCAATGGGCGGTGAAGCCGGGGGTGGAGCTGGTGGTCCTCCCCTCACCGGACGGAGTGGGGATGGATCCGGCCCAGTTCGCCGAGGCGGTGGACGAGAGAACACTCTTCCTGGCCACCAGCCACGTGTTCTTCACCACGGGGTTCATCCAGGACTTGGACCGCCTGGCCGAGATCGCCCACGGGGCCGGAGCCCTCTGCCTCATCGACGGATACCAGGGCGCCGGCCAGGTCCCCCTGGACCTTTCCAGCACCGAGGTGGATTTCTACACCACCGGCCCGTTGAAATGGCTCTGCGGCGGCCCCGGCCTGGCCTATCTCTACGTGCGGCCAGACAGGATTCCCCAACTCCTGCCTCGGATCACGGGATGGTTCGGTGCCCGGAACGCTTTCGACTTCGACATCCGGACCTTCGAGCCCCACGACGACGCCAGGCGTTTCGAGATGGGGACGCCCGCCCTGCCCACCGTCCACACCGCCCTGGGTGGACAGGAAATCCTGGACGAAGTGGGCGTGGAGGCCGTGGCAGCCCGGAACCGGGAGCTCACGGAGCTCCTGGTGGAGGAGGCCGGGGCCAGGGGTTTCGGCCTCACCACTGCGGACCACGCCGAGCAACGCTCCGCCATCGTCATGATCCGCCACCACGATCCGCCCGGGGCCGTGGCCCACCTGGCCCGGCACGGTATCATCGTGGATCACCGGCCGGGTCACGTCCGGGTGAGCCCCCATTTCTACAACACCGCCCATGAGATCCACCTCTTCATGGATACCCTGGCAGGGTTCCGAGACTGAGGCTGCTTGCGGAAAGGCTTGGCCCCTCAGGGCATTCTGCCCTATCTTCCTCAGAGCGATGCCCCGGACGCCCGGCCCCGTTCATGCATTCTGAAGGCACGGCGCCCCCTCTCCTCCCGGACTTGGACGAAACAGCTATGAAGAAGTCCGTCGCCGCCTTCTTGCTCTTCCTGATCGTATCCCTTCCCCGGGGAGCTGAGGCTCAGGGCCTTGGGGTCGGAGTGCGGGCGGGGTTCCAGGGCTTCGGCGGCGAAGCGGCCCTGGAGCTACGGAGAAACCTGGTGCTCAGGGGTGGGTTCGGCGTCTTCCCCATCGACTTCACCGGTGATTACAACGATGTCAGCTACACCGTAACTCCTCCCTCCGGCATCGGGACCCTGGGGATCGACATCTATCCCGGCGGAAGAGGCTTTCGCCTTATGGGAGGGCTCATGACCCGGAGGGGGAACGTGGAGCTCCGGTCCGGGGATCTGTCCGAGGGAAGCCCGGTGCAGATCGGAGACGGGGAGTACAATCAGCCCGGCTTCATCACCGGAGTCCTCAAGTGCAAAGCCACGGCGCCGTTCGTGGGTATCGGCTTCGGCCGCCACACCGCCCCAGGCCTGGGCATGTTCTTGGACTTTGGGGTGGCGTTCGTGGGGGACCCTGATGTCAGGCTCGACGCCTCGGGACCGATCCGGGATGCCCCGAACTTCCTTGAGAACCTCAGGAAGGAAGAGCGGAGTATCGAAGACGCCGGCGGGAGCTTCCTGGGGTACTGGCCCGTCTTCAGCGTGGGGATCAAGCTCGGGATCGGCTGAGGCCCTCCCGGACCGGCTCCTCCACCCTCCTGGGCTCCTCTCGGGTCCCAGCTCCGCCCCCCCGATCCACCGTATGCGTCACGGCCTCAGCACCACCTTCCCGAAGACCTCCCCGGATTCCAGCATCTCGTGGGCCCGCCTGGCCTCCTCCAGGGGAAGCACGGCATGGATCACGGGCGCGATCTTCCCCTGGAACACCAGGCTCATGACCGTCCGGTAATCTTCCGGGCTTCCCATGGTGGACCCCAGGACGCTGAGCTGTCTCCAGAACACCAACCTGATCTCCGTATCTCCAGCGGATCCCGTGGTGGCCCCGTAAGTCACCAATCGCCCTCTCACCGCCAGTGCCCGTAGGCACTGGGCCCACGCGGCCTGTCCCACGGCGTCCAGGGCCAGGTCCACTCCTCTCTTGCCGGTGTCCAGCCAGACCTGCCTCGCCCAATCCGTTTGGAGGCGATCGTAGGTCACCTGGGCCCCCAGCTCCCGCACCCGCTCCACGTTCGCCGGTCCACTGGTCACCGCAAAGACCTCCGCACCCGCCAGGCGGGCGATCTGCACAGCCAGGGTGGAAACCCCTCCCGAGGCTCCGGTGATGAGCACCCGTTCTCCCGCGCGGAGCCCGCCCCGCACCATGAGGCCTCGCCACGCCGTGACGGCCACCAGGCTCGCGGCGGCGGCTGTCTCGAACGGCACGTCCTCCGGAACCTCCACCAGGTTCGCTGCGGGCACGACGCAGTAGTCGGCGAAGCCCCCCTGGGTGTGCTCCCCGATGATCCTGAACTGGGGGACGGGCAGACTGGCACCGCTGGAGACTCTCTCATACCAGGCATAGCCCTCGGACGGATCCACCACCACCCTGGTGCCCCGCTCCACCCCTTCCACTCCCGGGCCCACCGCGTCCACCACCCCGGCCAGGTCGGAGCCCCCGATGTGGGGCATGGTGATCTTCAGTGGGAGCCCCCGCCGTACCCACAGGTCCAGGTGATTCAGGGCGGCGGCCCGGACGGCGACCCTGACCTGACCGGGGCCTGGTTCCGGCGTATCCACCTCGGCGATCCGGACGACCTCGGGGCCTCCGAACTCTTCGAACACGGCTGCTTTCATCTCACGACTCCTCGTACCGGTACCGGTGAGAAGCACCAACTTCTGGTGCCACCTCGGCGGCGCAAGTGTACCCCCACAGGCAAGTTGAAACAACCGCCGTCCCAGTGCACCCCGTCCGCATGTCCCAAGCCCCAACTCACCGGAACCGGCCCGGCAAGCCCCTTCCTTCAGGTAGGGGAGGAGGGCAACCTTCATTTTCTCCGGTTCTTCCTCTAGCTTGTTGCGGTCTTTTGCCCACCACCCTCAACACCGGAACAAGATGACGGGCGAGCTTCCGCCCGGACCCCCGGGCGGTGTTGCGGAAGATGCCCAGTCACCCACTGACGGGACCCTGGGCGGGTACCTGAGGATCCATAACCGGCCTCCGGTGTTTCTTGGATCCGACGGGCTTCCCTATTCGGTTTCTGTGGAAGTGGAAAAGACAGCCAATCTCCTGGAGCCCTTCTCCGTCTCCGGGTACCTGGTCTTTCTTCGCTGGGCCGAGACGGGTGTGGGCATCCTGGGGCACGTGGAAACCCCGGTTCTTTCCCACGGAACAAGCAGGGCCCAGGTGGAGGCGGAGCTGGGCGCCCTCACTCTGGAAGACGTCCAAGGTCTCCTGGAGGAGGCCATTCGGCATCGGAACCAAGAGACGTGATCATGCTGAGACGCACCCCGATCTTCCTGTGGCCCCAGGGGGGGAGAGGAAACCACAAAGAGCCGTGAGCAGTCCAGAGTACCTTCGGGTGACCGAGATCTTTCATTCCATCCAAGGAGAATCCAGCAGAGCCGGTCTCCCCTGCACCTTCGTCCGCCTCACCGGCTGTCCCCTCAGGTGTGTTTGGTGCGATACCGAGCATGCCTTCCACGGCGGCGAGAAGCTCTCCTTGGAGGAGATCCTCGGCAGGGTTGATGACATGGAATGCCCACTGGTGGAGATCACCGGGGGAGAGCCCCTGATCCATCCCAACGCATTCCGGCTGGCCACCCTGCTGCTGGACCGGGGATTCACGGTGCTGGTGGAAACCTCCGGCGCTGTGGACGTGGCTCCCCTGGATCCCCGGGTCCACAAGATCATGGACCTCAAGTGCCCGGGCTCCGGCGAGGAGGGCAGGAACCTCTGGTCGAATCTGGACCACCTCACGGACCGAGACGAGGTCAAGTTCGTGGTGAAGGACCGGGGCGACTACGAGTGGGCCAGGGCGGTGACCAGAGGACGGGGTCTGGACGTCCGGGTCCGGGAAGGGCGCCTGGGGACCATTCTCTTCTCGCCGGTCTGGGGCGAGATGGACCTGCGGCGCCTGGCGGAATGGATCCTGGAGGACGGCCTTCCCGCCCGCCTCCAACTGCAGCTCCACAAGCTGATCTGGGGTCCGGGGGACGGCCTGGACCTTTCCCGCCAGGGGGCTTCCGGCGAGAACCTCCCGGGACCTGAAGGGTAAGGCGCTTCGTGGAACACCTGCAGACCCCCTTGTCGGATCCCCGGCTCCTTTCTCTCCGCGCAAGGCTCATCCCCCCGGAGGAGGATCCCCATGCCCTTCCCCCGGGGACCGGAGACCGCATACGGGCAGCCGTATCCCTGGTCCTGCGCGCAGGAGAGGAACTGGAGGTCCTCCTCATCCGCAGGGCCGAAGCCGAAGGAGACCCCTGGTCAGGAGATATGGCCTTGCCGGGAGGCAGACAGGATCCCTCGGACCCGGACCTCCTCCGCACGGCCGTCCGGGAGACCCTGGAGGAGACGGGGGTTTGCCTCCGGGAGGAGGGATGGGCCCTGGGACGCCTGGAGCCGTTGGCCCCCGTCACCCGCCTCACCCCCCCCATTTCCATCCTTCCCTTCGTCTTCGTTGTGCCCGAAGGAACCAACGCCAAGCCCGCATCTCCGGAAGTGGTCCAGGTATTCTGGATTCCACTCTCCGTCCTCTGGAGCCCCCAGGCATCGGGAACGGTGGAGATTCCCATGGACGGAGGCCGGGAGACCTTCTCCTGCTTCAGAGTTGAGGGGAACGTGGTGTGGGGGCTGACCTATCGGATTCTTGAAGAATTAGAGCGTATGTTCTAATAACAATATTAGAACGCGTGCTCTAACACTCAGCCCACCCTCAGTTCAACAGCTCCATCTGCTCCGTCTCCCAGGGGACCTGGTGGCCCATCTCTCGGTCCTCGTCACCGTCCTCTTCCAACGCCACGGGCGCCCTCTCCCGGGGACCCGACGCCCGTGTCACCTCCACGACCCGGTCCCCCGCCGGAAGGGCCACCACCCGCTTCCCCCGAGCACGGCGATGCTGCTGCGGGACCTCCGCCACCGGAACCCGGAAGACCTTGCCCCCGGCCGATACCACCATGATGTCCTCCCCTTCCACCACCTCCAGGGCCGACACCAGGGCTCCCCCCTCTTCCCGCCCCAACACCAGAATACCCAGCCCTCCCCGCTTCTGGAGCGGCAACTCGTCCACCGGCGTTCGCCTGCCGATCCCCTGGTCCGTAACGGTGAGGACCTGGGCTCCCCTCCTCACCAGGAGCATCCCCACAGCCCTGTCGCTCCCCCGCAAACCCATCCCCTTCATCCCCTGAGCCGTCCTGCCCATCACCGAGATATGCTCCTCCGGGAACCTGATGGCCCGTCCACTGCGGGAAAGAACCACCACTTCCGCCTTACCGTCCGAAACGGCCACCCTCAGGACCTCGTCCCCGGGCCTCACCCCTGCGGCGATCATCCCACCAACTCGGGGGTTGGAATACTCGGAAAGGCGAGTCCGCTTCATCAGCCCCTTCTTGCTGAGGAAGACCAGGACGCGGTCGGAGCTCAAGTCATCCACCGGGAGGACCGCCACGATGGGATCGGAACGGCTTGCCCCCACCAGTGCGTAGAGAGACTGGCCCCGGGAAGCTCGACTCCCCTCCGGCACGTCCAGGACGGGGAGGAAGTGAACGTGCCCTCCTCCGGTGAAGATCAGCACCCAACCCTGCGTCCGGGCCACGAAGACCCTCTCCAGGTAGTCATCGTCGTACTTGTCCATGGCCGCCAGGGGCTTTCCACTGGAGATGCGCCGCCGGTAGATGTGCATGGGAATCCGCTTCACGAACCCCCCATGGCTCACCGTGATGATGACGTCCTCGTCCGCCATGGCAATCTCCACCGAAGAATCCTCCGCATCGCCGTCGGCCAGCAGAACGGTTCGCCGGGCGTCCCCGAACCGCTCCACTACCCCGTCGAGCTCCTCCAGCACGATGTCCAGCTGACGGTCCACGCTGCCCAGAATCTCCTTCAGCTCCTTGATGCGGACCCGAAGCGCCTTGATCCGGGCTCTCAACTCCTCGTGCTCCAGGGCTGTGAGCCTCGCCAGACGCATGTTCAGGATGGCCTCCGCCTGGGCCTCGCTCAGACCCAAACGGTCTTGCAGTCGCAGGGAGGCTTCTCCCCGGTCCCTGGAGCTTCGGACGATGGCGATGACCTCGTCGATCCGGTCCAGGGCTGCCAGAAGGCCTTCGACGATGTGCCTCTCGGCTTCGGCCCTCTCCAGGTCGTGCCGGGACCTTCTCCGGATCACGTCCAGGCGGTGGTCCCTGTAGTGCTCCAGGATCTGCTTGAGGTTGAGCTCCCGGGGCTGACCCCGGTCCAGGGCCAGGAGGTGGGCGCCGAAGGTAGCTCGAAGCGAGGTGCGCTTCAGGAGGGCCCTCAGGACCCGTTTGGCGTCGGCCCCGCGCTTCAGCTCCACCACCAGGCGCATCCCGTCCCGGTCCGACTCGTCCCGGAGCTCCGACACCTCGTCGAGTCGACCCTTGCGGGACAGATCAGCGATTTGCTCGATGACCTTCGATTTGGACACTCCGTAGGGAAGCTCCGTCACCACGAGCTGAACCTTCCCTCCCCGGAGGCCTTCCCTCACCACCCGGGCCCGCATGACCAGCCGGCCACGACCCTTCTGGTACATCTCCCGGATCCCTTCCTCCCCCAAAATGAAGCCCCCGGTGGGAAAGTCCGGACCCGGCACGACCCGCATGAGGTCTTCCACGGTGCAGTCGGGATCATTCACCAGGATCCGGACTGCCGCCCCCACCTCCCGGAGGTTGTGGGGAGGTACGTTGGTGCTCATCCCCACGGCGATTCCCGCGCTGCCGTTCACCAGGAAGTTCGGAAACAGCGCCGGGAGGACCGAGGGCTCCTGAAGCCGGTTGTCGAAGTTGGGGACCCAGTCCACCGTGTCCCTCTCGATATCCAACAAGAGCTCCACCGTCGGACGGGCGAGACGGGCCTCGGTGTAACGGTAGGCCGCTGCCGAATCGCCGTCGATGGAGCCGAAGTTGCCCTGGCCATCCACCAGGGGATAGCGGAGGGAGAAGTCCTGCACCATGCGGACCAGGGAGTCGTACACGGCCGTATCGCCGTGGGGGTGGTACTTGCCGAGGACGTCGCCCACCACCGTGGCGCTCTTCTTGTAAGGTCGGTCGGGACTCAGACCGAGCTCATGCATGGCGTACAGGATGCGCCGGTGGACCGGCTTCAAGCCGTCCCGGACATCCGGAAGGGCCCTCTGGACGATGACGCTCATTGAGTAGTCCAGGAAGGACTCCTTCATCTCCTCCTCGATCAGGCGGGAGAGGATCCTCTCTCTCTTCTCGGCCGTAGCCATACCTTCTCTTCGCTCGTTTCGGATCAAGGGTATACGGGTCTGGCCGGCTGGAAACCCTGGGCACGGCCGGCCAACATTGAGGTCCCGGCGGACGGCTCACCCGGGCAGCATCAGGGTCCCTGCCCCAGGCCCAGCCGGCCGGAATCAAGGTTCAAGGATCGGGAGTGCCTGGCAAGGTGTCGTCAGGCCCGGGGCACGAGTCCCTGGAAACGGAACCGACCCGTACCCGGCA
This sequence comes from Gemmatimonadota bacterium, assembly GCA_003564295.1. GTDB lineage: Bacteria > Gemmatimonadota > Gemmatimonadetes > Longimicrobiales > Gaopeijiaceae > PXFI01. The sequence continues at coordinate 8,329 of PXFI01000225.1, read as the reverse complement.
GGAAGCTCACCGAGGGCCCGGCTCGGGACCGGCCCTTGCAGGGTCTCAGGCCTGCGCCACCGGCCCTCTCGGACGAGTGTCATGGAGGAAGAGAGGAACCGAGACCTTGTGCTCACCATCCAGCGACACGTCGAAAGCATAGCGCCCGGGTTTGGGAAAGACGATCCTCTCCATGTTGATGATCTGGGGCACAACAGCCCGTCCTCCGGCGCCCCCCGATCCGGGCGCCACAGAGATCTCGCCACTCAGGCGCAAGACCTCCTTTCCCTCGGGATCGGACAGGTGGATCTCCACGGAGTGGCCACCTGCTTCTTTCGCGGACGCCGTGAACCTCAGGACCAGGGCAACATGAGGATGCTGGGCAGGGAAACGGGACGCGGAGATCCGGTCGAAGATTCCCAGGATGTTCAGCTTCCCCGAAGCGTCAACGGTGGCGGCATCCGCCAGCAGTGCGAGATCGATATCCATGACGGCCTACTCCTTCACCAGAGGTTCGCCCAACACCAATCCGGCCAGGAGGTCCAGAATGATATGGGCCAGGATGGCCGGCCAGAGGGTGCCCGAAATCAGAAGCGATGCCGCGAACAGCAGTCCCAGGGCGGCGGTGCGTGCCACGCCGACCCAACCCTGGTAGGCGTGCAGGACCCCGAAGGCCACAGAGGAAAGGATCGCAGCTCCCCACTGGGACCCCATAAGGAGCGTGAGGGTGGGAACGAGAAACCCCCGGAAGGCCAGCTCCTCCCCCACCCCCGCCGCCAAAGACAGGCAAGCGAAGACCGCCTTCTCCCGCCCGGTCTTGGGCAGGAGTTGAATCAGCAAAGGGCTTTCCCCAATCCCCAGCGACCTCCTGAGCACGAAGAAATGAGCCAGTACCAGGAGGGCCGCCACGGACAGGATCAGGGTCCAGAGCACGGTCGTGACCCACGGCGAACGAACCAGGCCCATGGCCTCGCCACCGACGCTTCTCCATCCCAGAACCAGCCCTAGGAAACCGAGAACCAGTATAACGGCCCCGGAGGAGAGGTACACCGGCACCTTCGGGAGGGGCTCCTCCTCATGAGCCAGGGGGAGCTGGGCCAACGCCAGAGCAGGGACCAGCAGCAGGAGGAGAGCCAGGTAGGAGGCTTCCCAGAATCCCAGGAAGGTCCATCGCCAGGCCACAACCGCAAGAAACGGAGAGAAGAGGACGCCCCCCTCCAGAAGCCGGCGGGCCCAACGTGGAAACGGCTTCACGAGCCCCCCTCCTCTCCCTCAGTTCACCCATCCCTCAGCCCGGGCGGCTCCTCGGAGAAGGTTTCCACGAACCATCGGCGGTAGCGCTCCAACGCTTCCGGGTCTTCCTCCAGCCACTGCCGCCTCTCTTCCGGGAACTCGTCTGCCCGGGCCGTCAGAATAAAGGCGTCCAGGAAGCCGTACTCGTTGGAGTAGAGCAGCTCCTCCAGAGGGTCATAGGCCTCCGCGTCATAGACCGACCGGCCCAGGAGCCACGCCTCCGCCACCCTGGCAAGAATGGCTCGTTCGAGGTCGTATCCCTCCAGGTACTCCGCCTGCGGGAGGAACTCGTCCAGGCGCCCCATTTCCTTCATGAGGCGGAAATGGGCATAGAGCACATAGGCGGTCTGAGCGTCCCGGGCTCTCCCCCTCTCCACCCCGATCTTCGCAGTGTCACCCTCGATATGCAGCGATTCCCACGGGTATGCGGGAGTATCCCGGGGCACCACCTCGATGAGAAAACCGGGATCCCTGTCGATGTTGTCCATCTGGGACCGGAACCAGGCGTCGATCTCCTCCAGCCGTTCCTTGTCGGGAAATACCCTGACCCCCGATCGAATGATGATGGTCCGTGGCTCCGGCAACTCCGCCGGCCTGGTCCCGCAAGCTGAAAGGATCAGTCCCATGAGGACCAGACCAATGACTGGTGCCACCCTGGGCACACGGAAGGCCGAAGGAAAGGCAGACTTGGACTTCATTGAGGATTCTCCGGGTTTTGTCGCCCATGGCCACCCTGGGAAGGTGTAAGACCCCCATTGCCCCCCCGGGAGTTCCAAACAAGAACCTTGACACAAGACCCCCTTTTCGGCGGAATTGTCTGAACGGGTTGAGAGTGTGACGAGTCCGATCACGACACCTCCTGGTATGAGCCAAGACACCAACGGATTCCAGGCTCCACAGAGCATGACCCCCCAGCAGTTGGGGGATACACTGGCTCGCCTCGTCTGGGAGAGCTTCTCAGACTTTATCGCCGACGGGGACGCTGAAGTGTTGCTGGGTGACTTGGGCCTCACTCGGGAAGACGGAATCCCGGCCCAAGCCCCTACCGAGGAAATCCTCATCTTCCTCATGTGGGCCCATACCCGTGGAATCCAACTGGCATTCGCGGGCCGATCGGAGCGGGAGCTGGTGCGCGAGGGCCTGGATGCGTTCCACGGGGCCATCTTTCAAGATATGGTGGACAACGGAACCCCACCGGCTCAACTGCCCATATTCGAGCAACGAGTAGGCGCCCGGTACGCCCAGTATTATGCTGCCGCCGAGCGCTCCGACCAGGACCTGGGGGCAGCGGTTGCGAAGCATCTGGCGGGATCCTCTTCCAACCAGGCTTCGCTTGCCACCGCCCTCACGGAACGTGCCCTGGAAGTGGCGAATCCCCTTCGGGACTTCCTGGAGGAGGTCGAGCTCGTCCAGTGATGGTGGGTGACCCATTATAGCCCCAGAGACGAGCGGATGAGTGGGCTCATGCGCTCAGGGGTCCAGGGGGGATCGAAGGTCAACTCCACTTCGGCCTTTTCCACCCCCTCCACCTTGGCCATGGCAAGGCGGGCCTGATCCACGATCTGGTCCGCCACGGGACACATGGGAGTGGTGAGGGAGATGATGGCTTTCGCCCGGGACTCGTGGACCTGAATGTCGTAGACCAGCCCCAACGTCACCAGGTCCAGGTTCAATTCCGGGTCCTTCACGGTCTTCAGGGCGTCCCTGATCATCTTTTCGGTCAGCACTATAGAGCGTCCTCTCGAGGCTGCACCCGGTCCGGCCGAGGCAGGCAAGGGGCTATTGCTTTCGAGCAAACAGGATCGAGACGTCGGGAGTCCCGGCCTTCTTGAGAGCCTTCTGGAGCGTCGATACCACCTCTCCCACCGGTTTGCCTTGAAGGGACGCCACCAAGTCGGCGGCGCCCCGGAGGATTCCCTGGGAAGCCTCCGACAGGGCCAGTACCGCGTCCCCGGAACCCAGTTCCAGTCGTTGGACGCCATAGTGGAAGCCTGCCAGCACACCCAAGGGGGGGCCATGAGAGGCCACACCCTGGAACACGCCGGTGCGCCGGCGGATGACTCCCCCGGGACACCGGCCGGCACACGCCCACTCCACACTGGAGCCCGAGGGAAGCAGGATGCCCGCCTCCATGGACTGCTCCATGCCTTCCACCACCCCCCACGCCACGCCGGAATTCAGCCGAGCCAGGAGGCCCCGGAGATCATCCTGGTCCCGAGCCAACTCCCGGAGCAAGCTCCGCGCCAGGACGAGAAGATGGCCGGCTGGGAAACCCTCTCCCAGAACGTTGAAGCTCACCAGGCCCCGGCGCCCGTCCTTCAGTTGAAAGCAGTCCCACATGGTTCGGCCGGATCCGCCCGCCTCCAGCCTGGTGCCCGCTGCCAGATCGAAACCCTGGATGCTCGGGGCCTCCCTCGGAAGGAGGCCACGCTGGATGATCCGGCTAACATCTCTCAGGTCCGGGCCGTTCTCCCGCACCTTGTGGCTCAACCGCTCCTGGGCCCATAACCGAAGCTCAAGAGCCCGCTGGACCCTGGCGAAGGCTTCCAGGACCCGGACGGCAAAAAGGTTGTTGGTCAGGAGCTGGCGAAACCCAGCCTCATCACAGCGGAGGAGGACGGTCTCTCCCAACGCCACGGCGGAGGCGGATTGGGGACCCCCGTGAAGGAGAGGGGCTGCCCCCAGGCACTCTCCAGGACGCCGAATCGCCAGCTTCTCAACCGAGCCCGAGGGAAGGGCCAAGCTCAGCTCCACCTCTCCCTCGAGCACGATGTAGAAGGCGTTCCCACCATCCTCCTGCCGAAACAGGCAGAATCCGTCCTCCACGGGGAACCTCTCCAGGAGGCCCGCCGCCACCTCCAGGTCCTCGTCGGGCATTCCGTGAAAGAACGACAACTCCCCAAGGAGAGGAACGACTTCTTCCACCGTCCAGTTCCGGTCCACGGCCTTCTCCCCCATCCCTCCACTCCGTCAGGGACGACACATGGAACACCTTCGCACCACGGGCGAATTCAATCTACGGTGGAAAGGCTCCCGCCAAAACCTGAGGGAAAGGAGACCAACACTTGACCTCCTCCCTCAGGGGTAGTTCTACTACCATTACGGGAGGCCGCCCGCGGGCGGGACACTTCGTCCACCGGTGCCAGGCCCTGGCGGTCCCGGCCAGGACGTGCCGCAATGCCGCCGCCCCTGGCTACCCCGGCGTGTTCCCGTCTGGACCGCGCCAACTCGGGTGGAAAGGAAACGGAATCCTCATGAGCCGAAAGATTGCCGTAAACACTGGAGGCGGCGACGCCCCGGGTCTGAACGCTGTGATCCGGGCCGTGGTCCTGTCGGCCATCAACGAGGGATGGGAGGTCTACGGGATCCGGGACGGATTCGGAGGGCTCCTGAATCCGGAAAGGTACAACGGAGACGGGGTGGTGCGGCTGACGGCCGACTCCGTCCGGGGAATCACTCACACGGGTGGCACCATCCTGGGGACTTCCAACCGGGGAAACCCCATGCGATGGCCCGAGAAGCAGCCGGATGGCTCCATCGTGGAGATCGATCGTTCCGATGAGATCATGGAGAAGTTCCGGGAGCGAGGCCTGCACTGCCTCATAGCCATCGGCGGGGACGGCTCCCTCACCATCGCCCGCTGGCTACGGGACAAGGGGCTACCCGTCATCGGGATTCCCAAGACCATCGACAACGACCTGGGCTCGACCCTCATGACATTCGGTTTCCTCACCGCCGTGGAAACCGCCACCGATGCCATTGACAAGCTCCATTCCACCGCCGAGGCCCACAAGCGAACCTTCGTCGTGGAGGTCATGGGCCGTCACGCCGGCTGGATCGCCCTCTTCGCAGGTGTGGCGGGCACGGCTGACGTCATCCTCATTCCCGAGATCCCCTACTCCCTGGACAAGGTGGCAAAGAAGGTCCGGGACCGATACGAGTCGGGGCCGCAATTCGCCATGGTGGTGGCAGCGGAAGGAGCCGTGCCCCTCGGGGGCGAACCCCTCTTCGCCGAGGGAGCGAAGCCGGGGCAGGAAGCCCGGTACGGGGGGATCGCCGAAAGGCTTGCGGGCGAGCTCGCCAATTTGTGTGGCGTGGAGACCCGCTCCCTTGTCCTGGGGCACCTCCAACGAGGTGGGCAGCCCATCTCCTACGACCGCCTCCTGGCCCTTCGCTTCGGCGCCGCCGCCGTGGAGCTGGTGAAGAGAGGAGACTTCGGCTCCATGGTCGCCCTGGATCCCCCGAATGTCCGGTCGGTTCCCCTGGGCGAAGCCCTGGCGAGCCCGAAGCTCGTACCAATCCAGGGAGACGTGGTCCGGACGGCCCGGGCCCTGGGAATCAGCTTCGGTGATTGAGCATTCTGTTTACCCACTACGTTCCCTTTCCACCGCAACGGGGTTTTGAGATGATCCGTTCTCGCCTTCACCTACTTGTCCTCCTGGCCCTGGTTTCTCCCCTGTTCCTCTTCCGGCCGGGAACAGCCCAGACTGTGGCCCAGGCCGAGCCCGAGCCCGCCGTCCGTTTCGACTTCCCCCTCACCATCCAATCCATCATGAGGGGGCCGGAGCTGGTGGGGGTCTCTCCTTCCGCCATCCGTTGGACCGACGACTCACGGTCGATCTACTTCCGGTGGCTCCCCGGCGGACGCGCCTGGCACGACGACGCCGATCTGTACAGGGTTCCCGCCGAAGGGGGGGAACCGGAGAAGATCGAAGAACAAGCCGCCGACTCCCTGGCCGTTCTCTTCGCCCCCGGAGAGCTCTCCCCGGATCGCCGACTCAGGGTTTCCTCCATCCGTGGTGACCTCTACCTGGTGGACCGTAGCTCCATGGAGGTGACCCGCCTCACCCGAACCCAGGAGGCGGAATCGTCACCCCGGTTCTCCGCCGACGGCCGGTCCATCTTCTTCAACCGTGACAACAACGTCTTCGAGATGAGCCTGGAGGGGTTCCACCTTCGACAGCTGACGGACATCCGGACGGGCCCGGCCCCCGGGGAGGACCCCGAGCCCCAGGGGCACCGTGCCTTCCTCGAAGCTCAGCAGGAAGAGCTCTTCGAGCACATCCGGCTTCAGAGAAAGGCCCGGGAAGAGCGTGAAGCCCGGCAGGAGCGGATGAGAGAAGGGGAGCCGGAGCCGGTGTACCTGGCCCGAGGGGAGCGGGTCGCCGCCCTGGTGCCATCCCCCGACGGGGCCTTCGTCATGGTCACGGCCATGAGACCCGCAGAAGGGGCCCGGAACACCATGGTGCCCGACTGGATCACCGAGTCGGGGTATACGGAGCCTCTGAACACCCGCCCCAAGGTGGGAGACGCCCAGGGCGAGACGCGGGTCGGGATGCTGGAAGTGGCCACGGGGGAGATGACCTGGCTCGACCTGTCTCCTGAAGACGAACGGGTGTCAGCTTTCTTCGTGGAGTGGAACGATGCCGGCACCCATGGCCTCCTGGCCAGCCGTTCCGCCGACAACAAGACGCGCTGGATCTTCTCGGTGGCGGCCGCCACGGGAGAGCTGACGATCCTGGACACCCTCCACGACGAAGCATGGGTCGGGGGTCCATGTTTCCGCTGCCTGGGATGGCTGCCCGCCTCGGAAAGGGCCTACTTCGTGAGCGAGGCCACGGGCTTCGCTCATCTCTACGCCGTGAATTCCGATGGCTCGGGGAGGACTCAGCTCACCCAGGGAGAATGGGAGGTCTTGAGCGTGCAGATCCCCGAGGACGGGAGCCGGTTCCTCCTCCATACCAACGAGACCTCACCCTTCGATCGACACGTCTACACCATGGAGTTCGACGGCTCCCGCCGCACGGCCGTCACCACGGGCTCCGGGGGCTACAGGGTCACCCTCTCGCCGGACGGGGGGAGGATGGCTGTTTCCTTCTCCAGGCCCAACCGGCCCGAGGAGCTCTTCGTGGCCCCGTTCCGCCCCGACCCGGAGCTGGACCAGGTCACCGTCTCCCCCACCGCTGAATGGCTCACCTATCCCTGGGTCGAGCCCGAGATCGTCCATTTCCCCGCCAGGGACGGCGTGCAGGTGCCGGCTCGGATCTACCGCCCGTCGGATGTGGGGGTCGAGCCCAACGGCGCTGCGGTCATCTTCGTCCACGGGGCCGGGTACCTCCAGAACGTCCACAACTTCTGGTCGAGCTATTACCGGGAATACATGTTCCACCACTTCCTGGCTTCCTTCGGCTACACGGTCCTGGACATCGACTACCGTGGGTCCGCCGGGCACGGCAGAGACTGGAGGACGGCAATCTACCGCTGGATGGGGGGGAAGGACCTGTCGGACCACACCGACGGCGCTGCGTACCTGGTACGGGAAGAGGGGGTCGACCCCGCCCGCATCGGCATCTATGGGGGTTCGTACGGCGGGTTCATCACCCTCATGGCCCTCTTCACAGAACCCGACGTGTTCACCGCCGGGGCAGCCCTCAGGTCCGTGACCGATTGGGCCCACTACAACCACGGCTACACCAGCAACATCCTGAACCTCCCCCACGACGACCCCGAAGCCTACGAGAGGTCCTCCCCCATCTACTTCGCCGAGAACTTCAAGGGACACCTCCTCATCGCCCACGGCATGGTGGACACCAACGTCCACTTCTCCGACGTGGTGCGCCTGGCGCAGCGCCTCATCGAGCTGGGTAAGGAGAACTGGGAGATGGCCGTCTATCCGGTGGAGAACCACGGCTTTGTGGCGCCCAGCGGCTGGACCGACGAGTACCGGAGGATCTTCGAGCTCTTCGAACGAACCATCAGCGCTCCAGATTGCACGGACGATGGAGGGCTGTGCCCGGTGAGGCTGCCACCGGGCTGAGGGCCAACGGGGGCAGGGGCTACCTCCCCTGCCCCCCTTCCTCCAGTAGCCTCCGGAAGGCCTCGTCGTCGGTGGCGAACTCCCGGGCCGCCTCACCGGCACGGAGGATGCGGACGCTCCGGATCTCTTCCCCCTCCACCAGATCATCCAGCCGGTGGTCACCGGCCACCACAATGCCGAGGGCGGTGTAGCGGGAGTCCAGGTCCGGCCGCGCCTGGAGGGTGAGGTAGAAGCCATCGG
>PXFI01000246.1 GCA_003564295.1 Gemmatimonadota bacterium | reverse complement strand
GGTGGCCTTGAGGGATCTGATGCAGCGTCGAGTCCTCCTCCCCCTGATCCTGAGTCTCCCCCTGGTTCTTCCCTTCCTGGCTGCCTGCGCCGCCAGCTCCGACGAGCCGGAGGCCGTCACGCCCGGGGAAGTCAGCTCAGAAGCGCCATCGACGCCGGAGCCCGCGGCGTCCCAGACTCCAGCCACCATTACCCCCGGGGAGCTCCTGGCCCGCCTGGGTACGGAGGCCGCCCCCATCGTCTTCGATGTCCGCAGCCCCGTCGAGTACCGGATGGGCCACATCCCCGGCGCCCTCAACCTGGAGGATCGACAGGTGCCCTCCCGAATCCAGGAGCTGAAGGAGCTGGCGGACCGGGAGATCGTGGTCTACTGCCAGGTGGGCCCCCGGGCCCGTTGGGCGCAGGCCTACCTGCGGCAGAACGGCTTCACCAACGTTCGGCACCTGGCGGGGGATTTCGTCGGCTGGCAGAGGAGCGGGTATCCGGTGGAGTAGAGGGGCTCAGGGGCTGGCCAGGAGCCTGTTGCCGGACCGGCCTGACCCCGCCGGAACCGCCCAGGTCCTGGCCCCGCCTGCGATCTCCTCCCTCACCTGCGCAGCACCACCCTGATCTCCTCGGCCAGGGGTCCGTACTCCGGCAGGCGCCGGATGGGCTCCAGTTCCGGCGTACGCACGAGCCTGAGGATGCGGTGTCCCCGCCGGATCGCCTCCTCGAACCACTCCAGGCTCCGGGCCAGGTCCCCCATCATGGCAAACTTCCGGGCCTGGAGTTCCGCCAGATACCCGCTCTCTGGCCCGCTTTGCCCCTCGACAACCTCCAGGGCCAGAGCGAAGACGGAATCGGCGGCCTCTGCCTCCCCCAGCCCCAACAGGGCACGGGCTTCCTCCCAGTAGGGCAACTCTAGCCAGGACGCATCCGGATGCTCCGCTCCTAGACGCCCCGCATCACGGGCCAGGGCCAGGGCCCGCTGGAACTGACCCGCATCGTTCAGGGCCCCGGCCAGGTTGGTCTTCGCCCCGGCGACGCGGGGGCTCTCCTCTGAGAAGGTCTCCAGGGTGATGCCCACGACTCGCTCCCAGAACCCCACCGCCTCCCCGGGCCGCCCCATGTCTCGGCAGAGGTAGCCCAGGTTGTTGAGGATGGAGAGGAGCTCGGGACTCTCGGGGCCCAGGGTCTCCTCGCTGATGCTCAGCGACCTGCTGAGAGCTTCCAGGGCCTCCCCGTACTCCCCCACCACACGGAGAAGGAATCCCAGGTTGCCCAGGGTGGTGGCCACCCGCATGGAGTTGGGTCCCAGGGTCTTCTCATCAATGGCCAGGGCCCTGCGGTACAGGTCGTAGGCCTCCTGGTAGTCGTCCTCGCTCTGGCTGAGAAGAGCCAGGTTCATCAGTGCGGCAGCGGTCTCGGGGTGCTCCGGCCCGAACGTCACCTCCCGGATGGCCAGGGCTCTCTCGTAATGGGTCCGGGACGCGGTCAAGTCGCCGTTTCGCCAGCAGAGGCCGCCCAGATTGTTGTGGATGGCCGCCAGAGTGGCATGGTCGGGGCTCAGAACCTTCTCGAAGACGGCCAGAGCTCGCTCCAGGTACCCCATGGCCGCCTCCCCCTCGTCCAGCCTCTCCAGCACGATCCCCAGGTCGTTGTAGCACCAGGCCAACTCGGGGCTATCGGGATCCCTCGTTTGCTCGGCGATGGCGCAGGACCGTTCGTACAGCGCCCTGGCCTGGGCGTAGTCCCCCTCCCTGAACGACAGCCAACCCAGGTGGTAGAGGGCCTCGCCCACGTCCGAGTGGTCAGGCCCCAGGGCCGCCTCCCGGATGGCCACGGACCGTTCCAGGTTCGCCCTTCCTTCCTGGAAGTTGCCCTGGTCCCGCTGGATCATGCCCAGGAGCTGAAGGGTGCGGGCAAAGTCCGGGTCCCCGGGCCCGGCGAACCTCTCCAGGAGCTCCGCTGCTTCCCGGGCCATGGGCAGGGCCTCGTCCAGGCGCCACTGGGTGCGGTATAGCCAGGCCAGGGCATGGAGACCGGAAGCCACGTCCGGGCTCGCATCTCCCAGGGCTCCCCGCCGCACCCCCAGGCTCTGCTGGAGTAAGGGTTCCGCGTCCCCGTAGAGCCCCAGGCTGGTGTAGACCCTTCCCATGACCTCCATGAGGCGGCCCTGGAGGGGTGGCTGGTCCGCCAGTTCCCTCTCGATCCGATCCGCCCCCCGGTCCAGGATCTCCCGGGCCGTGATGCTGTTGCCCAGGGCCTCCGAGGGATCGCTCACCTGGAAAAGCTCCACCAGGAACTCCGCCACCTTGTTGGCCGCTTCCGCCTCCGCCTCGGCCCGGCGCTCTGCCCGCTGGGCCCGGAGCATCCCCACCGTGGCCAGGGCAAACCCCAGGACCAGGGCCGCCGCCACGGCGCTTCCGGCCGCCACCCCCATGCGGTGCCGCCGGACGAACTTGGCGGCCCGGTAGCGGGCGGAGGGCGGGCGGGCCAGGACCGGTTCGTGCTTCAGGTGCCGCTCCAGGTCCCACGCCAGGCCGTTGGCCGTGTCGTACCTCCGGGTCCGGTCCTTCTCCACGGCCTTCAGGACGATCCAGTCCAGGTCGCTCCGAAGGTTCTTCCTGAGAACGTCCACCGTGGTGCGCCGGCGATGGGCGATGGTGTCCCGGGCCTCTCCCAGGGTGGTGAGCTTGGTGCTGGGCCTGGGCACCTCGGTGTTGCGGATGATGTAGCGCACAGCTTCGTCGGCTCCGGAGGGAAACTCCAGGGGCCGGGCCCCCACCAGGAGCTCGTAGAGGGTGACGCCCAGGGTGTAGACGTCGGTGCGGGTGTCCACGTCCAGGCCCGACATCTCCGCCTGTTCCGGGCTCATGTAGGCCGGGGTTCCCACGATCTGGCCCACCCTGGTGACCAGGGTCCGGTCCGTGAGGTCGTGGCCCAGGGCCTTGGCGATGCCGAAGTCGATGATCTTCACCACGGCCTCGTCTTCCTTCACCGTCACCAGGATGTTGGACGGCTTCAGGTCCCGGTGGATGACCCCTTTCAGGTGGGCATGCTGCACGGCCCGGCACACATCAACGAACAGGCGGATCCGTTCGTCCAGGGAGAGGCGGTGGGTATCCGAGTACTCCGTGATGGGCACACCCTGGACCAGCTCCATGACGAAATAGGGCCGGCCGTCCTCCGTGGCGCCGGCGTCGAAGACCCTGGCGATGCCGGGGTGGTCCATGACCGCCAGGGCCTGGCGCTCGGCCTCGAAGCGGGCCACCACCTGGTCCGTGTCCATCCCCCGCTTGATGAGCTTGAGGGCTACCCGGCGATGGACGGGCTCCATCTGCTCCGCCAGCCACACCTCTCCCATCCCCCCTTCCCCCAGGAGCTCGAGCAGCTTGTAGGGGCCCACCCTGGGCCTGGACGGAACCTCGGGGGTCGCTTCGGTCATGGCTCTGCCTCCGCCAGGGGCGACGACGCACGGAGCCCCTCGTCTCCCGGAAACAAGAGGCCCACGGACCCTTCGCGCTATGACGTATGGGAGAATTGTGGTGTGTCGGGTGCCCGTCCCGCAATAGTCAAGAGACCCGAAGCGGCAGCGAAAGAGGGGTGCGGCGGGCAGGCTCAGGGTGTCCGGCCAGGCGTCCAATCGTTCCGCATCGTTGCACCAACTGTAACGCTTCGCAACACCTCCGGCAGCAGGGGGGCGCAGAATCCCTTGTCCCACATGGGTATTCTCTTGGGCACGAAACTGGCTAGAGTCAGAGGCGGGAGCGGGAGCGCTCCCCGCTCTCGCCGGAAAGCGGGATTGGTCTGTTCCGGGTCCTCGATGTTGAGAGCCCCTGCATGGCTTGTGACCGGGATACCGGAGGAAGGAGTGGTATGCGCCTCCTGATCGTCGATGACGACGCCTCGGTTCGGGAGTCCCTGGCTGATGCCCTGGAGCGGCCGGGCCTGGAGGTCCGTGCGGCCCTGGACGGCGCCAATGCCCTTCATCTCCTGGAAGAGTACCCGGCGGACCTGATCCTCACCGATGTCCGCATGCCGAAGATCGACGGGGTGGAGCTCCTCAGGAGGGTCCGGAGCCAGGATCCTACGGTAGCCGTGATTCTCATGACCGCTTACGACGACATGTCCACCGTGGTGGAGGCCATGCGGGAGGGAGCCCGAGACTTCCTGGTGAAGCCCCTGGACCTCCGGGAGCTCAGGAAGGTGCTGGAGCGGTGCATGGCCGAATGCTCCCAGCGGCACGGGCCTTCCTCCCCCACCGGCCCCCGGGAGGCCTCGGACAATCCGAAGGAATATGGGCTGGACGGTCTCAAGGGCCGGGCCCCCCGCATGATCCAGGTCTTCAAGATCGTGGGCCAGGCGGCCACGAGCCGGGTGAACGTCCTCATCCGGGGAGAAGGCGGGACCGGCAAGGAGCTCACGGCCCGGGCCATCCACCTCAACTCCGCTGCAGCCTCCGAACCCTTCGTGCCCGTGAACTGCACGGCCCTTTCCGCCACACTTCTGGAATCCGAGCTCTTCGGCCACGTGAAGGGAGCGTTCACGGGGGCCTGGGCGGACCGGACGGGCCGGTTCCAGATGGCCGGCAACGGAACCCTCTTCCTGGACGAGGTGGGCGACACCTCGCTGGAGCTCCAGGCCAAGCTTCTCCGTGTCCTCCAGGAGCAGGCGTTCTACCCCGTGGGGGCCGATCGGCCCGAGCCCACCCATGCCCGGATCATCGCCTCGACCCAGCGGGACCTGCAAGCTCTCATGAAGGAGGAGCGTTTCCTTCCGGACCTCTATTTCCGTCTCCGGGTCCTGGAGATCTGGATTCCGCCCCTCCGGGAGCGGAAGGAGGACATTCCCGAGCTGGCCGAGCACCTCCTCGGCAAGGCGAGCCATGCCCTGGGCCGGCCTTGTCCCTCCCTCTCCCAGGAGGCCCTGGGGAAGCTCAAGGCCCACAGCTGGCCCGGCAACGTCCTGGAGTTGGAAAGCACCCTGACCCGGGCCTTGGTCCTGGCCACCCGAGACGTGATCCAGAGCCGGAACCTGGATCTGTCCGGGGCGACGAACACGGAAGACCCCCCTCTCCGCGCCTTGGAGGAGATGGAGGCCGAGCACGTGCTGCGGGTCCTGGAGGCCACCGGGTGGCATAAGTCCCGGACCGCCGAGATCCTGGGGGTCTCCCGACCCCGCCTCAACCGCCTCATCGCCAAGCACAAGCTGCAATGAACCGTGACCGAACCCCCGGCCCGGCCCCACCCCGGGCCAGGAAGGGGGACCGGCACCTTCAGACCCGCCGAGAAGAGACCCATGACCCACAAGCCCATGTCCGTTTCTATGCTGCTGGCCCTCGGGGGCCTTCTGTTGACGCTCCCCTGGCACGTCTCCGCCCAGGATCCCGTTCAGCTCAGCCTCACCCATCCATGGCAGGGCCATGTGGAGATAAACCAAGTCCAGCGCCTTGAAGTGGAACTCCAGGCGGGGGAGTTCGTGCGAGCCGTGGTGGAGATGGACGGCGACCGGGAAGAGGTCATGGGCTTCCAGATCGGGCTCCTGGCTCCCGGGGATTCCCTCTCCAGGCCCTTGAGCAGCATGGAGAGCCTCGAATGGCAGCATCCCGGTCCACCGCGGCGAAGGATCTCCTGGGAGGCCACCAGAGACGGATCCTACATCCTGGTCCTGGATGGCTTCTATGTATGGTCCCAGACCGTATCCAGCGTACCGGCGAGGGTCTGGATCGAATCCGTGGAGCCTCCGGCCCAGGTCAGGGAGCGTCGGAAGGCTTTGGCCCAGGACCCCCGGGTGGCGTGGCTCCGGGAGAACGCCATGCCGGTCCGGACCCTTTCGCCGGAGGACCTGGACTTCAGGGATCTGGAGCCCCTCCGGGAGGCGTTGGAGGGGGTCCGCCTGGTCTTGCTGGGGGAAGCCGACCACGCGTCGGGCACCGACTTCCTGGCCCGCTCCCGGCTGGTGAAGTTCCTCCACCAGGAACTGGGCTTCGACGTGCTGGCTTTCGAGGCAGGGCTGTACGGGATGACGTTGGCCTGGGACAGCATCCTGGCGGGCGTCCCCCCCCGGAATGCATTCCGGTTAGGCAACTGGGCCTTCTGGTCAAGTACTGAACAGATGCAATCCCTCATGGCCTACGTGGGCGAACAGGCCCTGGGAGAGCGGCCCCTGGAAGTGACGGGGTTCGGCTACCGGCCGCACTTGTACCCGTCCATCCGAGACACGGCGCCACTCTTCGCCGAAGAGCTGAGCCGTTTCCTCCGGGACCAGGGCCTCCCTGGACCCCTGGCGGACCCGGAGACGCCGGAGTACGGCGTCCTGGAACGGCTGGCGGCCCAGGCGCCCCGATACCCTCCCGATATGGCGGCGATCACCACATTCCTGGCCGATTCGGCCACAGCCGAGGCGTTTTTCCAGGCGGTGGACGAGACCGTGGCCGCCCTCCAGGCGACGCCCGGCGACGACGCCCGCTTCTGGGCCCAGGCGTTGCGGGGCGCGGGATGTGCGGCCCGGACGGACGGCGGCCTCGGCGATCGGCGTGAACCGGAGTGCTCTCGCAATTACCAGATGGGGGAGCGCCTGCTATGGCTGGCGAACGAACGCTATCCGGACCGCAAGATCATAGCGTGGGCCGCCAACTCCCACGTGATGCGGGAACCGGCGCCCTATGACTACGGTTGGACCGGGCCCCGCATGGGCAAGGTGGTGTGGGACGCTCTGGGCCAGGAGAGCTTCGCCATTGCCATGACGTCGTATGGGGGCGGGGAGAGCTACGCCGGCGGCATCGTCCCCGACCAGCACCCCCTCCCGGAGTTCGAGGAGCTGATGCATGCGGCCGGCTACGAGTTCGCCATGGTGGATCTCCGGCGTGCCGCCGAGGAAGGCACCTGGGCCGGCGGACCCTTCCTGGCCCGCCCCGACGGCCACCTCACCCAGGAGCGGACCTGGAGCCAGTACCTGGACGCCCTCTTCTTCGTCCGGGAGCAGGAGGGCCCGAGGAGGATCCAGGACCCATAGCAATCCGGACCTCCTCCCGGACCTCCTCCCAGGCCCCGCCGGCAGCTCCAGCGGCGAGCCCTCCTGCGTGCCGTTCCCGTGCCTCCCAGGCTCCAGCGGACAAGCCTTCTCAGGCCGCATCCCCGCCGGCAACTCCAACGGCGAACGCCGCCTCAGGCCTCGAAATCAGGAGGCTCGGGCTTCCCGCCCCCGCTCGAACATGTAGTAGAGGGCCGGCGTGGTGGTGAGGACGAAGAGGGTGGACGAGAGGAGCCCGCCGATGAGGGCGTAGGCCAGGGCGTTCCAGATTCTGCTGTCGGCCCCCTGGCTGAACAGCACCAGGGGGAGAAGGCCCAGGACCGTGGTGGTGGTGGTCATGAGGATGGGGCGGACCCGCTCCAGGGTGCCCTTCACGATAGCGTCCTCCAGGAACAGGCCGCCCTCCCTTCGGACCCGGTTGATGTGGTCCACCAGGAGAATGGCGTTGTTCACCACGATCCCCCCCATCATGATGACGCCGATGTAGGCCTCCCGGGTGAAGGTGGCGTTGGCGTAGAAGAACATGAGGAAGACGCCGATGAGGGCCATGGGAACGGTGAGGAGAACGCAAAGGGGCTGTTTCAACGATTCGAAGAGGGCCGCCGTCACCATGTAGATGAGGAGGATGGACACGGCCATTACGAGATAGATCTGCCCCCGTTCCTCCTGGGCCCAGCGCCAGACCGAACCGTCCCGGATGGTGTAGCCCGGCGGCAGCACGGTGGCCTCGATGGCCGCGTTCCGGACCACATCTCCCAGACGGGTGGGGCCCAGGAACTCGTAGGCCACGGTGCGCTCGTACTGCTGATTCTCCCTGCGGATACGGGACATGACCACCATGGGCTCCACCCGCACCACGTCGCCGATGCGGATTCCCGTGCCGCTGGCACCCGTGATGATGGTCTCCTGGAGCTCTCGGAGATCAACGGTGCGGAAGCCCTCCACCTTCACGTCGAACCGGACTTCGTCGCCCCCCAGCTTCAGGAGGGACTGTCCCGTCTGACCCCGGATGACGGCGTTCATCCGGCTCACGAACTCCTGCACCGTGAGGTCGTAGCGGGCCAGGGCCGTCCGGTCGATCTCCACCACGAACTCCTCGGCCCGGTCCCGGACGTACCAGCGCCCGGCGGCGTTGGTGTCCACGTCCCGGATACGGG
>PXFI01000100.1 GCA_003564295.1 Gemmatimonadota bacterium | reverse complement strand
GAGGCGAGCAAGGCCAAGCAGCGGTTTCTCGCAAACATGAGCCACGAGATCCGGACTCCCATGAACGCCATCATCGGCATGGCGGACCTCCTCTGGGAAACCCCCCTCTCGCCCGAGCAGCGGGAGTACGTGCGGGTGTTCCGGCAGTCCGGGGACAACCTCCTGGCCCTCATCAACGACATCCTTGATCTTGCCAGGGTGGAGGAGGGCCGCCTCGACCTGGAGGAGGTGGGCTTCAACCTGACGGACCTGCTGGAGAACACGGCGGAGGTCTTCGCCTCTTCGGCTCAGCAGAAGGGCTTGGAGCTGAGAGTCAGGATAGGTCTCGGCGTACCATCCTGGGTCGTGGGAGACCCGGGTCGGCTTCGGCAGATCCTCTCGAACCTTCTGGGGAATGCCGTGAAGTTCACGGAGGCCGGCGAGATCCTGGCGAGGGTTTCGGTCCCGCCCGGAGAGGGCCGAGAAGGGGCGCTCGCCACCGGCGATAAGGTGGATCTCCACTTCTCCGTAGCGGACACGGGCATCGGTATCCCCCGGGACCGTATCGACAACGTCTTTGAGCGGTTCATGCAGGTGGACTCCTCCACCACACGGCGGTTCGGTGGCTCCGGCCTGGGTCTGCCCATATGTCAGAAATTGGTGGAGCTCATGGGTGGGCGGATCTGGGTAGAGAGCGAAGAAGGGAAGGGGTCCATGTTTCACTTCACCCTGCGCCTCCCCGTCACTGAGCCCTCCAGGGAGGACAAGGTGGACACCTCCGCACTGACGGGTCTCAGGGTCCTGGTGGCGGACGACAACCCCACAAACCGGCTCGTGCTGAGAGAGATCCTCCAAGGATGGGGCGTGAAGGTGCGGGAGGCACGGGACGGGCCGTCGGCACTGGAGGCTCTCCGGGAGGGAGCCGCAGCAGGGGACCCCTTCAGGGTCCTCATCCTGGACGCACAGATGCCCGGAATGGACGGTTACTCCGTGGCCGGCGCAGTCAGCGAGGATTCCGGACTCGGCCGTCCGAGGATCATCATGCTCACCTCCCAGGGAGGTGCTCTCACAAGAGCCAGGGCACGGGAGTTGGGGATCTCAGCCCACATGTGGAAGCCTGTGCGCAGACCTTCTCTCCGTCGCGCTCTCGGCCGGGCGGTTGGAGGAAGACGGGCGCCGACGCCGGCACCGAAAGAGGTTTCCGTTGCCGAGCCCGCAGCTGAGGATCCCGTGCGGCCCCTGAAGATCCTGGTGGTGGACGACTCCCAGGACAACCGGGCCCTCATGAGGGCCTATCTCAAGAAGACCTCCCACACAACGGAGTTTGCCGAGAACGGTGAGGAAGCCCTCCGGAAGTTTCGAAACGCCGCCGACTTCGACCTGGTTCTCATGGACATCGAGATGCCCGTCATGGACGGCCATACCGCCACCCGAGCCATCCGGCGCTGGGAGCGTGAGCAGGGCCGGGAGCCGACCCGGATCTTCGCTCTGTCCGCACACGCCATGGTGGAGGAGATCAGGGAGAGCCTGGCGGCGGGGTGTGACGACCACCTGACCAAACCCATCAAGAAGAGCGTTCTTCTTGATGCCCTTGCCGCCGTGGCCGGGGCGATCCAAGATGCCGAGGCCCACACAGGGAACTCAACCCCCCGGGAGGAGGAGTCATGAGCGCCCACGAAGGGGATCCCCTGGCCAGGAAGGAGACGACGGATCGGCCCTCGACCTCCTTCAAGGACTTTCTGATCTGGCTGAAGGAGGAGCTGGATAGGGAGGTGGGAGGGCTGGAAGGAGTCACTCCCCAGGGGCTCTTCTCCTGGGGTGAGACGGTGGGGATCCCCCAGGAAGAGATGGTTCGGATGCTGGGGGAGTTCTGCGGCGTGCCCTTCCTCGCGAGCATCGAGTCGGAAGACATGGACTTCCGGTCTTTGCCCCGCCCCTACTGCCAGTCCAAGCTGGTGGTGCCCGTGAAGAGCGTGGGAACATCCCAGACGCTCATCCTGAGCAATCCCTTCGACTGGGATCTGCTGGACGACCTGAGAAGAACGCTGCCCCGGGGAAGGAAGCTCGCCGTGCTCCTGGCTGCTCCGGAGACCCTGCGGGCCACCCTTGCGGCGGAGGGAGAAGACCCACGGGAGGGTGGAACACGTTCCCGGCCCGCCGGGGGTCCGGCAAGCGAGGCTCCCCCTTCCCCCAGGGGGAGGGTCTACGATCCCGACAAGGATCCGGGGAAAACCCACCCTGTGGCGAAGCTGGCCACCGATCTCCTGAGCCGGGCGGCATCAGCGGGGGCCAGCGATCTCATCCTGGAACCCAGGAAGTCCGGAGTGGTGGCGGCCCGAGCCCTCTTGGGCGGGGACCTCCATGTCCTCCAGGAAATGCCGGAGGACACAGGTAGGATGCTGGTGGCAAGGCTCAAGTCCCTTTCCGGCATGGACCTGGCCAGGAGGCGGACTCCTCAGAGAGGGCGGATGGATGTCGTGCTCCGAGGAAACGTCTACAGGCTGCGGCTCCTCACAGCTCCCACCTCCAGTTTCGAGAACCTGTCCATCCGGATTCTGGATCCTTCTCGAAAGCCCCGAGACCTGACGGAGCTGGGAATGACAGCGGACCAGGCGGATACCCTTCTGGAGTTGGCTCGGCAGGACCGGGGGCTCCTCCTGGCCGCCGGGCCTGTGGGGTCTGGAAAGAGTTCCACCCTCTACTCCGTCTTGTCTGCCCTCCAAGGTGACGGCCGCAGCGTGGCTTCCGTGGAGGATCCGGTGGAATGCCGTCTTCCGTGGATCGACCAGAAGGAGGTTGCCGAGGAAGAGGGGGCCACCCTGGAGGTGCTGCTCGGGGACGTCATGGGGGAAGAGCCGGACGTCCTCCTCCTGTCCGAGATCAGCGGCCTCTTCTCTGCAAAGGCCGCCGTGGAATACGCCGGCGCGGGCCACCTGGCTCTGGCCTCCATGAATACCTCCAACTGCACCACAGCCATCCTCCGGCTGGAGCGGCTCGGCGTGACCTGGTCCATGCTCGCGGACACGGTGATCGGGCTCGTGGCCCAGAGGCTTCTGAGGAAACTTTGTCCCGAGTGCAAAGAGGTTCGGCCCCTCTCCTCCCAAGAGGCGTCTCTCCTGGGACGCTTCACGGAAGACCTCCCTCCCGAAACCGCCCATCCCGCAGGGTGCCCCGCATGCATGGGAACGGGCTACAGGGGCCGGGTCGCCGTATTCGAGGTGATCCGGGCGGATCGGGAGATGGCCGAAAAGATGGCAGAGGGCAAGGCCGGGGTGGAATGCCGGGAAATCCTCCGCCGACGAGGCGGCCAGCTTATGGGTGACCATGCGATTCAGCGGATTCGGGACCATGTTTTCCCGGTGGAAGACGCCTACCGGGAGGTGCTCCTCGAGGAACTCACTCCCCTGAGGGGGGAGGTCTTCACCGATGAGGAGGAGGAGGGGTGGGTGCCGGTGTCAGAATCCGACGAAACCCGGGACCGGCCGGCGGTGACCCTGGGAGAACCACGCACCGTCCTGGTGGTGGACGACGACGAGAGTACCCGCGTGCTGCTGGACCGGATCCTGTCCTTGGCCGGGTTTCGGGTGATCCAGGCGTCCGACGGGGGCGAGGCACTCTTGAAGCTGGGACGGGGCTCCGTCGACCTCATCCTCTCCGACATCCATATGCCGAGCCTGGACGGCCTCAAGCTCCTGGAGATCCTGCATCTGCACCGCATCGACGCGCCGGTCCTCCTCCTCACAGCGGAGCCTTCTCCCGATGTGGAAGCTCGCTGCCTGGAGATGGGTGCCCTGGATTACTTGCGGAAGCCCATTGAGAAGTCTGTACTCCTGGCTAGAATCCGAAAGGCCCTGGGTGAATCGATGGAGGAAGGAGCCCCGGGGAAGTCGCGAGACGAAAGAACAGAAGCCTGATCGAGAGACCGAGGAGCCCCGGATCATGCCAGAGGTTCATGCCTCGACCGACACAAGAGAGCCTGCGAATGGACAAGAACCCGATCACCGTTGCCGTGGATGTGGACATCATCGACTTGATTCCCGGGTACCTGGAAAACCGGTGGGAGGACGTCCATACCATCAGGAGCGCTCTTAAGGATGGGGACTTCGAAACCATTCGTCGGCTCGGCCACAGCATGAAGGGTAGTGGGGGCGGCTATGGGCTCGACCCCGTGACGGACATGGGCAGCGGCCTGGAGGAGGCGGCCAAGGCCGAAGACGCCGATGCAGCCTGGCAATGGTTGGAGAAGCTCGAGGGCTTTCTGCAGCGTGTGAAGGTGGTCCCCGGCTGAGGGAACGCGTCGCAGAAGTGCGGCAGGCGCCAAGCGCTTCAGGCCGGCAACAGACAGTGCGGCAGGGGCCGAGCGCTTCAGGCCGGCAACCGGTGCTGTGACCGGTGTCCGTCGCCATGACTGGCACGTGGCGTCGCGGCGGGCGCAAGGCGGTGCGCAGTCTATGCACCAGCATCGGGGCCGGCCTCTATTGGCGAGCACGGTACCAGGCCGTCCCCCGGTGTGTTATCCTTTTTCTCACGGGCGTCTACGCACCTGTACGGGCCGGTAGCTCAGCTGGTAGAGCAACGGACTTTTAATCCGTAGGTCGAGGGTTCGAGCCCCTCCCGGCTCATTCAACAAACACAAGGGTTTTTGGCTCCCGGGGTTCGCCTCGGGAGCCATTTTTCGGTCCAATTTTGTGCCGGTTTTGTGCCGGTTGTCTGAGGAGTGCCAAAACGGGCGCCAGGGCGCCCATAGTCCGTCAGTCACCCGGAACCCGGTTCCGGACACCCGGCCCCTCTACGTGCAGGGATTCTCCCTGGCGGCCGTCGCCTCCCCTCCTGCTGGGTCCGTCGCCAGTGAACGCCGCTCCCGATTGTAACAATTCACGCGTGTAGGACGCGTGAAACTGCCCACCCTGGACCCTAGCAAACCACAGAACACCACAGCGTACCTATCTACATACAGACCAACAAGATAGAGCCCAGAGCACTGGGGGTTGACAGCTTCGCTCAGCGTCGCAATGTAGAGGCAGCGGAGCCGCGAAACCGAACAGGAGGATCCCACAATGTCCGCCACGACCGCCACACCCAACCGTCTCATCACCGCCCACCAGGTTGCCGACCGCCTCGGTCTCCGCTTGCACCGCGTGTACGAATTGACTCGGGCGGGGCAGATCCCGGCCGTGAGGCTCGGCTGCAAACAACTGAGGTACGACCCTCGCCAGCTCGAAGCGTGGATCGAGAACGGCGGATCCCGGGACGAGGGTTGACCGATGACCGCGATAACGGCCGGGGCCGCATGATCCAAGATCGCGTCCGAGCGTATATCCGGGAGGGCCTGGCGCCGATCCCAATCCCCCGGGGCGAGAAGGAACCCGTTCTCAAGGGATGGCCGCAGCTCCGGATCCAGGAAGAGGAGGTTCCCCGGTACTGGAACGACAGCCAGAACGTGGGAATCCTCACGGGCGCACCCAGCGGCGGGTTGGTGGACGTCGATCTGGACTGCCCCGAGGCCGTGGCCGTGGCCGATGTGCTTCTCCCCCGGACCGGGCGGGTGCATGGGCGCCCGGGCAACCCCTCATCCCATCGGTGGTACATCGCCGACCCGATTCCCAGGACGACGAAGTTGAAGGACGCCGACGGCTCCACCCTGGTGGAAATCAGATCGACCGGAGTGCAGACGATAGTCCCGCCGTCGGTCCACCCCAGCGGCGAAGAGATCCGTTGGGAATGGGAGGACGGGCCGGGCCGGGTGGAGGGAGACGCTCTTCTCCATGCCGTCCAACAGGTGGCCGCCGTCGCCCTACTGGCTCAACACTGGCCCCGGAAGGGGCGCCATGATGCATCTCTGGCCCTGGCGGGTGCGCTGCTGCGGGCCGGATGGTCACAGGATCAGGTGAAGGCGTTCGTCAGGGCCATCTGCCAGGCCGCTGGGGATGAAGAGGTGGAGGACCGGATCCGGGCCGTTCAGGACACCGCCCAACGTCTCCAGGCCGGGGAGCGGGTCACGGGACTACCGACCCTCGTCGAGATCATGGGCGAGGGGGTGGTGAAGCGGCTGCGGGATTGGGTGGCCGTGGCCGATGCGGGCCCGGAGGCCGCGCCGCTAGACGGGCAGGAGGATTTCTCAGACACGGGCAACGCCGACCGCCTGGTGAAGCTTCATGGCGACCGGCTGCGCTACGTGCCCGCCTGGGGTGACTTCCTGGTGTGGTCGCAGGACGCGGGACACTGGATTGTCGATCAGCGGGACGTCTATGTCCGCGAGCTGGCCAAGGACGTGGGGCGCAACCTCAAGAAACAGGCCACCGCCGAAACGGACGCCGACCGGGCACGCCGCGTGTTCAATTTCAGTGTCCGCAGCCTGAACAGTGGTGGCATCTCCGGCATGGTGGATCTGGCCCGGGGTGTGGAGGGCATCCCGCTGGACCATGAAGCAATGGACGCCGACGGGTGGCTCCTGGGTGTGGCCAACGGTGTGATGGATATGAGGGAGGGTAGGCTACGTGCTGCCGATCCCCGGGACCTGATCACCCTGCAATGCCCCGTCGCCTGGAACGAGGACGCGGTGGCCCCACGGTGGGAACAGGCCATGCGTGAATGGTTCCCGGACCCGGAGGTCCGGGCCTATGTGCAACGGGTGGCAGGGGCCGCCCTGGTGGGCATCCAGCGGGACCACGTCCTCATCATCCACTACGGCACGGGCCGAAACGGGAAGGGCACGTACACCCGAGCCATCTTCCGCGCCCTCGGTCCCTACGCCTCCATCGTCCACCTGTCCCTCCTAGTGGAGCAGCGCCACCGCGAACACGACACGGTACGCGCGGCCCTGTTTCGGAAGCGGCTGGCGGTGGCGAGCGAGACCCAGCGGCGAGTGAAACTGGACGAGGCCAGTGTGAAGAATCTCACCGGCGGAGACAGGATCACGGCCCGGCGGATGAGAGAGGATCCATGGGAATTCGACCCGTCGCATAGCCTATGGCTCCAAACCAATCATCTACCGGAGATCGCCGGCCGGGACCGGGGCATCTGGTCCCGGGTGCGGGTGGTGAAGTGGGAAGCTGTCTTCGACGAAGGCATCCGGGACACGGACTTGGACGAAACGCTGGCGGCTGAAGCGCCGGGCATCCTGCGGTGGATGGTGCAGGGTTGTCTGGATTGGCAAGAACACGGGTTGGCCGAACCCGAGGTTGTGCTCAGGGAGTCGCTGGCGTACCGGAACGCCGAGGACATGCTCACCCGATTTGAGACCGACATGGGCATCAGCTTCGCCGCCGAGCTGGAGATCAGCGCCGGGGAGCTGCAGGACCTGCTGGCGGAGTGGGCAGCGGACGAGGGTGTGGAGCCGCCACGGCGGGATGTGGGTGAGTGGCTGCGTGAGAATGGAGCCATCAAGAAACAGAAAAGGGTCGGTAAAGAGGGCAAACGACGGAAATTCTGGGTCGGCGTCGGCATCCCGGGCAGCGGCCATGAAAGCGAGCAAACCGATGCTCTATCGTGAGTTACGCCGTTTCGGCCGAGTGGGTGTCACCCCTGTCACCCCCACTGCCGTATTCACCTATAGAAAACGCCTCACCGAAATAAACCAGGAGATGAGGGTGACGGGGGTGACAGGTCCGTCCAAAACCAAGTAGGAGATGGGCCAAGAAGATGCTAACAGCCGTCGGAGACGAGGCCTTCAACAGCCTCCTGGCCAAGTGGAGGCGGGAAGGCCGAGCCCTGGGTTGGCCAGAGCTTCAAGAAGCCTACCGCCGGGCCCTGGCAGCCGAGGAAGCGGAGCGAAAGAAGATCCGAAAGGACAGCTCATGAGCCGCCGGATTCTCCTCTGCCCGCCCGATACTCCGACGTGTCCGAGCTGCGGACGGGACCTGTCGGCCACGGACTGCTATTCCCCGTGCCGGAGCCTTCGCCGCTGCTGGGAGATCGGGAAGGGGTCGGGAAGCCAGCAACCTGGCTGCGGGCAATGGCTCATCGTCCGTGACGCCCTGGTGGTGACGGCGGTCACGAGCCGCGCGTTCTGGCGCATCATGTACGACCCGGCCCCGCTTGGCGATCTCCTGGACGAGGCCTGCCCGCTGTCGAGGGGGCTCCTGTGATCGCGGGTCCTCCCCCGGCCGATTCCCCGAGGGTGCCGCTCGATGGCGAGGTTTGGGTGAATAGAGACATTCGAAAAATGGGTGTCATGTCACTTTCGCCGATACGCTGCACAGTGAAAGCCCTTGAAAACATTGAGTTTTT
>PXFI01000357.1 GCA_003564295.1 Gemmatimonadota bacterium | reverse complement strand
CCATGGCTGTGGTAACGAATTGGCGAGGGCGTCCCGGATCCAAAGTCCTATGGAGGGTAAGGGTATTCGACGTCCCGGTGTTGAGCCGGAGGCTCTTCCGGGCGGACCAGGGATCTTGAGTTACGGTGGGTGCGGAGGCAATAGTCGTGGGCTTCCGTTCAAGCAACCGTCCGACCCGCCGGGGGCGTCGGAAAACAAACGGACCTCTTTTGCCGTAGTATGTTCGAAAGGGGGTCTTCGCCCCGGACAGCGAGAACGGCCGGCAGCAGCGGAATGAAAGAGGAGCCTGACATGTACGACGAGTTCGAGAGAGCTGTCACCGGAAAGAGCCGGAGCGGCCCGTCCCCGCTGGGGTGGGTCTTCATCGCCGTGGGGATCCTCTTCCTGATAGGGGTCGTAGGTGCGGGTGCGACGGCTTTCTACGTCCATCGCAAGGTGGAGCAGTTCGCAGGCGGCCTGGTCCGGCAGTTCCAGCAGGGGCCTGCGGAGATCGGAGCTGCCGTGGTCTCAGGGCTCGAGTCACACGCCAGGCTCCTGGAGGCCGATCCCCTTGAGGGACTGGCCTTTCTCCGAAACCTTCCCCAGGACGCCTCCCCCGAGAAGGCACTCATGGAGCTTGCGTCCCTGGACCTGGCGTCTCTGGAGCGGATGGTCAGGGACCGCCCCCCGGAGAGCCGGACAGCTGGGGACCGAGGGTCCAGGGGCCGGGAGCCGTCTTCCAGAGGGGGCGATGTCTCCGTCTCCATGAGAGGAGATCGAGACGGAGGGTACCTCTTCATCCAGGGCAAAGACGGCCACGTGCGTTTCGACCTGGTGCGGGAAGGGGACGGTGGGTCCCTCCTCATCGACTCCAACGAGGGCCAGGTCCGGTTCGACCTGAAGCGCAGCGCGGACGGTGGCGAGCTCGTGGTGGAGACGGAGGAAGGGACCTTTCGGTTCGGGGCCGGAGACGGGGCACAGGCGCCGCCGGCCTGGGTCCCCCGCTTGGGCGGGATGCCCGCCGACCCCCGACGGGTCTACTCCCTTGCGTCACAAGAAGGATTCCTGGGGGCCGTAGCATGGGAGACGGAGGGTTCCCCCCGGGATCTTCTGGCCTCTTACAGAGGATGGCTGGAAGCGGAGGGGTACGAGCTTCAGGTGGAGCACCGACTCCGGGACGGTGACCGGGACCATGGATCCCTCTGGGCACGGAATGAAGCGCTGGGCCGGGTGGTATTCATGGTGGCGGATCATGACCGCTCCCGGGTTCGGATCCTCCTGGGGTATGGGGAGGGAGAATAGGAATCGGCGTAGTGCGGATGGATGTTGAACGCCCGGGGGACCGGCTCACCGATCCCCCGGGCGCTGTGTATGCACAGTCCGCCGCACCCGGCTACCGCGGGTCCCGCACTACCCCCACGAAGAGCACCGTCCCGCTCAGGCTTTCCCGGATGGCCAGGAGGTAGGGCCGGTCCACTGTGACGGCCGGCGGGGCCGACGTTATGCCCACGGCCACGGAGGTGGCCGCCGCGGCTTCCGTCCCCTCCTCGTCCACCCGCATGTAGGTCTTCTGGTTCACCCGGCTGATACGAGCGTCCGTGGCCGGCGTCATCCTGCTGAAGTCCGCCTCCTCGGGGTTGAAGGCCTTCTCCATCCCCAGGGCCTTCAGAGCGTCGTTCAGGAGGCCGCCCCACTCCAGCTCGAACTTGGGCATCTGCACCAGGATCTCCCCCGATTGCTCCCGCAGGGAGCCCAGCCAGGCGCGCCAGGTGTCGTCGTCCAGGACGCCCAGCAGGTCGTCCACCGACTCCTCGTGGCCGGGCACCACCAGGACCATGCGGTAGGCCCGGCCGCCGTAGGGAAGCTCCGCCATGACTCGGCCGCTCTCGAGCCATGCGAAGCCCACCCTGGGTATCCGTCCCGACAGCATGGGGACGTTTACCTGGGTGCCGTCTTCCAAGCGGAAGGGGGCCGGGCTGGTGTCCGACTTCCTGAACCGGTTGGTCCAGTTTCCGTTGAAGTAGACGGTGTTGATGAGGAACAGGATGTCCAGGGGCCGGATCTCCTCCACGATGCTCTTGATCCGGTTGTTCGTCTTCTCCCGGACCCACTGGTTGATGACGTCCTTGGAGGCGGGGTCGAAGAAGTCCAGCTCCCAGACCGTGGCGTCAAAGTGGGTGGTGATGGCATCGAAATAGCTGGTATGGAAGGGGAAGTCCTGCCGGCTCCAGGCGGAATTGGCGATGCCCACCTCCACGGCCGGGTCCAGGTCCAGGAGGAGGTCCAGTAGTCCCCGGTAGGAGTCGTTCACCTCCGCCCTGCTGAAGCCCTGGAACTCCAGGGCGTCCCGCATTTCGGTGTAGTTGTCACCGTCGGCTCCCTCCAGGGCCATACCCAGGGCCATGGAGGCCGAGAGGGGGGAGAGGATGGTGTTGGGCTCGTCCACTTCCCGACGCTGGTCCACCTGCCTCAGGAGGCCGAAGCCGAAAGCGTTGGAGCGGTCGATGACCCGCTCCTCCACGGCGGTGAGGGGCCGGGGAAGTTCGGTGATCTCCTTGGGGGGTCCGGGATCGATGGGGTCTGAACAGGAGGACACCTGCAAGGCGAGAAGAGGAAGGCTCCAGAGAGCAAGTCGGCTCCGGTTCAGCATGGCGCTATCTCCATCCATGTGGGTGCGGTATCTACCCTCCTACTCATAGCAACGTTTCAGAAGGTGCGATGTGCACAGGAGATGAGGTTGGAGTCACCTGTCCGCCACGGGGACCTCTCGGCAGCCCCGCCGGGCCGCCAGGGACCGGGAAACTCGGTTCCGGGTAGACCGGTGAGACCGGACGCCCGGGGCCCGAGCCCGGATCGTGCTTCACCCCTCATGGGAGCCATCCATGTCCGAAGAGAAGGAATCCACGCATCCCCTTGGCGAGGCCCAGTTCCTAGTTCACCTCCTGGCCTACCAGGAGGGCTCGGTGGTGAGCCGTACCCTGGTGAAGAAATCCACCGGGACCCTGACCCTCTTCGCCTTCGACAAGGGGGAGGGGCTCAGTGAGCACTCCACCCCCCACGACGCCGTGGTCTACATCGTGGACGGGTCGGCGGCCATTACCGTGGGAGGGGAGGTGCACAGGGTGGAGGCAGGGCAGGCGCTACTCCTCCCCGCCAACATCCCCCATGCCCTCACGGCCCCCGTCCCCTTCAAGATGCTCCTGGTGATGATCCGGGAGAGGGAGGGGTAGGCGGGGCGAGCACTTCCGGCCACAACGAAGGGTAGCATGGCCGGGAGCGACGCTGCGAGCTGGGATGGCGCGGCCCGCATTTCGCCAGCCTCCTCTCCCTTCCTCAGTTCCACTCCAGCAGGCGCCGTTGGCCCTCCAGGGCCCGGATTCCGGTTACGTCCTGGCCTACCTCCAGGCACCCCAGGTAGGTGCCCTCGGGGTTCCGGACGGCGTAGTACCGGATGTGGAGAAACTTGCCCCCCATCTCGATCCAGAACTCCGCCAGGTCTCTTTCTCCGGCGGAAAAGGCCCGGAGGATCTCCTTGACCATATGGACGCTCTTGGGCGGATGGCAGGCCTCCACGTGCCGCCCGATGACCCCGGGGGTCCGGGGGAAGATGCGCTCCGCCGTCTCGGAGTAGTAGCGCACGAACCCGTCGGCGTCCACGAAGGACAGGTCCACCGGGAGGTGTCGGAGGATCATGTCCACCTGCTCCAGGCTCAGCCTGCCCGTGCCCAGGTCCAGGAGGGCCTCTTCCTGCCCGGAAGCCTGAGGTGCCCGGGCAGCGGCCGGACCAGGCGAAGGCACGGTGGGTAGGGGAAGGCCGCCGCCGGACGGCTGCCACGCCTCCATGGGCGCCGCCGGCTCGACGAAGGCGTACCCCAGCTCGTCCTCCCCGCGCCGAACCTCCGCCCACTCCCTTCCGGTGAGGGTCTGCATGGAGAGAGGCAGTAGGATCTTGTTCTCCTTGTAGACCATCTCCACCACGGAGCGGGCAAAGGCCGCAGCCTTCTGCGAGAGTTCTTCGGCGGAGCCATCTTCCACCGCGGCTTTGGCTTCCTTCAGTTGCCTGCGGATGTCATCATGGACGCCCCACATGACCTGCGGAGGTCCCGTGATCCCGTGCCGCTCCAGGAAGGGAAAGAGCTGGTTCTCCTTGCGGAGGTAGTGGTTGTGGATACCGGAGAGCTCTTCCAGCACCTGGCCCATCTCGGTCCGGAGCTCCGGGTCATGATCAGGTAACCGACTGGCCAGGTCGCCGAGACGGTTCGCCAGCTCCGAGATGACCTCGTTGGCAGCCATGTAGGTGTGGATGGGATGCCCCGGGGGGGCTGTCACCTCGGCCTGCTGGTCCAGCCCTCCTCGCATTACTGCCACGTGGAGGTCGCACATGCGCTGGATCTCCTGTACCGGCATGCCCTCCCGGATGAGCTGCTCCTCCATGGCCCCGATCTGCTCGGGGGATACGTCCCGAATGAGGTCGTCAAACCTGGCCTGAGCCTCGTCGGGAGAGAGGCCGGCATGGAGATCCCTGATCAGCTCCTTCATGCGGGCGGTCCTGTCCGGCCCGTGGCTCTCGAGCCCCGGCTCCTGGACGCCGGTTGCGGCCGGAAGGGTCTCCCCGGTCTGTTCTCGGATCTCCCGGGCGATCTCCTGGATCAGTTCCTCCAGCGGGACGCCGCCCATCTCCGCCACCCGCTCCAGAGTGGCGGCCCTCCCCACGGTGGCTTTCATGAGGGGGTTCCGCAGGAGCTCGAACTTCCGGTTGTAATGGACGAGGAAGTCCACGAGAAAGGGATAACGCTCCACCAACTGGTGGAGTGAGGTGTTCGAGGTGAGATCGTTCATCGCACCGTTCTCCTTGTCTTGAAAGGTCTTTTCAAGCATAGGGAAATGAGAGAGAATGGGATGTGACGACTGTTACACCCGTTCGGGAGCCAGGGTCAAGTCTCGGGTTCCACCCGCGCTTCCAGGCAGCAGGAGTTCTTTCGAGATCGACGTCTCTCACAGACCGAAGGAGGCAGAGTACCCGTGTCCCAATCCCCTGTCCGCCACCTGAGGGACGCTTCCTTCTTCCGTGATCTCTCCCCCGCCGCCCTGGAGTTGGTGGCGGAGCGAATGGTCCCCCGTCGCTTTCCCCGAGGAAAGATCCTCTTCCGTTCCGGGGAGGCGTGTCGTGGGGTGTACTTACTGGTAGAAGGCAAGGTGGAGATCTATCGGTCCACCTCCGACGGTAGGGAGCACGTAATCCACGTAGAGACACCGGTCCAGTCCATTGCCGAGCTTCCCCTCTTCGATGGAGGGTCCTATCCTGCCTCGGGCAGGGTGGCGGAGGACTCGGAGTTGTACTTTCTCTCCCTGGACGATTTTCAGCGGCTGTACCAGAAGCACCCGGAGATTGCCGACGCAGTGATCCGGAATCTGGGCCGGCGCCTCCGGCACCTGGTGACAACGGTGGAACGGATCTCCCTCATGAGCATTCCTGCCCGAGTGGCCTCCCTTCTCCTGGAGCAGGGCCAAGAAACCGGAGCGTTGAAGGACGGAACAAGCTTTCTCCTCCCGCACACCCAGCGGCAGATGGCTCGACTCCTGGCCACCACCCGGGAGAGCGTAGCCCGGGCACTGGGCGAGCTCCGCAGCCAGGGCATCCTACGGCAAGAGGGAAGGGCCGTGACGATTCTCTCCGTTGCCCGGCTGGAGGCCATGACAGGGACCGATTGAGGCCATGACAGGGACCGATTGAGGCCGTGACAGGGACCGATTGAGGCCGTGACTGGTCTGGGACCGGTATTGCTCAGAAAGGCCGCCGGATGGCGGGGCACCCTGCCGTACGGGTGGCGGGTGGCCTGTCGCTGGTTATCTTCCTCGGACCCCGGGCTCGAGAGACCCACAAGACGTTCCCGGCAGGAGCGAGAGCCATGAGCGACAAACCTTCCCCGGATCCAGCAGCGGGAGCACTCCGCTTTCGCAGGGCCGCTCTCATCCTCATGGTGGCCGGCATCTCCGTGCTCTTCCTCCTGGTCATCCAGAGGTTCATCCTGGCCGTCTTGCTGGCTGCCATCTTTGCCGGTCTGGCCTACCCCCTCTACGGATGGCTGGTGCGACGATTGGGGGGGCGAAAGAAGCGAAATAAGCTTGCGGCCATCGGTACCATACTGGTGCTCCTGGGTGGGGTCGGGATACCCTTGGCGGGCTTCCTGGCGCTGGTGGCCACCGAAGCGGTGCAGGTGGCCCAGGGGGCCGAGGGGTGGGTCCAGAGCCAGGCGGATCATCTAGAGCGGCTCCGTGGCTTGGTGGAGAGGATCCCCTTCGCCGACCAGCTTATCCCGGAAGGGGACGCGGTAATCCAGCAGGCAATCGAGATCGCAGGGCGCACGGGCCCGGCCCTCATGGGAACCGTGGCGGCCGCCACCCGAGGAACACTGGGCTTCCTTCTCCAGATCTTCATCTTCCTCTACGCCCTCTACTTCTTCCTCCTGGACGGGCGCGACATCCTCCGCAGGATTCTCTACTACATTCCCCTCTCTTCGGAGGAAGAGGGGCAGCTTCTGGAGCGGTTCCTCTCCGTGTCGCGGGCCACCCTGAAGGGATCCCTCCTCATAGGGATCCTGCAGGGGGGACTGGCGGGCCTGGCGTTCTGGGTGGCGGGGGTTCCCGGCTCGGCTTTCTGGGGGACGGTGATGGTGGTCCTCTCCATCATCCCAGCGGTGGGGGCGGCCCTGGTCTGGGTGCCCGCCGTGGTCTACCTCTTCATGGTGGGGCAGATCGTGCCGGCCCTGGGACTGCTGATCTGGTGCGGCACCGTGGTGAGCCTCCTGGACAATTTCCTCCGTCCCCGACTCATCGGCCGGGACGCCAAGATGTCGGACCTCCTCATCTTGCTCAGCACCCTGGGGGGAATCTTTCTCTTCGGCGCTGTAGGGTTCATCGTGGGGCCTATCGTGGCGGCCCTCTTCGTCACGGTTTGGCACATCTACGGGGAGGCGTTCCGCCAGTGGCTTCCGGAGGAGTCCGTCCTGGGACGGGGTCCGGTGCCCCCGCCCGATGACGGCGAAGAGGTCCCGGAACCGGCGGGTAGTCCATAGGTTCCGGGACCAGCGGGCTGTTTCCCCACCCGTCCGTGGACTACTACGTCCATGATCTTGAAGGTGTCGGAGAGGGGGCTGGGATTGCTGCAGCGGAGTCCGGTGCGAATCGCCCATCCCGCCATGGCACCGCCCCGGGTGGTGCCCCATCCTCGGGCATGAACGCTCCACCTCCTTCGGGTCGGCCTCCGGGCCGGCGCCACGCGGCGGTCACCCCGGATCCGGCCTCCTCCGGGTACCCTTCGGGCCGGCACCTGCCAGCCTCCCCGTCGGCTCCGCCTCCAGAGGTCCTGGCCGCCGGGGACGGGGACTATCTTGTCCGCTTCCCCCGCTTCGATGCAGCCGGGGTGAAGCGCATCCGAACGATCCCCGGCAGGAAGTGGAGCCCCGGGGAAGGGGCCTGGCGCATCCCGGCGGGAGAGGAGACGGATGCCCTTCTGAGGCAAGCCTTTCCGGATGTCGTTCTCCCGGCGCCGCCGGATCCTGACTCGGCAGTGAACGTGCGTCCGACCGAAGGCGGCCACGACACAGCTCCTCCTCCTTCCGAGTCCAGCTCCCATCCTTCGCCGCCCTCCAACGGGCAGCAGGCATCCTCCCTCTTCCCCTCCGCCTCCGACGAAGAGACCCTGGACCAGATGAGCCGGGCCATGGTCCTGGAGGGCTTCTCGCCCCGGACCCGGAAGGTATACCTGGGCTACGTGCGCCGCTTCGCCCAATGGACCCGAGTCCCTTTGCGGCAGTCCGGGGCGGAGGAGGTGCGCCGGTACCTGGTGTACCTGGTGGAGGATAAGGTGGTCTCCCGGTCCAGCCACAGCCAGGCCGTGAGCGCCCTTCGCTTCCTCTTCCAGAACGTGCTCCGGCGGCCCCAGGCCATCCGGGACATTCCCCGGCCCAAGCGGCACAAGTGCCTTCCCAGCGTCCTCTCCCGCCAGGAGGTGGACAG
Organism: Gemmatimonadota bacterium; assembly: GCA_003564295.1. GTDB lineage: Bacteria > Gemmatimonadota > Gemmatimonadetes > Longimicrobiales > Gaopeijiaceae > PXFI01. The sequence continues at coordinate 227 of PXFI01000357.1, read as the reverse complement.
CCTCCTGAAGGCTATTCGCCACCCCTCCAGCCGGGCCCTGGTCATGCTCCTGTACTCCAGCGGGCTCCGGGTGAGCGAGGTGGTGCGCCTGCGCCTGGAGGATCTGGACGGGGACCGGGGGCTCATTCGGATACGGTCCGGCAAGGGGAAGAAGGACCGGTACACGCTTCTCAGCCGACGAGCCCTGGAGGCGGTGGAGCGTCACCTCCTCTTCCAGGACAGTCCCT
>PXFI01000306.1 GCA_003564295.1 Gemmatimonadota bacterium | reverse complement strand
GAGGTATTCGCGACAGGCCGTGTCCGTTCGAAACCGGTCCTCCAGCTCCGCCAGCGTGCGGGGGAAGTCCTCCGGTCTCTTTCGGGACTTGGCCATGGGGCAGTTCTTCCTTCGGAAGGGTGGCCCCCTGATACACTACCGGTAGTGGTAGGTTCACCTAATAGGATACCCCCCTTAGGTCGGAGAACCGCAACTGATGAGCAGCAGAAATACTATTACCCACAGTATATAACTCAAATTATATTTCATGACGCTCAACATCATTTCGATCAATCAGCCTCCCGCCGGTCACGCCGGAGCAGGAAGAACTTGTCGATCTCCGCCGCCACAATAATGCTGACGCTCACTGCCACGATGATCCCCCAGATCTCAAGGGGAATGGGCTCCGTATCGAAGATGGCCTGCATGAACGGCAGGTGCAGGATGCCCAGATGGGCCAGGAGGGAGATGGCCACCGCGCCCACCACGTAGGGATTGCTGAAGAAGCTGACCTTGAAGATGGAGCGGTGGAACGACCGGCAGTTGAAGAGGTGGAAGAACTGGAACATGACCATCTGGGTCATTGCCACGCTCCGAGCCAGCTCCAGCGATACGTCCTGCTGGAGGATCCACCAGAAAGTGCCCATGGTGCCAATGGACATGAACAGGCCCAGCCAGATCATGCGGTGCAGGACCGGCCTGTTGATCACGCCTTCCTGCGGGTCCCGCGGCGGCTCGGTGAGGAGGCCGGGCTCCCCGGGCTCGAAGGCCAGGGCCACGTCCTGTAGCCCCTTCGTCACCAGGTTGATCCACAGCACTTGGGCCGCCACGTAGGGCAGCGGCCAGGGCGCGAACAGGGCCGACAGGATGGTGAGCACCAGGCCCACGCCCGTGGACAGCAGGAAGTAGGTGACCTTCCTGATGTTGGCGAAGACGATGCGGCCCTCCTCCACCGCGTTGGTGATGCTGGCGAAGTTGTCGTCGGCCAGCACCATGTCCGAGGCCTCCCGGGCCACGTCCGTGCCGGCCTGGCCCATGGCGATGCCCAGGTGCGCTGCCTGGAGTGCCGGCGCGTCGTTCACGCCGTCGCCGGTCACCGCAACGATCTGTCCCTGCTCCTTCAGCCGCTCCACCAACCTCAGCTTGTGCTCCGGGGAGACGCGGGCGTACACGTGGACGTCACGTACCACGTTGTCGAGCTCCTCATCGGACAGATCCTCCAGCTCACGCCCTGCACGTACCTCTTTCCCGTCTTCCATGAGCCCGAGTTGGCCACCGATGGCTTTCGCAGTATCGGTGTGGTCCCCCGTGAGCATGATGACACGGATTCCGGCTCCCTGGGTAGCTTCCACCGCGTCCTTCGCCTCCGGCCGAAGGGGGTCCTCCATCCCCTGGAACCCGGCGAACACAAGATCAGAACCCACGTCGGCGTCTTCGAACTTCTCCGTGTCCGTGTGTCGAAAGGCCATGCCCAGGACGCGGTGACCTTGCTCCGCCAACTCGTGGGCCGCCTCTTTCGCAGCCTCTGCGTCCAGCTCCTCCTCCTGCCCGTCAGGAAGCAGGCGTCGGCTGCATCGTTCGAGCACCACCTCCGGAGCGCCCTTCATGAAGATGCATGGGCCGGCATCCATACGATTGAGGCTCGCCATGTATTGGCGCTCCGACTCGAAGGGGATGACGTCCAACTCCTCATGCTCATTGCGCGTCTCCTCCGCATCGAGCCCGGCCTTGGCTGCGGAGGCCAGCAATGCCAGTTCCGTGGGATCGCCAAGAACCTCCTCGTCTTCGTCCGGCAGCCTTTCCGTCTCATTGGCCAGAAGGCCGGCCAGGAGTGTCATGCGCAGTGCTTCGTCCTCCTCGTCTCCGGCTTCGGCGCCCTCCTCCTCCCCGGCTTCCCGGACCTCGCCTTCCACCGAGTACCCGGTGCCGGTGACCTCATAACGACGATCCGCCGTTCGGATCGCCCGCACCGTCATCTCGTTGCTGGTCAGAGTGCCCGTCTTGTCGGAACCGATGACCGTGGTGGAGCCCAGCGTCTCCACCGCCGGCAGCGACCTGATGATGGCGTTCCGCCGCGCCATGCGCCGCACACCGATGGCCAGCGTGACGGTGAGGACCACGGGCAGGGCTTCGGGCACCGTGCCCACGGCCAGGGCCACGGCGGTACGTACGATGTCATGGAGCTCCCAGCCAAGTAGCAGCCCGATGCCGATGACCGCCACCGAGAGTACCAGGACCGCCACGCCGATGGCCTTGCCCAGGAAGTCCATCTTCTGCTGGATCGGTGTCTTGACCTTCTCCACCTCTTGGGTGGCCTCGGCTATCTGGCCCAGCTCCGTCAGGTCGCCGGTGCGGACCGCCACCCCCAGCCCCCGACCCCGGGTTACGGCCGTGCCGGAGAAGGCCATGCTGAACTGGTCTCCCGGCACCGCCTTCTCGTCCTCTACCGGGTCCGCCTGTTTGGCCACCGGCTCCGACTCACCCGTCAGCGCCGACTCGTCCACCTCCAGCTCATCCACTGACAGTAGCCGTACGTCCGCCGGGACCTGGCCCCCGGACGCCAGATTCACCACGTCGCCGGGAACCACGTCCTCGCTCTCCACCTCCTCTTCCTTGCCAGCCCGGATCACCTGGGCCATGGGCGCGCTCAGCTCCGCCAGCGCTTGGATGGCTTTTCGAGCCCGGAGCTCCTGGACGAAGCCGATGGCGCCGTTCAGCACCACCACCGCCAGGATCACGAAGGCGTCGATCCATTCCTGGATCAGGACGGACACGCCCGCGGCCATGAGCAGGATGTAGATTAGTGGGTCAGTGAACTGGTGGAGCAATATGCGCCACCAGGGCATCATCTCGCCCGTGCGGATCCGGTTGGGGCCGTATTCTTCCAGGCGATCCGCGGCTTGGTCGGGGGAGAGGCCGGACTCGGCGTCGGTTTCGAGCTCCTGGACAACGTCCCCGGCCGGGCGGGTGTGCCAGGCTGTTTCCCGGATGGCTTCCCGATCTACCATGGCAGCCCCCGTCAGCTTTGCTCCGCCTCAGCCACCGCCTCCATGACCTTCAACACGCTGTCGGGCGCGAGGGAGATGGAGTCGATCCCTTGCCTCACCAGGTACTCGGCGAACCCCGGGTGGTTGCTCGGCGCCTCACCGCACAGGCTGACCGGACGGTCACCGGCATGGGCATGCTCGATGAGCATGCGGATCATCTCCCGTACCGAAGCTTCCGTCTCATCAAAGAGGTGGGAAAGGTGTTCGGCGTCCCGGCCCACCCCCAGCACGAGCTGGGTCAGGTCGTTGGATCCGATGGAGAAGCCGTCGAAACGCTCGGCGAACGCCGGAGCCTCCAGCACGTTGCTCGGCACTTCGGCCATGACGTAGACCTGGAGGCCGTCCTTCCCCCGCACCAGGCCGTTCTCCGCCATGACCTCCAGCACAAGATCGCCCTCTTGGGGAGTGCGGCAGAAGGGGATCATCACGATCACGTTGCGAAACCCCATGGCCTGGCGCACCCGGTGGATGGCCCGGCATTCCAACGCGAAGCCGTCACGGTACCCCTCACTGTAGTAGCGCGACGCTCCCCGCCAGCCGAGCATGGGGTTCTCTTCCTCCGGTTCGAACCCGCGGCCGCCGATAAGATCTGCATACTCGTTGGTCTTGAAATCGCTCATGCGGACGATGACCGGGTCGGGATGCTGTGACGCCGCTATGGTGGCTATGCCCCGTGCCAGATGCTCCACGAAGTACTCCTCCCGATCCTCGTAGCCCCGGGTCATTTCCTCGATGGTGGACCGGGCGTCCTCATCCTCGACCTCGTCGAAACGGGTCAGGGCCAGGGGATGAATCTTGATGACATTGTTGATCAGGTACTCCATCCGGGCCAGGCCCACGCCGTGGACCGGGAGTCGCCACCATCGCAGGGCAGCCTCGGGCGCGGCGATGTTGATCATGATGCGAGTCCCTGTCTTCGGCACCCCTTTCAGGTCGACGCTCTCCTCTTCGTACTCCAGCGCGCCCTCGTAGACGCGACCCTCGTCACCCTCCGCACAGGAGATCGTGACCTCCTGGCCGTCTTCCAGGACTGCCGTGGCGTTTCCCGTGCCCACCACGGCGGCGATGCCCAGTTCCCGGCTCACGATGGCGGCGTGGGAGGTGCGGCCACCGTGGTCGGTGACGATTCCCGCGGCCCGCTTCATGATGGGCACCCAGTCAGGATCGGTCATGCCCGTGACCAGAATGGACCCGTCCTCGAAGCGGTCGATCTCCTCCGCGCTGCCGATGACCTGAACCACACCCGTGGTGATGGATTGGCCGACGCTCACTCCCTGCACCAGCCGCTCGCCCCTCTCCTTGAGGCGGAAGGTCGTCAACATTGAAGACTTCTTCTGGGACTGGACCGTCTCGGGCCGGGCCTGGACGATGTACAGTTCCTGATCGTCTCCGTCCTTCGCCCACTCGATGTCCATTGGGTTGCCGTAATGTGCTTCGATGGCCACGCACCAGCGTGCGAGCTGCCGGATCTCTGCATCCGATAGGACGAACGATCTCCGTTCCTCTTCGCTGGATTCCACGTTCTCGGTGGACTCTTCTCCGTTGCCGGCATACACCATCTTTTTGCCCTTATCTCCCAGTACCTTGCCGATAATGGGATCGAGCTCCTCATCTTCCAGAGATGGTTTGTAGACCGTGTATCGATCGGGATTGATGGTGCCCTGCACCACGTTCTCGCCAAGGCCCCAACCGGCATCGATGACCACAACGTCCGGAAAACCGCTCTCCGTATCCAGGGTGAACGCCACACCTGATCCTCCCCGGTCCGCCCGCACCATCTTCTGCACACCCACAGAAAGGGCGATGTCCATATGACCGAATCCTTGCTCCTCCCGATAGGCAATGGCTCGGTCCGTGAAGAGCGACGCGAAGCACCTCCGGCAAGCCTCGAGGAGGGCATCCTTCCCCGAGACGTTCAGGAACGACTCGAGTTGACCAGCGAAGCTGGCTTCCGGCAGGTCCTCGGCCGTAGCGCTGGAACGAACCGCCACATCGGGCTCCTCGACACCGTACCTTCGACCCAGGTCCGCATATGCCTCTCGGATGGCGCCCTCGAGATCATCCGGGAGATCGCCGTTACGGATCAGGTCCCGGACCCTCTCCCCGACTTCCTCCAGAGAGCGAGAGCCGGCCTGGAATTCCTCGAGCATGGACCCGATTTCCTCCTCCAACTCGTTCGACTCCAGAAAGCGCCAGTACGCTTCGGCTGTGGTGGCGAATCCCCCCGGCACCTTGATGCCTCGTTCTTCCAGGGCCGAGAGCATCTCCCCGAGAGACGCATTCTTCCCACCCACCCGGCTCGTGTCGTCCGATCCGATGTCCTCGAACCACAGCACATATCCACCGTTTCCAGCCATTGTCGCCCCCCAATCTCCATGAAGTTGTGCCAACGTATGTCCAGTCTCTACCGAGGAATCACCAGCAGGTTGTTCACCCGCACAGCTCCGCCTCGGAAGGCGCTCGCCGTCGCAGCCCACTTCTCCCGCATGGATGTGACCGTTCCCCTCAAGGTAGCTACCCCATCTTCCACGGTGACCCTCACGAGACCACTCTCTACATAAGGGTTCCAGAAGAGTCTTTCTTCGATGGATTCCTTGATGACTTCGTCGGAGACACGGCTGGGAACCGGCTCGAAGTGGTACCAGGGAAATGCCGCCGGGTCAAAATCCTGGAGGAAGGGATCGTACAGCAATGGCCTGGCTTCATCGGCCACGTCCAGAAAGTTGTGGACCTCCATTACCCCTGTCACTCGTGAAGCCACAAGATCAGCCTGGGCACGTTCGAAGTACGAGGCCACCGACCCTTGGAGGGTCACGATACCTGCCGCCACAGAGACTGTGATGTCTTCTTCCTCCAGCAGAGCGTCGCGCTCAATGGCTTCTTGCACTCTCATGCCGATGTGGGCATCGGAATGGAGATCGGCAGGGCTGACTTCCAGCTGGTTATCGACAGACACGACTCCCACGGTGCTCCAAGCGACCTGCTCGGCCCCCCTCCGGGCCCGGAGGGTCGGTACGGTGCCCTCCAGGGTCACAACCCCTTGCTCCGAGTCGACGAACACGTCGGAGCCCAACACCCTTGGATCGAGCAGAAGGGCTCGCTCTACCGCCTCTTCGATTTCGTGGTCGGGAGTGTGGACGTACTTGTCCCTCCTGAGATCTTCATCCCGGAGCCACTCGGCGACGGTGATGTAGGTAGCATCGACAGACTTCACCCCGGGTACCCACGCGTTGAGCCTGGCTCGGCCCTTCTCGGCCGCACTGCCCACCACACCACTCAAAGTCACCTCACCATCGAGAACATGGACCGCCAGGAGAGCGTCATCCACCAGCACATCCCAACGCAGCATCTGCTGCACCTCTCGCTCGATCTCCCTGTCTCCCCGCATGTCGGGTGGATCCACGACGATCCGGCTGTCGATGGCGCGTACGCCCCGGACGCTCCTTGCCAGGGACTCCGCAAGGCGTCGCTCAGCATCCGAGTTCACGGTCCCCGACAAGGTGACCACCCCGTCCTCCACCTCGGACAGGATCCTGAAGCCGTAGGTGGCCGGATCAGCAAGAAGGGCCTCTTCCACGTCTTCGCGGATCTCATGGTCGGTTCGATATCGCCCCGGTTGGACCGCGATGAGATTCACTACCGAGCGAACCCCCCGTATGGTCTCGGCAATCCGCCGCGCCCGTTCCTTGGCCAGGAGGTTCTCTACTTCTCCTTCCAGCGTGACGACCCCGTCCCGTACCTCCAGGGTCAGGTGCTCGGGGTCTACGGCGAAATCGTCCAGCCACCCGCTCTGAATGGCCCGAGTGATCGTCTCATCGGACACCTCCTCCTGGCCTGCGGACACGGAAGGACCAAGGACCATGGCCATCAGGGCCGCCATGGCCATCATGAATCCGAGGCGCCCCGTCGGAAGGACTGGAACTGAACGTGTCTCGCTTCTCATCCCGAGCCTCCTTGATCTGCAAGGGAAGGTTCTTGGGTTTGAACGGAATCCCGCCCTCTCGAGCTCCCGCCTCATTGCGGTGACGGGGCACTGTTCCGATGAAGCCGGGGAAGGAACGTCAGCCCGCTGGCCATGGCAAAGGGTTGGCTACCTGTGGTTCTGGATTTCTCCGGGAAGGGGCGTGAGGAGGTAGTCTCTGGTCTCCGCCGCTGCCGCGTGGCAGCTGATGCACCCTTGAACCCGGCCCGCCGCTTCCACCGTTCCATCCGCCAGGCGCTTCATCCAGAACCAGTCGTTGTGATCAGGATTGTAGTTCTGGGCCTTGTACATGATGGTCACGGAGACCAGTGAGCTGTCCGGGGAGAAGTTGTCCTTCACGATCATGGAACCGAAGGGGAGAGCCTCCTCATCGTTCCGGTTCTGGAGATCGAGGAGTCCACTCAACGCTGCTTCGTTCAGGTAGGTGCTGAGGAGAACCCCGTGGGGTTCGGTGCCCTGGTAATAGGCCGCTTTCTCCGGCCAAAACGCCCAGTTTTCGGTGTAGTCCTCGATTTCGAGATGAGCCCATACGGCTTGAGGGGTGGTGTCCACCGGCATGTCCGGCCAGACAGCTACCTCCGGCTCATCCTCTCTGACCTCCTCTGGCCGCTCACAACCCGCCAGGATCGCCAGGTTCACGAGGAGGGCGACGGCCTGGATCCGCTTGAAACAGGTGTTCATGGGTCTTCCTCCGCGATAAACGCGATTATGGGACTCACGTCAGGAAGACGCCCTTCCACCTCTCGGCGACGCCACAATCAGGAGGCCGTGCAACCAGGCATCTCCCCTTTCACAAATAGACTAGTCCCACGGGAAGCTCCGAGGGATTCACCAAGGGGGAGGAGAAGGATGGATTTTCAGGTAGAGATAGAGGCACGGGTCCTGATCCCTGACCCAGACGAGCCAGTGCCAAACAAGGATGGGTGAAGGATGGGAGGCGGAGGGTAACCGCCCGTCCACGGCGAGGCGGTTCCGTTCGATAGAAGCTTGACACGAGCGGGCCCGCTGTACGATGGTCCAGGCAATCCCGAAGCTGCGGTCAGACTTTGGAGGGAGATGTGGGCACCCTGCCAATTGAAATCCTTCAGGAGGTGGAATCGGCCCTACCCCCAATACCGTTCACTTAGTCTTGACCCCTGATTGCGGAGGCCGTATCTTGCCATCCAACGGAGGCAAGCTGCCATGCCGCGACGCGGTCGTCCACCCAAGGAGCAGCGGGAGCTGGG
>PXFI01000013.1 GCA_003564295.1 Gemmatimonadota bacterium | reverse complement strand
TCCTCCTCTTCGCCGGCGTGCAGAACGCATACGACCGCCCAAACGTCTTCCAGTACGTCTGGAATCCCAAGACCCGGCAGCGGGTGGCCGTGAGCCAGATCGCGTTCCTGCCCATCCTGGGTCTCACGGCGGAGTGGGGCGGCTCCTCCGCCTCCCTCGTCCCGCCCACCGGGGCTACCCGATGAGCTGTCTCACGGTTTTCAGGGCTGGCAGGTACGTCAGTCCGTTGCCGATGCGTTGAGAGAGGCTGTCGCAAACGGTGCGGCAGAAAGCCAGAATGCGTTCGTCGAGGATGCACTGCTCCGTCGCCTGAAGGCACTGCGCCGCGGCAAGATCTACTCTGCCTATGAGGAGGCGGCACAGGACCCGATCTTCATGGAGGATATGCGGAGCACGAGCGAAGCGTTCAGCGGTACGGAGCGCGACGGGCTTGACGGCGGGACCTGAGGCGAATGGCGCACCTGGGTTCCGTCAGGCGATGGGAGATCTATTGGGTCGACCTGGAGCCTTCTGTGGGTGGCGAGCAGGTGGGTAAGCGGCGGCTCCTCGAGCGGACCGGCGTGCTGGAAGACGAGTCGATCCAGATCGACCTTGAGAATCGTCTCCTTGAGCATCTCGGCATCGATTTCGAGGCGGAAGAACCGTAGGTTCGCGAGGTTGCGAGCCGCGGAATGCCTGGACCTCCGGCGTGCCCGGCGCCAGAAGCGCTAGTACCGGTGCACTGTTGATTGGTGCGATAATCCGCACTATAATATGAAGCAATGAAACCTTGGCAAATCCAGGAGCTAGGCGCATGGCTGCCGCAGTCGATCCGTACGAGGTGCTGGGCTTGTCCCCGGCCCTCGGCCGCATCATCCGGTTCTACCTGGCCCGTCCAGAGGAGCGGCTCCACCAGAGAGCGCTCCAGCGGGCACTGAGTCTCGGCAGTGCGTCCATTCAGAGAGAACTGAAGCGGCTGCAGCGTCTTGGCGTCATTGCTGTGGAGCAGGAAGGCAATCGAACCACGTACGCAGTCGTTCAGGGTGCTCCCGAATGGCGGGCGCTGGAGGAGCTGGCGAGAACGTCCGGTGATCCGGTCCCCCTAGTAAGGGATGCGCTGGTGGACGTCGAGGGCATACTGGCGGCGTTCGTGTTCGGATCGGTTGCGCGAGGGACCCAGCGAGAGGACAGCGACATCGATCTCCTCGTTTTGGAGGGCCCTGACTTCGATCGGAAACGGTTCTATCGGCAGCTCTCTGAGGTCGGCCTCCTGCTCGACCGCGAGGTCAACGCGATGCGATATACGGCGCAGGGCATGGGAGAGCGTCTCGGCGATCCTTCCCACCCTGGCTGGAGATTCCTCCACGACGTCCTGACCAATGACAAGGTCTGGGTGGCTGGTTCGCCTTCTGCGCTCGCTCCGATCGCAGCTGCGGCGGGTATCCACCGGGACAGCCTCCCTGGTCGAGCGGCGTAGCATGGCCGATCTGCCGGTTAAGGTGCAGAGGATGCTCGATCGCGGGCATCTGCGTGAGCAGGAGTTCACCATAGAGCAGGTTGGGCAGTTGTGGGAAAAGGCGGTGACCAGCGCCAGGGATGCTGAACTGCCGGGCCTCTCTGTCGAGGGGGCGCTGCGGGCGGCGTACGAAGCGGGTCATACAGCCGTGCTCGCCCTGCTCGCAGCCCGTGGGGTCAAGACGACGAGCGGTCGTGGACATCATGAAGCTGCATTTGCAGCCGCGGCGGCGTTGGAGCACGAGGGCCTCGAAGATCTTGTGGTAAGGCCTGGGCCGAGCTGGCGGAGGCCCACGCCCAGGCCCCACGGAAGCCGCCTTCGATGGCGCCAGCACAGGGCTCACCCGAAGGTAGACGAGTTCAGGGGCACCCAGACCCCTGCTGACGCGATCATTAGTCGTACGGCATCACGAGCCGGTTGTTTCCCTGAGCAACGCGCCCAGTCGCGCCAGCCCTTCGTGGCGGGGGTAGCGGGCCATCACCTCCCGGAGTTCGGCGTAGGTGGTCAGTCTCCGCTGGAGCGCCTTGGCCAGGGCCTGCTCGAGCTCGTCGTCGTTCAGGCAGGTTGTCAGGTCCAGCAGCGTCCGGGCCGGGGTCGTGACCGGGATCCCGTCCACAGTCGTCACGTCCTCCGGCCGCAGGTCCGGGTCGTAGTGAACCCGGATCTTGAGCTCGGGAGCTCCGTCGTCCAGCGTGGCCTCGGGGCGGAACATCACCATGATCGCCTCGTCGGTCTGGGGAAGCAGGATTATGCCGCACGCCCATCATAGACCCCCATCCGGGGCGTTTCGATAGCGCGATGCGACAGCCGGGTACTGCTCACGGCCGCTGAAACCGATCCGGGTTCTACCCTTCAGCGGAGGGACAGGAGCACGAGCGGCATTCTGCGAGAGAGAAGATTGAGCCCGTGGACCACCCACGCCACGACCTCCTCCATGGAAACTCCCGGGGCCCCCACCAAGCCGAAGACGAGTTCGGGTTCAGCCACGCCAACAAGGTCGAGTTCGTCCTTCGCCATTTCTTCACCCGCCGACCCCCGTCCACCTTTCTCCCGTGGTTGGTGGTTGACCAGCGCAGTTAACGCCCTGGGGCTAACCTGCGCGGCCTTGCTGGCCCAGGTCAAGCATCTCGTTCTCCCGCGTGAGGTTCAGCCCCTTGTTGGGAAGCCAAGACATAGCTATCGTTCACCGTAATTACTATGTGATCACCAGTGGAGTGTGGGATGAAGACGAAGCTGATCCGGATCGGGAATTCACGGGGGGTCAGGATTCCCAAGCCTCTGCTGGAGCAGTCGGGTCTTGAGGGCGAAGTCCGATTGCGGGTCGTGGAGGGGGGCATCTTGGTGGAGGCCGAGAAGTCCTCACGGGCCGGCTGGGCTGCGGCGGCAGCCGAAGCGCATGAGCGGGGCGATGACCGCCTGCTCGAGCAGCCGCTGCCCACGCAATTCGATGACACCCAATGGGAGTGGGAGTGAGTGCTGCTTCCCGACGGGGCGATGTGTTCCTCGTGTCCCTGGAGCCGGGGGTTGGATCGGAGATCAGGAAGACTCAGCCGTGCCTCATTGTCTCCCCCGATGAGCTGAATCAGCACCTGCGCACCGTCATCGTCGCCCCCATGACCACGGGTGGGCATGGTTATCCCTTTCGAGTGGCCTGTCGATTCCAGGGACGCGATGGCTTCGTCGTCCTGGATCAAGTCCGGACGGTGGACTCCCGGCGACTCGTCCGCAGGGTCGGCAGGCTGAGTCCCGCCGCCATCGTGAAGTCTCTTGGGATACTCCAGGAGATGTTCGCCGAGTAGACGTTCCAGGCTTCCTGGCGCCCTGTAGACTTCACCCGCCCTTCCAAGAAGGCTGCGGAAAATCGCAACTCTTTCGGAGGTCCGGCTTCCGAGTACTGGGGGCTGCTCAGGCACGGGAGATAGGGTGACGACCTGGCCCTGGCCCTGGCCATCACCCCCTTACGGAGTCTCCCCTTCGTCATCACGCCGAGGGTGGCCGAGGCCGGTGGTCGGGGCCTACAATGGTGGCGTGCACGACGGTTGGGCTGAGAGCACTGCACGCCGCTGAGGAGGGTGGAGATGGGTGGCGCCCAGCGGGTCCTCCCGGAGCCCAGGCCCGGTCGTCTTCTCCTGAGAAGGAAGGGTGGCCTTGCAAGAGAGCCCTGGAAGTAGGCCGAGCTGCTGCCTGGCAGGGATGGCCCGCCCCGGTCTGCCCTTCCCGTCATCCGGCTCCCCGTCATCCGGCCCCCTGTCGCCAGCACCCAGCCCATCCCGGTTGGCGTCGATCCTGTGCGTGGCGGTGATCGGCCTCTGCCTCATGGTTCCTCCCGTCGGCGGCCAATCGCCTCCCCGGGGGTCCATGCTGCCGAAGGGCCCGGCGGACACCCTCCCTGTCTCCACCCTCCGGGACGCACAGGGCGAGACGCGGCTCTCCTACGAGTCCTTGGAGATCTCCCCCCAGGAGTCCATGGACCTCATGGGGCTGGCCTTCCTCCTGGACCTGGGCCCCCATCTCTACGTCGGCGGCACCGGCTACGGGGCGGTGAGAGGGGTACGGGGAGGGTTCTTCACCGGGGGCCTCACAGCCGGGGCGAAGGCACGGGTCACACCTCGTCTGGAGCTGGACGCCGGGGCCTTCTTCGGAGGGGGAGGGGGAGGCTCGGCGCCCCAGGGCGGAGGGATGATGGTGAGGACCCACGCCGGGGGAACCCTCGCCGTGGGGGCCTTCGAGGCGGGGGCAGGACTCTCGTGGGTCCCCTTTCCCAACGGCGACATCGACAGCAGGCAGCTGTTCGTGTCGCTGGCCACGCGGTTCACCGAACTCTACGCCCCGCAGGCGCTCGCCGGAACCAGCCTCCAGGCCTCGGAGGCCTGGCCGGCTTCCCTGCGGGTGGCGGAAACGACGTGGATGGCCACCGGGGGTGCCTACGTCCCGCGCCGGGGCTCCAGGACCACAGGCGGCGCTCCCATGACCAGCACCGTCTCGCTGGTGGGCATAAAGATTCGCAGAGAGCAAAGCGGAGGCCCCCTGTTCGTGTCCCTCCAGGCCGCGGGGGCGAGCGGGGGGCGCTCGGACGGCTACGCCGAGATCTTCGCCGGGGCCGGGGCCCGCGTGCCCGTCCTTCCCGGCAGGCTCTTCGTGGAGGCCTCCGCCGAGGCCGGAGCCGGAGGTGGGGGAAAGATCCACACCGGAGGGGGCGCGGCTTCCAGGATCCGGGGCGGGCTGGAGGTAGTCCTCGCCCCGGGCCTGACGGTGGGCGGCAGCGCCGGCTACCTGCTCACAGGCGGGGACTTCTCGGCAGTGTGGTACCAGGGCCGGGTGGGATACCGCTTCGGCGACGTGCGGCCGGGGGGCCGGGGCCGCATCCTGGCTCCCGGGGCCGACCTCGTCCTCTCCCGGTGGAGGGTGGGCCTGTCCCACCAGACCGTGTCCCGTGCGGAGCGGAAGGCCCGGGATCCCAGGACCATGAACCTCATCGGACTCCGGATCGACCGGTTCCTGGGCCCGAGCCTCTACCTCACGGGCCAGGCCTACGGGGCCCACTCGGGCGGGGCCGGGGGGTACGCCGTCGGTCTCCTGGGAGTGGGATTGGAGCGTCCGTTGCCGGGCTCGGAGTCGCTCTCGGCCAGCGCTGAGGTCACGGGGGGTGCGAGCGGAGGAGGGGGGGTGGACGTGGGGGGAGGCTCCACTCTGCAAGCCCAGGCCGGGCTCCACTGGCGGATGCGGGGCGGGGCCGAGCTGTATCTTGGAGCCGGGCGAGTGCTCGCTTCCGGGGAGCGGTTGAACAGTCCGTTCCTGATCATGGGCATGGGCATCGGGTTCGCCCGGGCGGGGGGCGGAACGAGGTCATGACGGTGACGCCCTGGGCGGCCATCAGGATACTCACGGGCGGTGCGGAACGCCCCGGGGCCAGGAGTCCCGCTCCGATCCCGTTCAGGGGTACGGCACCTGATAGCACGATTCCGCCGCACCGCCTGCCTGTCCGGAACAGCGTGAGACACTGCATTCGCCGGGCAACCCAGGATCGAAGAGCTGTCGGTCAGGCTCCCATTCAGGCGCGGCCGCTCGTCATGGAGACTCCCAACCCTGTACCCTTCCACTGGGGAAGCGGGGTAGATTCCCGAGACCTATTCCATCGACCGGGCCGGTGTTTCGGCTCTCTCGCGACGGCTTCTACAGGAGCAACACGTCCCGGTACGCCGATCTACTATGACCGGGTGATCGTAGTCGGAGATCGGACCGAGGGCACGGCGGCTCCGGTGGGTTCAGAAGCCTTCGGCCCAGCCGAGACGGCGTGGGTCGGTGACGCCATGGAGACGGCCGGTGCGGGCATCGCGCCAGATGATCTGCATCGAACCGGTGCTCCAGTAGTACGGGCCCAGGTCTTGAACCTTGATCCCGGAAGCCCTCAAGCCTGAGCGGACCTCATCGGAGATCCGGGACTCGAGCTCCACCCGGGGCTCGCCCCGGAACGCCCAGAACCGAGGCGCCTCAGCCGCGGCGCCCGGGTGCATGCCGAAGTCGAGCATGTTGACCAGAACCTGTGTGACCGGCTGGGGCGGGCTGCCCGGCGTACCCATAGCCAACCATGGCCCGCGCTCGCCCGGCCGGGCGATCATGATGGCCGTGATCGGCAAGACCAGACGACGCCCGGGTCCGGCGGTCTCGGCGCGAGCTCCACTGCCCGTGGCACGAACCCCGTCGATGAAGACGCCGGGTGCCCCACCGTGACCCGTGTGCAGCATGGAGAACCAGTTGCCCTCGGCATCCACGATCACGTTGTGGCAGCTCCCCAGGACCACGGGCTCGGCCGGGGCCTCAGTTCCCGCCGCTGCTTCAGAACCGGCCGCCAGGGAGATGTTCGGCAACAACATGGTCCCTTCCACGAAGCGCGCGGCCATGCGGGCGTAATCGTCGGAGGTCCACAGCTCCAGCGGGACCTGGAAGGCCAGCGGATCCTGGATCGACCAGCGGGTCTCCTGTTGGACCCGGCCGAAAGTCCGCGCCATGAGCTCCATGGTGCGCGGGGAGTCGGCGTAGTGACCCGACGCCTGCAGATCGAAGTTCTCCAGGATCTTCATGGCATAGCCCACGGCGGCTCCGCCCTGGTCCGGCGGAGCCGAGCCGAAGAGTTCGTAGCCACGGTACGTGAAACGGACGGGCTCCTGCCACCGGGCTTCGTACGCCGCCATGTCATCCAGCGTCACGCAGTAGCCGCGCTGGGTAGCCGTCTCGACGAACTTCTGGCCCCACCCGCCGGTGTACATGTAATCGGGGCCTTCCGCCGCCAGCGCTCGCAGGTGCGTGGCGAGCGCCGGCATGCGCCACCGCTCTCCCACCGGGACGAGGTGACCATCCGGCATGTAGAAGTCTCGTGCCTCCGCGCTGGCCACCAGACTCCCCGGCTGGCCGCTTTGCATGCTGCTGTAGTTCATCCCGTACATGAAGGAGCTGACCATGACCCCCTCCTCCGCGGAGCGGATGGCCGGCTCCAGGTACTCCGCCCATTCCATGGTCCCATACCGCCGCCAGAGCGCTTCCAGCCCCCGGATGACGCCGCCTATGGCGACCGCTGAAGCGTCCGTGCCCGGCGCGCAGCCCTTGGCGTCGGGACGCTCCGAGACGGCGCTGATGACGTGGTACTGATCCGTCGCCGCCTCGTAATAGATCGCCGACATGGTCCCGAAATGGGACACCTGGTGGTAGTCGTTCACGTGCTGGAGGAAGACCGCCGTGATCATGGCGTCCACCGCGTTTCCGCCGTTGCGCAGGACCTCGAGCGCCCCTTCGGTGACGACGGGGAGCTGCGTGCTGACCATGACGCGGTCGCCCACGGCTTCCTGCTTCGTCCCCTGGTTCAGCCGGGGATCGCTGGTCTGAGCCATCGCGGATCCCAGGGGTACCACTCCCAGAAGCAGCGTGGTTGCGAGCGTGCGTCGAAGAACTACTCCAGACATGGTTCGCTTTCCTTTCATTTGTGGTCAGTAGTGTCCGGTTAACGTGATCGGCGAATCTTGGAAGCTCTTGGCTCATAGTCATTTAGGAGCCGCCAAAGGCGGGAACGATTTGAACGCCTTGTCTCGGGCCCCCGGGGCACCGATCCTGTCCGCTCCTCACCTCCATAAGCGGGCGCATGAACAAGGGACGAACCGTGTTCGCACAGTTGATCGAGTACGCGTCTCACAAGGAATTCCAGAAGTGCGTCGGGAAGTATCCGGACAGGCGTCGGCCGCGACGCTTCTCTCCCTGGGACCAGTTTCTGGCCATGAGCTTTGCCCAACTCACCTATCGCGAGAGCCTTCGCGACATCGAGGCCTGCCTTGGATGCCTCCACCATCGACCTCTGTCTCTCGGTCTTTCCCTGGGCTCGTTTCCGGACGACCAGGGCAGGCATCAAGTTACCCACGCTCCTCGACCTTCGCAGCAGCATTCCCGTCTTCATCTGAATGACCGACGCCAAGTACGCCGATGTGCGGATTCTCGATGTGCTCATCCCCGAGCCGGGATCCATCTACCTGTTCGACCGGGCCTACGTCGACTTCTGGCGTCTGTATCAGCTCACCAACAATGCGCGAGAAGCCCGGGGCTT
This sequence comes from Gemmatimonadota bacterium, assembly GCA_003564295.1. GTDB lineage: Bacteria > Gemmatimonadota > Gemmatimonadetes > Longimicrobiales > Gaopeijiaceae > PXFI01. The sequence continues at coordinate 157 of PXFI01000013.1, read as the reverse complement.
CAGCCCCGGGAGGGATAGGGCGAGCGCCGGCAGGCGCTCAAGGGGGTGTTGCGTTGCGCGCCCCGTGACGGGTGTGGTTGCACGCCAGCTGACACGGAGTGCCTGAGGTAGGGCGGGCCCGTTCCGTTCCGAGTGCGCCCCTGGTGCGGAACGACCG
>PXFI01000292.1 GCA_003564295.1 Gemmatimonadota bacterium | reverse complement strand
GGAATTCACGAGGACGGGATAGCGGTCGTGAACCAACTCGATGCTCCCTCGGCCTACTTCCTCTTCCCAGGTGCGTAACGGGATCTGGACCGTGAACCTTTGGAGCCTCCGGAGGAGGCCGGCTTGGACGGGCTCCCAGGAATCCCGGAGGGCATAGCACAACGCCTCTCCCCGCTGGCCCCATGGCACCAAGACCGGCCGTCCCGTGTCCTCGATGAGCTGAAAGGCCCTTCCCACGGTGGCAAAATCGAAAAGGAAGGGGAGGTCCGGGTTTCGGCCATCCAGGTTGAACCGGTCCATGATGCCCTTGGCATCCCAGCGATCCTGGTCGCAGTTCCAGTACAGGACCCGGAAGAACTGCTCCACAGCCTCCAGGCTCATGGGGTCGTCGTGGAGAGCCAGGATCTGCTCCGTCACCGCCGCCGGCTGACGCAGAAATCCTGGAGGAGCACGCTCCGCTGGGCGGAACAGGTAGGTCCGACCCAGCCCAGCCAGGGTGCCGCTCCGGTTGCACCGGCCTGCGGCCTGGGCAACGGAATCCAGACCCGCCATGCTCCGGTAGACCACCGAGAAATCGATGTCCACACCGGCCTCGATGAGTTGTGTGGAGATCACGCGGCAGGGCTTCGAGCCGTCAAGCCTCTCCCGGATCTCCCGGAGCACCTCGCTCCTGTGCTCCGGCACCATGAGGGCGCTCAGGTGGAAGTGCCCGTCTTTGGGCCCCAGGAGACGGAACAGCTCCCCCGCATGCCGACGGGTATTCACGATGCACAGGACCCGGCCCTCATCCCTGATCCGTTCCACCAGCTCCGCATCGGAGAGGGTGCCCTCATCATCCCTGACCTCCACTCTCCTGAGCGTTGCATAGAGCCGGTCGGGCTCCGGGACGATGGGCCGCACCTCCTCCAGTCCGATGGTGAAGTTCTCCCGCCTTTCGACGGCCGGTTGGGTGGCCGTGCAGAGTACAACGCTGGTTCCGTAGTTGCGGCTGAGCTCCCGGATGGCCCCTAGACAGGGGGCGAGGAACTCCACCGGGAGGGTCTGTACCTCGTCCAGGATGACCACCGAGCGGGCGATGTTGTGAAGCTTCCTGCACTGAGAGGTACGGCTACCGAAGAGGGACTCGTAGAACTGGACGGACGTGGTGACCACCAGCGGCGCGTCCCAGTTCTCCGTGACCAGCTTCCCGGGGTCAGGTTGGCTCTCGTCTTCTGCCCGGACCTCCGATTCGACCTGGACGTTGCTGTGGTGCTCAAGGACCGGGTCAGGAAGACCATCTTCCATCAAGGCCCCCATCACTTTCCGGAACTCTCCCGCATTCTGCTCGATGATGCTGGTGAAGGGGATGACGTAGATCACCCGGTCCAGGTCGTGCCGGAGCGCATGGCGAAGAGCAAAGGAGAGTGAGGATAGGGTCTTGCCCCCTCCCGTCGGGACAGTGAGGGAAAAGAGTCCGGGAGGCATCTCTGCAGCCTCCAGGCAAGCTTGCCGTACTCGTGCCCGGGCGGTGTTCACCGTTGTGGGTGAGACTCGACGCTCCACTTCTTCCAGGCACTGGTCCAGCCGCTCGGCCATCCGCCCCAGGATCTTCTCCGGCCACAGCGCCCGGGCGGCCGCCTTCTCCGGAGCCATGTGGCGCTCCGTGTCGAGGAAGTCGGCATCCACCAGGCAGGAGAAGAGCATGCGAGCGAAGAAGGCGGCCGTGAATCCGTTGGGAGGATTCTTGAGGATGGCTTCCCGTACGAACGGGGGCAGCTCCGGAGCGCCGTGGTCGGGAAGGTGCGGCAGGCCGTGGCGCCACTCCGGAACCTCCTTCTTGAGCCGCGTTTCCAGGCAGGCACCGGAGGCAAGCCCATCGGGCAACCCGCCGTGATGGCCCGCGATGGAATAGGCCAGGAGATGCCCCAGAACCGGGATGGCTTCCACGGCGTACTGGGCTCCCGCCGTGGAATGGTCCGGCCCTCGAGAGGCGCGATTGCTATGGGCGTCGGGCTCCACAGCCCCCCGGAGGTACCGCTGGAATTCGTGCGAGAACTTGCCCAGGTCGTGCCAGAGGCCGGCGGCATACGCCCAAGGCCCGGCACCGAACCGTTCTCCAAAGCGCCCGGCGAGCTCGGCCACCGCCACGAGGTGGGACGGGAGGTCGTGCCAGTCGCCGCCACGTTGAGGCGTGTGAGCGACGAAGGAAGCCCTCGCTGGGGTCATGGTCCGGTAAGCTCCCCCTGATTCCTGGGATGAGGCGCTATCCTGCCGCGCCGGCTGGTCTCCCCTGGGGCCGGCAGTGATCTTCCTGGCATACTTTTATGATAAGGTCACCCACTGACAGTGGGGGGCAGGCCTTGGTCTGTGAGGGCTACTGCTGTTCTGGCCGCCAGGAGAGAAGATGGGGGGGCGTGCCCGGAGGTCTGGCGGTCAGCAGGAGACGCGTGTCAGGTTCAACGAACTCCAGGCCCGTGCAGGCTTGACTTCGGCTCAAGCGATTCCCTGATAGGGCGTCCCTGCGATCCGACAGGCGTGTTCCTCTCCAATATGGGCGAGAGGTCCAGCCGACCGGATCTCAGCCAGCCAGGCGTGGAAGAGAGCGTCCGCCGCTGTGACCCCATCCTCGATGGTGCACAGGCCATTCGATGCCCCCAAGAGGGCCCCAATGGTGAGCAGAGACTCATAGACGTAGGTCTGGAGATGGGTCAGAAGCCGCTTCGAGTTCGGCGTGACGGCCGCACCGTGGACGATATCGTTCCGGAGCCTATAGAGGCGACGAACTTGCCACTCGATTCGACGGGCCGTTCGGTATACAGTGCACCCGAGGTCATGCCCCGTCCTCAACGAAACATGCGCATTCCGGAGACGCCAGGCCAGGAGCGGCGAGTCAGCAGAAAGATGGCTGGCCAGTGATTCGACACGAACCGGATCGGCGAGGATTCGAAGAAGCAAGTGCACCTGAATTCGGCCATCCTCGGAGACGTCTTCAAACTCCCGTGCGAACCAGGGATCTCGGTGGATCTTCCTTCCCAGCAAATATCCCAGAATTGCCTGGAGGGTGTCATGGACCTTGCGTCCCGCAGCGATCGGCACCACGGAACGAACGACTCGCTCGATGATGTTCTCGTGGTACTCGGAGCTGGAGAGAACCTCCAGAGAGGTCCATAGGTTGGTGAAACTGCTCTCAAGCCATTGCTGGCCAATCGAGATCCTGTAGTAACGCAAGGCTCCCGAAAGCCTTCGCTTACTCGATTCCTGGACGTCCGGTGAGATGAGCGCCCGAACCAAATGCTCTTGGTCTTGCGCTCTCTGCCTCTCTCCCAGAGGCACCGGGAGGTCATCAAGCTGCATTCTGGAAGCATGCTCGATGGCCATTCTACCGCCATGTCTGATGGTGGCGACCTGTTGTACTCCTGGCTCCGCCTTTCCAGACCGGATGAAGGCGACATCCGCGTGGGCCTGGAGCTGTTGGTATGCGAGCCTTGCTGCAGCATGATGGTCCCGTGCTCTCAGTGAGAACGGAATGAAGCGAACCCCTCCGACTGGTTTTCGGAAGGCCTCCCAATCCACCGGTTCTTCCACCCCAGGCTCCAAGACATGGTCGGACCGGGGGTTGGATAGGGCCTCAGGCCAGTTTTCCCAGAGATCACTTGAAGCCTGGGCACGGATGACCACCCGGATCTCGTCCTCACCCATCTCCAGCCGCCGAACGAACACATCGAATCGGGACTCTTCCCCTCCATCATCCCCTGGAGCGGAGTGCAGCATTCGCAAATGGTACCTGAGAAGGCTGTCAGAAAACCCGGAGGCGAGGAGGTGGGACACCAACCCCGTCAGAATACGATCGATTGCGGCGACTGTGTCTGATTCCTTCGAACCGAACACCAGCTCTCGCAACTTGCTGAACACGAGTGTTACATAGCTTCCCTCAAGCCTCTGAAGGACAAGGCGAGCTACGGTCGCGATCCGTCGGATTTCGGAGTGATCCGGGGTGTTCCCCGATATGAAGTGACGCCCGCTCTCTTCATGACCCCGAAGCAGGTCAGGCGCTAACTCACTTATCACCTGGTCTTGTTGAACCGTGCCCGAGGTCGGAAAGAACTGCTTGAGATGGGTTCCGAAGGCCTCTTCGGAGACAGCCAGAACTGCCGCCTTACCCCTGCCCGTAGCTCGGAAGGATGCCTCCACTTCAGCGAACTCACGAAGGAGACACAGGCCGCTCAGGATGGGTGCCCGAAAAGAGAGGGGAACTCCTTGGTCCAGGAGTTCGGCCCATCTCTCGTAGAGGAAACGCAATTTCTCGTTTTCCAGGCCAAGCTTGGACCAGTCGGCGGCCGACAGAAACCGCATTCTCACCCCCGGGGATTGAACTTGACAACCGCAAGCCGTTAGCGTTACTCTGCAGTTGGGAGAAGGACTACGAAAGGGGCAGAAACGGGGTGGGTCCTACATGTGGACCCGCTGTCCGTCTGCCCCTAAGACTGTCGGGATGAACCGGGAATGCCACGTTGCGTCCTCACGGGGCTACCGACGGGCCGCCTCAGAGCCCCCCTCCCAGATGGCTCGGTCTCTCTCGCTATCGCTCTTCGCAAGGTGCTTTTCCATCCTCTGAGTTCTCGTTCGGGTGAACCAGAGCGGACATCGGTTCCCCAAGGAATCGGGCAATCTGCACCCCTCGGTCAATGTGAGCATCGGCCCTGACGGCGATCTGCGGGCCTACTGAGAGACTTCGGTTCCCGTCTCGGCCCGCCAATCGGTCGAGAAGCTCAGGCGGCGGATGAGTTCGAAGGTGTTGCAGTCAGGGGGTCTCGGAAGCCGCCGGCTTCCCCGGACCACGAAGTGAGAGCCGTGCCTCACAATCTACTCCGCCCCCGGGGCGCCTCCATGCTGGAATGGGCCTCTGGAGAGACAGCTTCCTCACGCCGCCCCCTCCCCGCCCTTCCACCACCTGGGGGGCCGCCTGGCCGTCCCAGCAGAGATGTGCTCGGCGGCCAAGCGTGACATCGGCCCCGCTCGGAAACTCCGTAAGCGGCCGACCAATCCATGTTTCCGTCCCGGGTAAACTCCTGCATCCTTGCATGATCCACAGCCTCGAACTACCAAGCCGCCAGCGCTTCGGACAGGAAGGCAGCCACCGGTCCTCGCTGAAGCCTCGGGTGGGCGAACTGGTTACCGTAGTGCCGCAGGCAACCATAGCAGCTGGCGTCCGGTTCGCAGCCACGACACTGGTCCACCCTCCCGTGGGCCACCGACAGGACCTCTCTGAAGATGTCCGGCTCCTGGAGGCGCGCCACCAATCCGGCGCCGCCGGGGACTGCATCGTAGAGGACGATCTCGTGCCCCGCTCCCGTGGCCGCACGTACCGTCACGTTGAGGTCCTGGCGAGGCACTTCCAGGACGGTTGCCGCTCCTTCCAGCATGGCATACGCCAGTGAGTGGTGGAACCAGTACAAACCGTCCGATCCCACCTGAGACGGCTCCCGGATGAATCGAACGCGGAGAACATCCGTGATGAACTCGTGTCCCAGAGCCGCAGTTTCGAGGATGCCGCATTGCCTGCATCTCCGCTACCGGAATCGTCCCCACGCCTTCCCAACCACCTTCTTCAGGCCCTGGGACGTCCAGACACCCTTATTGGCCACGACTTCGGAAGCGGGGGCAAACTCTGCCACGGCGATGGCAGGGTCCCTCTCCAAAGGAAGCGGGCAATCTCCACCCCTCGGTCAATGTGAGCATCGGCCCTGACGGCGATCTGCGGGCCTACTGAGAAACTTCGGTCCCTGTCACACCCCGCCAAGCCGTCGAGAAGTTCAGGCGGCGGGTGAGTTCGAAGGTGTTGCAGTGAGGAACACCGGATTCCTTGCAGACATCCGGCAAATGCCGGTTTGCCCGCCGCCGGCTGGGTTTGGAGGCTTCATTCGTAGACCTCCAGCGGCAGCTTGACTCTCCCCAGCCCACCCTGGAACTCCAGCCAATCCCAGAACTCCGGCACTCGCTCCAGGGGGTAGTAATCGCGGTTGGCATCGATCAGAACGTTTGCATCGAGGAGATACACCACCGGAGCACCTACGAAGCACGCCGGAACGAGGGGGATTCGCCAATGAGGGATGCCACCTGTGTCGGCCTCACCCCAAGAACCTGCCCGGCCTTGTAGGTGGTGAGGGCTCCCGCGGCCAGAAGACGGGCCGTGAGCTCGATCAAGCCCGATCCGATGCGGTGGCGCCGAACCACGTAGTAATCGGGTCCGCCAGCCCGATCTCGCTCCCGAATCCGCCTCCGCTCCACCTCCTCGAACCAGCGTTGGCGGAAGTGCTCATGGAGGAGATGCCATATCTGGGGGCTGATCCTTTGGTGTCGGTGGAGGGCGTAGGCCACCATGGACCGACTCAGCTTCCGCTCGGTGGCAAACTCACCGATACCGGCCGCGAGCCTCTCAAAATCCAGCGGATCCGCTAGGGGCAACTCCGCCAACTCGTGAGGCGGCAGAAGAAACTCGGCGGCCACGTCGTTGCAGAGCTTCTCGATCCCCCTGGGCGGAGCTCCCCCGCTCACGCCGGTCTGACCCAACAGGATGTGCGTCAGCTCATGGAGGAGCGTGAAGGACCAGGCCGCCCGGGAATCCTGGTCGTTGATGACGACGAAGGGTGCCACGGGGTCCGCCAGAGCGAAGCCCCGGAACGTTTCCAGACCGAGGTTGGTGTGATGACTCCCCAGGTTGCCCAGGAGGAGGACGAACACGCCAAGCTCCTCCACCGAAGACCGCAGCGTGTCGAACGCCTGGTCCTGAGATCCTTGGGTCCGATAGTCTCGAAGGCTCAAACCCAGCACCTGGCGCAGGGAGGAAAGGACGCCGGAGACACCCATCTCCGGGCGGACGGAACCGACGAATTCCAGGGGTGTCGCCTCGTCCTCGTCCTCCAGCGCGGCCCGGACCAGGCTCTGGCGAGCCCGGACCGACCGTATCAGCGCATCCAGAAGGACCTCGTCGGACCGGGAGTAATCGGCGGGAAGAGTTCGAAAATCCTGGCCGCGATCTCCGGTCCGGGGCGGTTTCGAGAGGTAGAAGGTGAGGAGAGGGCGCCGGTAGTGCTTGGCCATCTTCACCAGCGTCGGACGCGTGGGGGAAACCTCACCCCGCTCCAGCGCCAACAACCGGTCAGGCGCCGCCACACCCCGGGCCTCTCGTATTCCGAGCTTTGCGGCGGCCTCCGCCAGACCGAGGCCGGCCGTGTCCCGGGCCCATCGCAGAATCTCAGGGTTCACCTTCGGCATCGTGACCAGACAGGGTGCTGGGTTGCGGTGCGGGCATGATACCCAGGGCCCATGGCCCTTTCGACAGAAGAAGATACGCGGCACGCAGGGCGCGGGGATAGTCGTGTGGGACGATCATGTCACACACGAACCCATAAACAGGACACTCGAAGGCACACGGAGAACCGCAAGAAAGTACCCTGCGGGAGGAAAGCACACGTATGTTGACAGAGTCCCACACGGGAAGCGAGACAAACGAGCTCATTTGCCATAAGTCCTTTGCGCCTCACCATCCTGCGGCAGAGGGTCCCGGAACCTGGCGGCTCCCCCGGACCACGAAGTGAGAGCCGTGCCTCACAATCTGCTTCGCCCCCGGGGCACCTCAATGCCGCAATGGGTCTCCGGAGAGAAAGCTTCCTAACGCGCCACCCCGTCCCCGCCCTTCCACCACCCGGCGGCCTGCCGGGCCTCCCCGGCGGTGTTGAGGGCGCCGGGCTCATAGCCATCAGCGCCTCCGGGTCGGCCGCGGCGTAGGGTCGCTCCAGGGGACGGATCAACGCATCCGCCACGGGTCCCGTGCCCAGGAGCCATCCCACGGCAACCAGGGCCACCAGAGCCCGCCGGGCTGCCCGCCCAAACCGCTCGGTGAAGGAGAGGGCCAAGGCCGCGGCCATGAGCAGAAGCCCCCAGGCCAGGGGCGAGGCCAGGGCGGAGACCAGGATCCGAATCACCGGCGGGTTTCCGAACCTTTCATATGAAACGTTTCACATGAAAGGTTCCGTGGGGCTGGGTGCTCCCGGGAGACGGGCGCCTCTCAGGAGAAATATCCCCAGCGCGGAATCTGTCCCCGGCCGGGGGGTTTCCTCCGCCCGCGGACGGCCAGCCAGACCAGCCACACCACGAGGCCGGCAAGAACCGCCACCTCCAGGGGTGTTACCGTCCAAGGCCACACCCCCATGGGATTGGGATTTCGGAGCATCCAGTCGTAGGGGCTGGCCAGGGGCCAGAGGAAGAAGCTGTACACCGCCTGTCCTCCGGCGATGAGGCCGCGAACCGCATCGTCGGCCAGGTCCACCAACAGATG
>PXFI01000244.1 GCA_003564295.1 Gemmatimonadota bacterium | reverse complement strand
CCTTCAGGATCCCAACGGCCCTGCGGATGGAAAGGGATTTGGGTGGCTCCGTTTTCGCCAATCCATATTCTCGCCCCAGACGCCGGTATTTGTCCACTCCCAGCAGATGATAGGGAAGGATGTCCACGGGAGGAGAAGCGGGGAGGCCGGTGAGAAAGGCCGCCGTGGCTTTCAGATTGTCGTCATCGTCGTTGATGCCGGGAATCAGGGGGATGCGCACCGTGAGGCGTGGGCCGCCGGCGGTGGACGCCCCGGCCGCCCAGGCCAGGTTCTCGAGGATCCACCGGTTGTGAACTCCTGCGAAGGCCTCGTGCCGAGCCCCGTCCATGACCTTGAGGTCGAAGAGCAGCCCGGACGCCATGGACGCCAGCTCCCGGAAGGTGTCCGGATCAACGTGTCCGCTGGTGTCCAGGGTGGCGGGGATCTCTTTGTCCCGGCACCCCTGGAGTAGGGCCCGGAGAAACTCCGGCTGGGCGAAGGGCTCTCCCCCGGAGAAGGTGACACCGCCCCCTGACTCGTCGAAAAAGATCCTGTCCCGCTCAAGATACTCCAGAATCTTCTCTGCGGAGCGCTGGCGGCCCAAGATCTCCAAGGCTCCAGGGAGGCACGCCTCCACGCACGCCCCCGCCAGCGTGCATCGGTCCCAGGCCACCTCCAGCTCTCCCTCCGTCAAGGTCAGCGCCCCCCGGGGACAGACCGGCACGCAGTCTCCGCATCGGGTGCACCGGTCCGGACGGAAGATGAGCTCCGGGTCCAAACCCTGCCCCTCCGGATTGTGACAGCCCAGGCAGGAGAGAGGACACCCCTTGAAGAAGACCGTGGTCCGGAGACCCGGCCCGTCATGGAGTGCGAACCTCTTTACGTCAAAGACGATTCCGGAGGACATATTCCTGGATGCCACAGCTCCGCAAGGTATCCCGGTTGACGAAGGGGGAGCGTCCTTTGAACCCCGGGTAGACTATTGCTGCACGAACCGGGCCGCAGCCCTCATGGTCTCGGTGTTCCCCCGGAAGCGCTCCACCGGTGGCCTCTCGCCAGGAGCTGGCCGGAGAACGATCCGGTAGGCTGCCACGGTCCTGGTCACTGCCACAATCATGCTGCTCCCGGGTAAGACGAAGGAGCGCCGTTGGCGCCGTTGGCCATGGAGATCCGAGATCCTTGAGCCCCTGAAGAGCTGATCCGTGACCACCACAAGCAACCTCCTCGCCCTTTCGCTGGCCATCGCGGCGATTCTGGCCACAGGATGCCGGTCGCCGGATCGGGATTTTGGGGTCCGGCACCAGGCCGATCGGCCCATCCAGGTGCAGGTCCAGAACCACAACTTCCTGGACGTAACGGTCTACGCCAGGGGGGGCAGCAGAAACGTTCGTCTCGGCAACGTTACCGGCAAGAGCTCGGGCAGGCTCACCATCGACCCCAGGGCCATCAATATCGTCTCGGGCCTCCAGCTTCTGGTGGATCCCATCGGCTCCAGGAGGGTCTTCCTGTCCGAGGCGGTCTACCCCGGCCCGGGCGCCGTGGTGGTTCTGCAGGTGGGAGCTGAGCTGGACATGAGCTTCGTGAGCCTGCGGTAACCTGTCTGGAAAGGCTCCGCGACCCGTGGGAAGCCCGCGGAAACGGAGCAGAAGGCCGCGGAGAAAACCGCCGCACCAATCGGAAAGGGCCGTCCCTCAGGAGCGGCCCTTCCACTTCCACGACCCACCCGAATCACCAACCCGACGGTTGGTCTCCGAGCGCTCAGTCCCCGAACTTCAGCCCTTGGGCCAGGGGGAGCTCGGTGCTCCAGTTCACCGTGTTGGTCTGGCGCCTCATGTAGGCTTTCCACGAGTCGGAGCCCGATTCCCGGCCGCCGCCCGTGTCCTTCTCCCCACCGAAGGCTCCGCCGATCTCGGCGCCGCTGGTGCCGATGTTCACGTTGGCGATGCCGCAGTCACTGCCACGATGGGAGAGGAAGGTCTCGGCCTCCCTGAAGTTCTCCGTGAAGATGGAGGAGGACAGGCCCTGGGGCACCCCGTTGTGGATGGCGATGGCTTCCTCGACCTCGTCCACAGCCTGGGCCGGCGTGGACTCCGGATTCCCGTAGGTGATGATGTAGAGGATCGGTGCGAAGGTCTCTTCCTGGACGATGTCCCAGTGGTTCTCCGCCTCGGCGATGCACGGGGTGATGTAGAGGCCCCCGGGATACTGATCCCCTTCCAGCCTCTCCCCACCATAGAGGATCTTGCCTCCTGCCGCCTTCACCCTCTCCATGGCCTTTTCCACGTCCTTCACGGCCTGGTCATTCACCACGGGCCCCATGACGATGTCCCGGTCCAGGGGGTTGCCGATGCGAATGGACTCGTAGGCCGGGATCAGCCGCCGCAGGAGCTCCTCCTTCATGGAGGCATGGACGATGATGCGCCGGGTGGAGGTGCACCGCTGGCCCGCCGTACCCACGGCCCCGAAAAGAATGGTGGGAAGGACCAGGTCCATGTTGGCATGGGGCGTGACGATGATGGCGTTGTTCCCGCCCAGCTCCAGGATGGTGCTTCCCAACCTCTCACCCACCACCACGGCCACCCGACGTCCCACCTCGCAACTGCCGGTGGCGGACACCAGGGGGATCCGCTTGTCGTGGAGGAGCCTGTCGCCGACGGTGGATCCCTTGCCCACCGCCAGGGAGAAGATGGCCGGATCCACGTCATTGGCCCGGCAAACCTCTGCGGCGATCCTGGTCACGGCGATGGCGGTGAGGGGGGTCTTGGAGGCGGGCTTCCACAGGGTGCTGTCCCCGCAGACGGCGGCCAGGGCCGCGTTCCAGCTCCAGACGGCCACGGGGAAGTTGAAGGCCGAGATGACCGCCACCACCCCCAGAGGATGCCATTGCTCCCTCATGTGGTGGTCCGGACGTTCGGATTGCATAGTCAGGCCATAGAGTTGCCGGGAAAGGCCGACGGCGAAGTCGCAGATGTCCACCATTTCCTGGACCTCACCTTCACCCTCCGCCACGATCTTGCCCATCTCCAGGGTCACCAGGGCCCCCAGATCCTCCTTGTGCGCCCGGAAAGCTTTGCCCAGCTGGCGGACAACCTCACCCCGTTTGGGCGCCGGTACCTTTCTCCACTCCAGGAAAGCGTTGTGGGCCCTCTCCACGATTCCGTCGAACTCCTCCTCGGTGACCTGCCGGATCGTGGCGATCTTGGTTCCGTCAATAGGCGTGAAGACGTCCAGGAGGGGGCCTGAGCCCACCCACTCCCCGGCGAATCCACCAGAGTTCAACTCCTCGATGCCCAGTCTCTTCAGGAAGTCGTACATACGGGACACCTCTTCGTCGTTGTATGGTCGGTGGAGGGCGAGGGCGACCCCCCGTCACCTCCGTTGGTGGCACCTCGCCACCGGGTATACCTCATGGTGGGGGAAGTCTAGCGTCTTTCTTGAAGGCTGACCACCACTTCCGCCTCCATTTCCGCCATTGCGCACCAAGTCAGAAGGCCAGGAAGGCGATGACGGTGTAGAGCACCAGCGCAATCCCGGCAGCCAGGCTGGCCATGGGCATCTGCGTGGCCACGTGGTCCATGTGATCCGAGCCGGTGGACAGGCTGGAGAGGATGGTGGTGTCGCTGATGGGGGAGCACTGGTCTCCCCAGACGGCTCCCCCCACCACGGCTCCGAAGCAGAGGATGATGAAGAAGGGGTCCGGGTTCACCGCGTGGGCCAGTGGCATGGCGATGGGAAAGACCACGGCGTAGGTGCCCCAGGAGGACCCCACGGAAAAGGCGATCACCATGCACACGGCCATGAGGATGGCCGGCAGGAGGGGGGGCACGATGATCTCGCTGGTGGTGCGGATCAGGAAGCCGGCAGTCCCCAGGGATGAGGACACCCGCCCAAGGGTCACGGCCAGGGCCAGGATGATGGCCCCCAGGGAGACCCCCTTGACCCCGTCCACGAAGCCGTCCATGACGTCGTTCAGGGTCATCCCCTTCATCATGGCCACCCCCATAGCCACCAGGACCGCCAAGACGAAAGCCTCGTTGATGGGGACCCTTCCCGTGAAGACCAGGCCTCCCACGGCCACCCCGATGAGGGTGAGGATGGGCAGCACGAAATCCATGTTGCCGGTCCTGTACCCTTCGGGGATCTTGAGCTCGTCCAGCTCCCTGGAGGACATGGTCTTGGCCCCTGGGGCGTCCAGCTCCCCTGTGGCCTTCACCCGCTCCATGGCCCTCTTCATCTTCCCGAATACGAAGGGATTGATCTCCAGAGCGAAGGTGTAGACAAACACCACCGCCAGGATCCCGTAGAAATTGAAGAGAATGGCCTTGAAGAAGAACGAAACGGCATCGTCGGTGGTGGCGAAGAGGGGAATGGTCCCCACCACCAGGCCCGCCACGTAGGCCGGCCACACGTTGAAGGGAACCACGGCGGCGATGGGGGAAGCGGTGCTGTCGATGATATAGGACAGCTCCTCGTGGGAGACACCCGCCTGGTCGCTCACGGGCTTCACGGTGCTCCCCGCCAGGATGGTGCTGATGGTGCCTCCCTGATGGAAGACCGTCCCGATGAAGCAACCGAAGAGCTTGGCCGTCCTCCGGCCCCTGACGATCCTCTCTCCGGCCCACCGAGCAAAATAGCGGGCTCCTCCCGTGCGGCTCCAGAGTCCGATGAGCCCCCCCAGACACCACAGGTACACCAGGAGGATTTGGGCGTAGGACTCGGTACCCACGGCCGGTAGCAGGTAGGCGGCGATGATGTTGAATTGGCCGCTTACGATCCCTCCCGCAGCGATCCCGATGAAGAGAGCGGAGATGACCTCCCTGGTCCAGAAGCAGAGGACAAGCGTCAATGCGGCCGGAACGACGGACCAGAGTCCGAAGTCGTCGTGGCCCGGCGCCTGGGCTATCAATCCCGTGTTGCTTCGGATATGGAGAAGCAGGGCGAGGAAGAGCCCGCCGATCACCCACGTGGTGGTTCGCTTCATGGAACGCAACCTCTTCAGGTTCTTCTGTCGCGCCCGGGTATGGTACCCAGGTGCCCGGCTCGCGGCCCGTCAGCCAGCGCCCGGACCTGTGCCGGAGCGGCCTCCTGCTCTCGAGTCGTCGCCGAGTCTAGCGCGCCCATCAAAGGAGGGTCAAGAAGGCCCTGCCGATCAACTTCCCCGAGGGGTAGACCCTCGCGCCGCACCATCCCGAGTGGAAATCCGCCTCTTGTCGGAGAGCGTCGAAGTAGCTACCCCTTTCCGGATCCGGCCGAAGGGGAAAGGGCAAGCCCAACACGCTCATGGTCTCCACTTCGGCAGCCCTCACGTGACTTCAGCTGACGAACCAGCATGCGAATCCCTTTCCGGTCTCTGACCTTCTGGATCTTCGTAGGCCTCTTCGGCGGTATGCTCGCGGGGCAAGTCTTCGGGATGGCCATCGTCCCCATCGCCCAGCCCCTTGCAGATGTCTTCCTCCGCCTTCTCCGCATGGCGGTCATGCCCCTCATCATCACCTCCCTGACGGCTGCGGTCATCAGCGTCGGAGGGCGGCGGGACCTGGGGATCCTGGGGGCAAAGACCTTCGGGTACTACATCACCACTTCCCTCCTGGCCATCCTCACGGGCCAGATCCTGGTGAACATCCTGAAGCCGGGGGTGGGGTCGGCCATCGAGCTCCAGGAGGATGTGACGGAAATCCCTGCCGTGAGCCAGGGTCCCACCGAGCTGCTCCTGAATCTCATCCCCGAAAACCCCTTCGGGGCCCTGGCGGAGGGCAACGTCCTCCCGGTGATCTTCTTCTGCATCCTCTTCGGCTACTTCGTCACTCGCCTGGATGACCCCCGGAAGGCCTTCCTGGGTAACTTCTTCCAGGCAGCCTTCCAGGCCATGATGAAGCTCACCCGGGCCGTGATCTGGACCGCCCCCCTGGGCGTCTTCGGCATCAACGCCCGGATCGTGGCCACCACGGGCTTTGAGGCCTTCCGCTCCCTGGGATTCTATTTCGGCGTGGTGCTGGTAGGCCTATTCATCCACGCCCTGGTGACGCTGCCCCTCCTGGTCTTCTTCGTCACACGGAAGAACCCCTTCCGGCACTACCGGGGGATGCCCCCGGCCCTGGTCACGGGCTTCTCCACGGGCTCCACCATCGTGACCCTCCCTCTCACCATGGAAGCGGTGACGAGAAACTCCGGGGTCTCGGACAAGATCGCCTCCTTCGTCCTCCCCATCGGAGCCACCGTCAACATGGACGGTACGGCCCTCTACGAATGCGTGGCCGTCATCTTCATCGCCCAGGTCTACGGGTTCGCCCTTTCCTTCGAGCAGCAGCTCATCATCGTGCTGACGGCCCTCCTGGCCTCCATCGGGGCAGCATCCGTGCCCATGGCCGGCCTGGTCATGATGTCCATCATCCTCACGGCCGTGGGTCTCCCCCTGGAGGGCGTGGCCATCATCCTGGCGGTGGACCGGGTACTGGATATGTTCCGCACCACGGTGAACATCCTGAGCGACTCCTGCGGTGCGGTCATCGTGGCCAAGCTGGACGGCGAGAATGTCCTGGAGCCCGTCGAGTCCCGCAGGCCGGATCCGACACGCCAGGCCGGGCATCGCTGAGCTCCCTGTGGCGGAAAGCAGCCACGATCCGGAGCCCGCGAGGGGAAGTGCGCACGTGGCGGCACGCCTCTCTTCGTCGAGTACCCCCCCCCGTGCCCACCCGGGGATTTGGCTTCGGGGCTTGTGTAGAAGGCGGAATCCGGGTTACCCATAGATGCGTCTGAATCCAGATATCCCCTTTCGTGCCGGGCCACACACGCACGGTTCGAGCATCAGGGCGGAGACAGTCCCGGACACACGTTGGTCCACACCCAATCCTTCAGGAGATACCAGATGAACAAGACAGAGATGGCCGAGAAGCTGGCTACCATGTGTGACCTGCCCAAGGCGAAGGCCGCGGAGGTGGTGAACGCCATCTTCGACACGGCTCCGGGCGGGGGCATCATCGCGGGGGAGCTCGATGCGGGACACAAGGTGGGTATCACGGGGTTCGGCACCTTCTCCACCAAGGTCCGGCCCGCGAGGATGGGTCGCAACCCCGCCACGGGAGAGGAGATCGAGCTGCCCGCCAAGACCTACCCCGTGTTCAAGGCCGGGAAGGGACTGAAGGACCGGACAGCGGTCTGACCCTTCACAGCCCAGCCCTTGTGCCTCGCCGTACTCCGGGGTGCGGCGGGGCACAAGGGTTTTCGAGCATCCTGATCTTCTTATTCCTCTCTCAAGAAGCTGTAAGCCTACTCAATCGGACCGTCCCTTCCACAACCCGAAAGCTGCGTCACGCCGAGGCCGAGGACCCTCAAGGCATCAGCCAGCTCCCTGCCCTGTGCAATGCCCAGGATGCAGAAACTCTTGCACATCCAGGCTCCATGTGGAATACTTCGCCACACATCCCTTTCAAACACCTGAATGTTATGCGCCGGAGCCCGGGAGAGTCTCCGTCGAAGCAGGACACCGTACCGTTGTCCCGGGAGCTTCCATTCAAAGGGGGAAACCGTGCAAGAGGACGCCGAGAAGGGCCAGGCCGAAATCCACAAGGTGCAGATCAGCGTGGACCGGGAGGGGGACCACGAGAACCCGAGGGTCGTCACCGACCCCAACCCCTGCTACATACGTCCGAGAGACCACGTGGAGTGGACCTGCGAAGACGGTCCCTTCGCCATCCAATTCGAGCCCCTCAGCCCCCTGACCCTCAGGCGGCTCCGGACTGAAACCAACAACAGAACCATCAAGGGCGAGGTCCGTCCCGACAACCAGCCGGGCAGCTACCGGTATTTCGTGGCCGTGGAGGTGAACGGCCAGATCTTCACGGAGGATCCGGAGCTCATCGACGATCCCGATGATCGTACGATTCCCGGACCCAATTAGCCGGGTTGAGCGTCGGGCCTGGCCGCTAGCCGGCCGGCACAGCCACCAGTCTCTGGAAGGTGGAGTCCTGCCGGAGGGGCTTGAACCAGGAGTCCCTGGCGATGCGTGCCCGCCTGTCGGGCCTGGCAGCGAGGTAGCTCTCCAAGAGCCTCAAGGCCTCCTCCCTCTCCCCAAGCTGGAGACGGGCGTGGGCCTCCCGGTAGTCCAGGACAGGATCCTCTGAGGGCGCCATGGCCCTTGCCCCCTGGATGACTGCCCGGGCGCTGTCCGGGCGACCGCTCCGGGCCAGGACGGAGGCCACGTCCATCCACACCCCGGGGCGGACAGCCTCCTGTCGGTGGGGAGCAAAAAGCTGCACCAGAGTGTCCGCCAGAGCCCAGGCCCGGTCTCCATCGGGAGCCCATTCCTCCCAGAAGGTCAGGAGAATGAGCTCGGCCGAGACGAACCCGGGCCTATCGGGGAACCGGCGACGGCCTTCATCGAGGCACCAGTGCTCGGCCTCCTCCAGCTCCCCGAGCTCCAGGGAGACCTGGCACAGGTGAATCATGAGGTTAGAGTCATTGAAGAGCCACGCGTCCGCGGCGAGACCGTTTTCCGCAGCTTGCTTGGCCTGTTCCAGCCTGCCGTCGTCGTAATGGATTTGGCTGAGAGTGCTCCATGCCATGGCAGCGCTTCGGTCCATCTGCACGGCCCTCTCCAGATCCTCCTGGGCCGCGAGCCACAGCCGGGGCCTCTCGGCAGGATCCTCCGCATCCTCGGCCAGGTAGTAGCGGAACATCCCCCGTAGCTCCAGAGCGGCGGCATTGGAAGGCTCCCGATTCAGGACTCGCTGGACGTGGTCGAGGCCCTCGCTACAGGCAACCACATCGTAGGAGCCGGGCCGGGAGGTGAAGCGTCGGGCCCGGATGGTCTCGATCCAGGCTCGCTCCAGGACCGGCTCCATCCAGTCCGGGTCCAAGAGCTCAACGGATACCAGGATCGAATCGGCCCTTGAGAGCGTCCTTCGGGCCTCCTCCACGTCTCCGGCTCGAATCAGGGAGTTTGCCTGCCCCTGCATCTCCCTGGCGCGGAAGAGTAAATCCAGGCACTCGGAACACTCGGTGGCGGCCGCAAGGCTTCGCAAGGCAAGCTCCCCCCCCAGTCGCCGGCGAAGGAGGCGCGCCACATCGTCGGTCAGCTCCTCCAACAGAAGCGGGAGCTCTCCTTTGGGATGCGTGAGAGGCCCAGTG
This sequence comes from Gemmatimonadota bacterium, assembly GCA_003564295.1. GTDB lineage: Bacteria > Gemmatimonadota > Gemmatimonadetes > Longimicrobiales > Gaopeijiaceae > PXFI01. The sequence goes on along the minus strand of PXFI01000244.1, from coordinate 20,439 downwards.
CCAGAGAAACGAATCCCGGTAACCGCATCGGTGAGCTCCATCAGGACCTGGATCTCCCGGTCCGTGGCCAGCAGTGTGCCTCCGATGGTGGTTCCGACCCCATGTCTCGCCACGACGGAGTCGAGGGGGAGGCCGATTCGGGCGTACTCGCGCATGGTGGCGGCCGAAACCACTGTGAGAGGCTGCAGGTTGCCGAGATGGTGCGTGAGATGGTCCGCGAGCCCCTTCGCCAGGTATGAATGGTCAGTCTCGCTCAGATCCTGCAGGGGAAAGATGGCCAGGCTGGTAAGGGGCGCCGGGTCGTGCTGTACCGTTCTGGATCCGAGCCCGGGGCCCAGGGACAGGTATGCCGCCCCCGCCGCCGCCAGGCCGAGGAAGAACGCCCCTACCAGGACCGGACGCCGTCTCCTGTGAAGACGATACAGCCACCTCACCCAGGAGTCGCTGACGGCGTCCAGGTCCGACTCGGAATGGACGGCAAGCTCTGCCGTAAGCGTCCCCGCCGAATCGAATCGGTCCTCTGGATCCTTGGCCAGGAGCCGGAGGACTACCCGATCCAACCATATGGGAACCTCGGGCCGCCGGGCCAGGGGGGAAGGCGGAGGATGGCTCAGGTGCTGGGCTATGACGGCCCGGGCGGTGGGCGCCTTGAAGGGCGGCTCCCCCGTGAGCATCTCGAAGAGCACGCATCCCAGGGCATAGAGATCCGCCCGGCCATCCATATCCTGCTCCCCGGCCGCCTGCTCTGGAGCCATGTACTGGGGAGTCCCCAGGGCCACACCCGTGGCCGTGAGCGTCTCCGCGCCGGCAGCCGTCAGTGCCCGGGCGATCCCGAAGTCGGCCACAACCGCCTTCCCCTCCTCCAGGAGGATGTTCTCGGGCTTGATGTCCCGATGCACCACCCCTTTCCTGTGGGCGTGGTCCAGGGCGTCGGCCACCTGGCGGGCCAGATTCACCGCATCGCCCACGGGCAAGCGTCCGGCGAGCCGAAGGCGATCCCTGAGGGAGTGGCCCTCCACGTAAGGGGTGATGTAGAAGGGAACCCCCCCCGTCTGACCCGAATCGAAGAGAGGGAGGATGTGGGGATGGGTCATCTTGGCGGCGATTCCGATCTCCTTCAGGAACCGCTCGGCCCCGATGCTGGCGGCAAACTCCGGACGGAGGGCCTTGAGGGCCACGAGGCGATCATGCTTCAGATCCCTGGCAAGGTAGACGACCGCCCTGGCGCCCTGGCCCACCTCCTGAACCAGCTCGTAGCGCTCCGCGAGGGCCTCTCGCAACTGCTGCAACTGGATGCTCATGGACCGACCTCCCGAACCGGTGGACGGGTGGCGCTCCAGGAATCCCCGGCTCCGAGGTAGCTGAACCTATCTGGTGGCGGAATCTGGTGGATGCAAGATACCGCACCGCAGGACCGGAAGCCAAGGATTTCTGGCCCCTCGGCTCCCCGCCGAAGACACTGGTCTCAATGGATGTGGGAGATGGAGGACTGGTGGGGCAGCGTCCCGAAGGGCCAGCGCAGCATTCGAGGCGGGAAAGACCCCCCCCGGGAGGGAAGAGCTCAGTGGGGCTCTCGAGCAAGCCCCCCCATTCGATCCAGCTCCTCCGGCGAGAGCACCGCAGGAAACGGTGAGGACTGACGAAGGCGTACGGCCAGGGGAGAGTCGGATTCCAGGAAGTTCAGCAGTCGGGGAAGCGGGTAGGTTTCCAGGACCTTTCGCCACTCCCAGAGATCGTGGCCGTTGCCCGGGTGCCTTTGCTTCAGCTCCCAGTCCACATGCTCTCTTGCCCGCTTGAGAAGGGAGAGATCCTCTTCCAGCAGGGAAACCAGGGCGGTGGCGAACCGGCTGGAGCGGGGGTTGAGGGGGGGGCCGTCGGCGACGGGAGTGCCCACCAGAGGGACCGCCCTCGACCAATCCATGTCCGCCAGTTCGCCCTGGGAGACGAACCGGACCTCCAGGCTCACCCCAAAGTCTTCTTCCAACCCCGCCAGCCGATGAGACAGTTCCCTGAGAAAGCTCTTTTCCGAACCCTGATCCAGAAAAACCCCGATTTCCAGGCGATCCGCCCATCCCTCCAGGAAGTGGTTCACCCACGCTGTCTTGGGAGGCGTGGAATGCCCTCGAAGCACCCGTCTCAACGCCTGAAGGAGAGCATCGGAGCCTCGCTGCTCCAACTCGAAGAGGCGTACGATCCTGTCGGCCAATCCCGCTTCCCGACGGAGGGTATAGCGAAGAGCCCTGCCGTCCCCCACGTTCTCTACGATCCCGGTTCGTTCAAGACGCCGCAGAGCCTTCCGGGCCCCCGACTCCGTCATCCCCGTCCGTTCGGCTGCCTCCTGCGGGGCAATGGACTCGGCGCCTTCCGTGGCGAGCACCCTCAGGAGACGGACCTGTCCCGGGGTACCCAGGACCTCGTTGAGGGGAAAGCGGAGACTGCTCTGTCTCGCGGCAATGGGTCGCATAGTCTCAATCCACCCGGGAAACGGGGCTTCTGCCGGACCAGGTCTGGGGAACAAGTGTTTCAGGCTTCACACTATAAGACCTCTTGCCTGGGCGCAATAGTTTTATTCTATCGGCCTGGACGCGAGTTCTCATCATCTTCCCATCCTGGCCATCCTGAGCTGCCCTGAGACAAACCCCCGGTGCGACCGGGGCCGGGCTGGATCCGCTCCCCTACTCGGCAGAGAAGAGGTCCAGGTCCGCCAGGAGCCTGCGCAGAATCTCTGCGGGAAGGGAGGCGGTGAAGCCGAAGTCCCCTGCCTCGGGACCCGGCACGTAGGCCGTGATGACCCCGAAGTAACGGTCGGCCAGGAAGAACACGAACGTGGAGGTCCGGTTCACGGGACGGGACTCCAAGGTGCGCCCTCCAGGAGCGAAGACCCGGAAGCGGTTGTCCCCCGTTCCGGTCTTTCCGCCGATGGGCACCAACTGCCCGCCTGGATCCACCAGGGCCGTGCGCAGGCGCCGGCCCGTGCCCTGGGCCACCACTTCCAGAAGGGCTCGGCGGGCTATAGCCGCAACCTCCGGCGAGAGGACTCGGATGCCCTCCGCCGGCTTCCGGCGAAGGTTCACCTCGTAGGGGGTACCCACGGCGAAGTGGAGAGCCTCCACCCTCGTCGACGGCAGGAGCACACCGTCGTTCAGGAGGATGCCCACCAATTCGGCCAGGGCGGCAGGCCGGTCACCAGAGCTCCCGATGGAGGTACCCAGAGAGGGAACGATGTTGTCGAAGGGATAGCCCACTCGCTTCCACATCCCCAGGACCTCGTTGAAGGCCTCCATCTCCAGGATGCTCCGAATCCGGATGTCCTGGGCGTTGCGGCGGCTGGTTCGAAAGAGCCACCCATACACCTCCTGGCGGTGGGGCCTGCTGGCCTCCAGGACCTGGGTTCGGGTGGCCCCCGGGTTCTCCTGGAGGTAGCGGGCCACCCAGAGCTCCAGGGGATGCACCGAGGCCAGGTGACCCAGATCCGCCAGGGACTGCCCCTCCGGGTCCGTTCGCCTGTAAAGGTCGGCCACAGCCGCCTCCGTGAGCCTGGCGTCGTGGGAGTACTCCTCCATGAAGCCGACAAGGGCTTCCCGGGGTGCCTCAGGGGCCACTGAGCGGAAGGCCCATGCCATGCGCAGGGGGGTCAGGCGTCGCTCCCGAAACAGGATGGGGAGTATGGAGTCCGGGGGCTGGCCCGAGTACTTCCGGAAGAACCTGTCGACAAACACGCCTCCTTCCGTGTCGGCGAATCTCGCCAGGTACTCCTGACGGGCGGGATCGTCGGCATCCTCCAGGACCCGGGTCATGGAGGTGGGAGACCCATACATGAGGTGGGCTATGATGTCCCTCATGACCCGGACCCAGACCAGGTTCACCGAGTGCTGGAAGCCTTGCGACACGGTGAGGATTCGGTCGTCGAAGGTCCTGTCGAAGTTGGAGAAGACCTGAGTACCGCCCCCCGTGAGGAAGCGTTCCCCGGGATGGGCAGAGTAGCCCCGTTCCATGGCCGCTTCCAGCATCTCCCCCTTCCCTGCTCCGGGATGGGCCAGGAGGTACTCCACGGCCCACCGACCCAGGGGGTCCCGCCGGGGGATGGAAGGGGCCAGGATCCGGAGGGAGTCCCGGGGCAGGGTCGACAGATCCCCGTGCAGCTCCTCCACCAGCTCCAGGTAGGTCACGAGGGCCCGGAGCTTGGCCGTGGATCCCAGCTCGATGCGGCTCCCCACATTGATGTTGAACGGCCCGTCAAAATTATCGGTCTGGATCCGGATCCGGTTCCCTTCCGGGGTCCGCTCACTGAGGGTGAAGGAATAGATGACCTGGGAAGGGTCCCCACGATGCAGCATGGGCACTTCCGCGAAGCCCGATTCCCGAACGAAGACGGGATCCGTCATCCGCCTCAGGGCTTCCGTGGCGATCCTCTGCCATCCATAGTCCAACGTGGTCTCCACGGCCAGGTCGTACCGGTCCAGGTCATAAAGCTGGGCCACGCCCAGGAGGGGGAGCAGGCTCGTTCGGATCTGGTTCTGTGCCTTCCGCTCCACGAAGGAAGGCCGCGGGAACGGTGGTGCTTCGACCCTGGGTCTGGCCTGAGCCTCCAGGGCGGCCTGACCAAGCTCCGGGGGCACCACGCCCTCCCGGATCATCAACCGAAGATACTGGTCGGTGAGGGTCCGCAGGGCTTCCTGACCGGAGCCGCTGGCCAGGTAGAAGGAGGGTCGTCGCTGGGCCAGAAGCAGGCTCAGGACCTGCCGGTAGACCTCGGCCCGTCGGAGCCTCAGGTCCTCGTCCAAGGTCCCAGGATCCGCCAGGAGGAGTCGGTTCATATCATCGAACTCCGTCCCGTACCAAGCCCAGAGTCCGTCCGAGATCCCGATGACCTCGCCGTATCCCGCCACGGCGGCCAGGGGCACGGAGTTCAGGTACTGGGTGACGATCTCCCGCCGGCGCCGGAAGGTGTTGGGCCCGTCCATGTAGGCCTTGAGGGAAGCCGAGGCCATCTGCCGAAGCTTCTCCGGCGGCGAAGCGGTTCTCCCCTCGGGGGAATGCCGGTACTTCTCGATCTGAGTTGCCAGGGTGGAGGCCCCGGGAACACTTCGACTGAAGCCCAACTCCCGGAGGATCAGGTCCACCCCGCTCCTCACGAGGCGAACCCATTCCACGGCGGGGTTTTGATGGGGATGCTTGGGGCTCAGGAGCTCCCGGTTCTCGATGAACAGCAGGGCATCACGGACGGGAGGGGGCACGGAGTCGAAGGAAGCATAGATCTGTCGGGGGAAGAGGGACCCCAGGAAGGGCTCTCCCCGCCTGTCCAGGAGGACCAGCCCGGCCTGGTCCTTTCCGCGGTAGACGGGGAAGGCCCCCAGGTCCAGGAGGTGGTGAAACCCCTCCGATAGCCGAGCCTGGGAAACCACATGAAACCCGGCCGACTCCGCCCTCCCTACCATGGACTCCAGGTGGGCATACCCCAGGCGAAGATCGTAAGGCCCGGACCCAGGATAGCGAGGCTGAGGGGCAGGGCCCTCCTGGACCTGGTACGTGGCCTGGGCAGCCAGATCGGAGAACCGGCGTGACTGGAGCCAGGAGGTCCGGGCTTCCCACCAAACCGCCAGCGCCCCGACACCTGCCAGGGCGAGCAGGAGGACGATCAAGACCTTGAGCCAACGGCGTACCCCCCGCCGCTCCCGGGAGGTGGGAGGGGGGGGCCATGCCCCCGGCGAGCTCTCCGAGGAACTCAGGGCTTCGGGGGAGGTTCGTGACGCGAAGGCGTCGGCGTCCGAATCGAGCATCGCACTACCAATCTAGTGACGTCGTGTCCTGGGAGGAGTGGGGATTCGGCATACCCAGAGAGGCCGAGAGGCCCGCACATGATCGTTGGCCACGGCCACAGCAATCGCTATTCTTGTCTCATCACGTGTGGGATTCTCGACACGGCCACCCCTGTACGCTCGCTTCCGGAGAGCGGCTGCACCCCCGGGGCAGCGGCAGGAAGCCCACAAAGGTGAGAACCATGAGCGCTGGCTCTCTGTTCGGCTGGGCCCGGATCCGTCGTCCAGGCCGCCTCCTCTTCCCCCTCCTCGCAGTACCCCTCACTGTGGGAACGGGTTGCGTGGATCACTCCCTGTCCCCGGAGGAGCTGCGAACCGCCCAGCTCTCCATGGCTGCCAGCTTCCCCTCCTCCGCCGCCCAGCAGGCCCGGGCCGTCGACGGGTGGCGGGTGGTGGTGAGCCGGACCGGAGGGGGGTTGGTGGCGGAGGAAGCGGGCGCCGTGAGCCCGGATCAGACGAGCGTGACCGTGGCGCTGACCCTCACCCTGGAGGCGCCCTGTGAGGCGCTCCTGGTGCGCATCGAGCTCTTCGCTTCCGGGGAAGTCTGGTTCCGGGCCGAGAGGGAACACCAGGTTTGCGCCGGGAGAGCGAATCAGGTCCCCACCATGCAGTTGGAGTGGGTGGGTCCTTTCATCGGCCTTGCCCCCGCCCAGCTCTCGTTCAGCGCAGACCAGGCCACGAACCCCTCCCCCCAGGCCTTCACGGTCACCAATGAGGGTGGAGGGACCCTGAACTGGACCGCCTCGGAAGGCCCTGCCTGGCTCAACGTCTCACCCGCCTCCGGATCCCTGGGGCCGGGAGCCTCCCAGAGCCTCACGGCCACCGTCACCAGCGAAAAGCTGGATCCGGGCAGGTACCAAACGTTTGTGGTGGTCAGCGATCCCAAGGCCCCCAACTCCCCCCGGACTCTTCCGGTCTCCCTCACGGTCATCGAGGTGGCGAATTCCGTGCTGCAGGGCACGGTATCCGTGGAAGGGACACCACTCGGGGGCATCACGGTGACCCTCAGCGGCAAGGAGACCCACAGCACCACCACCAACAGGTCCGGCGGCTTCGAGTTCGCCGGGCTCACGTCCGGCAACTACACCGTCACCATCAGCGACTTCCCGCCCGACGTGAGCTTCACTTCCACTTCACAGAGCCTCTTCCTGGGAGTCAACCAGACCAGAACCGTGGACTTCCAGGGTACCTACGTCCGGACATCCAGCGTGAGGGGCGTGATCACGGTCGATGGTGACGAGCTACCGAAGGTCACGGTGACGCTGAGCGGCACTGAATCCCGGAGCGCCACCACCGACGGATTCGGAGCCTATGCTTTCGCGGAGCTCAGGGCCGGAAGCTACACGGTGGTAATCAGTGGCTTCCCGGAAAACGTGTCCTTTCCGGCCTCTTCCAGGGATTTCACCCTGGGTGTTGGCCAGGCAGCCACCCTCGATTTCGACGGTTCCATCATCCGCAACTCCTCCATCTCCGGCACCGTGGAAGTGGACGATTCGCCCCTGGCTGACGTCAACGTGACGTTGAGCGGCCCCCAGGCCGGCTCCGGGACCACCAGCGCCACAGGCGAGTACTCTTTCAGCGGCCTACGGGACGGCGAGTACACGGTGGAGATCAGGGGCTTTCCCGCTCAAGTTTCCTTCACGGCCACGTCCATGAAGGTCAACCTGGGCGTGCACGACAAGGCCGTGGTGGACTTCTCCGGCAGCACCTCTCGCAACTCCTCCATCTCCGGTATGGTTACCCTGGAAGGCGCCCCCCTTGACCACGTCACGGTCACCCTCAGCGGCCCTCAATCGGGTACTATGACCACTGACGCTTCGGGTCGTTACTCCTTCACCGGCCTTCGAGACGGCATGTATACCGTTTCCGTCAGCGACTATCGGTCAGACATCACGTTTCCATCTCCAACCCAGGACGTCTCCCTGGGTGTGAACGACGCCCAGACACTCAACTTCCAGGGATCGTACATTCGTACGTCCAGTATCGTGGGAAGGGTCACGGCCGGGGAGACGGGCCTCGGGGGTGTGACGGTGAGTCTCCGGGGAACCGAATCTCGGAATACCTCCACCGACTCCTCCGGCAACTACCGGTTCACTGAAACCCGGTCCGGAAACTACACGGTCTCCATCAGCAATCTGCCCCCGGGGGCTGTTTTCGAGACCACCTCCAAGAGTGTTTCCGTGGGCATGGAACAGACGGTGCAGGTGGATTTCCTCGGAAGCATCGTCCTTGTGCCCAGTGCCGAGCATTCCTTCATCGAGGCGTGCCCGGCGGTGATCCCGCGACCGGAGGAGGTGGAGGTAACGACCACTTTGACTGTAGGGGTCCGGGACCAATTCGGTGACCCCATGCAGGGCGCCGCCGTCTCCCTCTCCCTCGTCCCTCCGGAGCCCGGCATGTCGTTCTTCGGCTCCACCTCCCTTACCACCGGCGCAGACGGCCTCGCCTCCACCAGCTTCTATTCTGAAACCATCGGGGGGAAGACCTTCTCGGCCCAGATCACGGCGAGCGGCTCCACCATCACCGTCCAGGAATCGGACGATCTCTACGTAGACGTGATGCGCTGGGATTATGGGCTGTCAAGATACAGCGGAAACGGTCAGACTATTGTGGCCGGGGGGTCGGGTTCGTTCTCGGTAGCGGTGACCGACTGGTACGGCTACCCTGCGGGGAAGGTTCCTGTGGGCTGGGCCGTGGAAGGTGGGAATTGCCTCTACAGCTTCAGCGACGGATCGGGGATCGCCGGAATGTCCTTGTACGTGCCGGCGTCCACCCCTCCCGGCACCTACCAGGTCACCGCCAACATCGCCGACGTGGACTGGGATGCAGGAACGCCCTGGCAGCTGGTCAAGGTGGTATTCACCTACAACGTGGTGGCCTCTTCCTCTACCCTCCCGGCGGCCCCGTCACGGGAGGAATCCCGGCTCCGGGGGACGCCGCTACCGCCGGGTGCAAACTGAAACGCTTCCGGCAGCCCATGGTCAACCCCATTGGAGGCATGAGGGGGTGAAGGGTCAGCCGTGGCCTCAGTTCAGGCGGACGGTCTCGCCCTTCATCACCACGTCATCGCTGGCGGTTACGTTGACGCCACCCTCCCTGGCGGCAAGCTCAATGCTGCGGGCGCTCACCCTCAGTCCCCCTGGAATGTCCAACGAGATATCGTCTTGAAGGAGCCGGACCACGGGACCCGAGTCGTCGAGGATGATCTCTAGGAGCGGCTGCCCATCACGGGTGCGAACGCGGAGCGCCTCGTCCCGCTCCAGTGTGACACCCGGGCCACCATGCCGGCCTGGCTCGGCCCGGCGCACGAAGCCGTCCACCACACCCATCACGATGGGCTCCGGCCAATTGTCCGGCTGCTGGATCATGACCCGGTCACCTTTACGGACGACCAGCCCGTGAAGGCACGGAAGCCACCGACAAAGAGTCGGTGCACCCGGGGCAACCTGCCAATCGACGCGAACCCTGCCCGCAAGGATGGGATGAGCATCATCAACGCAGTGCCCCACGACAGGCCCCGCCGTATCGGGGCTTCCGCGGCGGGCGCCGGGATCCAACGGGACCGTGGACGTTTCGGGCCGGACGGCAGTTTGCTGCGTCTCCTGTATCGCTGATTTCACCGTCATTCTTCTTCCCTCGCCTTCATGGCGTCGGCCAACTCCTCCTTCACGGTCGGAGGTGCCTCGTAGTGGATCGGTTCGTCTCTATTGATTCGCACGGAGATGGGAATGTGCTTGTGAATCCCCGGAAGGAAGGGGCGGGACACCGGCACGTGGGCGGCCCAGACCATGGTGATCTTGATGTCATTTGGAAAGCATACCACCTGGTGCAGACGGGCCGGGGCAGGGAGGTACCGGCCCTCCATCTCGAACTCGAAGATGGGCGTATGTCCGGGAAGCTTGAAGCTGATCTCCGGATAGTCCGGATGCATACCCCAAAGGGTCACCGGCTCGTCACCCTGCAGCGGCAAGACCAATGCGTGGGACCCTGCCTGGAAGAAGGCTTCGTGAGGACCCTCGCTGAGGTCCCGGTCCTGGAACGCCGAACGATAGCTCCGGGGGAGATAGCCCCGGGCGACCTCCGGCATGCACTCGTCTTCCGGCCCCGGGTGCCAGGCGTCCACTTCCAGCCCCAGGTGGATGTAGCGGGGAAACGTGGCGGGGCTCACGAAGTCGTAGCACCAGGGTAGGGGCTGGAGGTACCAGTTCTCGGGCATGCCCGTGATGAGCCGCTCCGGCGTGAGCAGGTCGTTCGGATCCTCAAGGTTCGGCATGAACATGTCGGGCACTTCGCCGCCCTGGACCAGGTACCCCTTCCCGAAGGGATTTCGGGGGTACAGCCCGGGATGGTCCACATCCAGCATGAAGGCCTCCGGGTCGCCAGGAGCCGGGGTTTGGACACGGAAATCAATCCCGCCGTAAGCATTTTCATAGGTCAGCGGCATCTCGGCGAACGGCTCCGGCCGCCCGATGGCGACCCTTCCGTTCGCAGACCACAGAATCTCCCGATCACCAAATACGGCGACTTGCTTGCGGACGGAGCCGACCTGGGCCGCCACCGTCATGCCCTCGACGGGGCGGCCGTTGGGGGGGAAAGCCGACCCTTGGACCACGAAGTCCGTGAGGGGCTTGAAGGGCCAGAAATCGGTATCGGCCGGCATGCGCGGACTCAACTCCTCATTGCGCATGTCCTGAAGGAGGGGAACCGGATCTGTGGGCCAGCAGCGTCCACCTCCGATCATGTACGTGAACTTGGCGAGGGCGAATGCATAGAAGCCCCGTGCATCCGACGTACCCAAGTCAAGAATGGCATCGTACCCTGACCGGACCGGTACCCGTTCATCACTCATAGGGAGGCCCCCCAATCCTTCGGTCCCCTCATGGCCTTTGCGAAGGGCCCCCCGGCGTCGCCACCGATCCCGGCCTCTAGGCTGACAAATGGGTCAGGACCGACGGACATCTTGAACGTGGGGTTTCCTTTCAGGGAGCTCATCAGAAGACCTGCGGCGGCGTTCACGCACTTCTTGGCCCACCCCTTCTTGCTGATGGGGACGATCTTCTTCGCCGCCTCGACACCTACCGCCTTCATGGTGTGCTTGGTACCCGTCTTTGTCGCCTTCTTGAGTGCGTCAGCCTTCGTTCTCACAAAGGCCTTTTTGTAATCACTGGCCGCGTTGCCGACGCCACTCCCACCAAGTTTCTTCACATATTCGAAGGCGAAGTCGATGGCCATGGAGAGACCAATATTGAGGATCCCCAGCAGGAGATCCGCCAGGGACATGGTCACGATGACCGTGTTCAGCGGGTTGATGATAGGAAGAGCGGTAGGACCCGAAACGGGATCCCCGCAGGTCATCATGGGAAGGGGAACGGGGCCCGGCTGAGAGCATCCGACCGGCTTGTCATTCATCTTCACCGCCATGGCGGAGAAGGTGATCTTTCGAGACGAGAACGGCCAGTTCACCGTGTAAAGGAGATTACCGACAATGGGGATGGTCACGTCCGGAATCATGGCCCCGCAGTCATGGCCGTCCTGCACGATCCACTGTCCCTTGTGAAGGACCGTTGTCGTGAACTTGTTCTGGCCCAGCGCCATGCCCGGGGGCCATAGCTGTGTGGCAACCATCTCCACGGACCCGTTCACCACGGGTGAGGGCATGGGCGGTTGGATGGCGTTGTGCGTCAAGACGCCAAGGGAGATGTCGTTCATGATGTTGATGAAAACCGGGATCATGTCGTCTCCCCCTGGGTGGGACCGTACCAGCCGGGTTCGGTCCTGAGGCGAAAGGCTCGCTCCTCGCCTTTGGTGAACGCAACATTGAAGCGGCTCCGAAACACCAGATAGAAGCGCTCTTCCTCAGGAAGGAGCACAAGCATCTGTGGGACCAATTCCAGTGTCCCGGAGCGTGGGCCTACCACATAGTCTGCCAGGACTCGCAGCTGCGGAAGCTCAAACCGAATCTCCCCCGCCGGCTGCAAACCTTGGACGGCTATCAGAGCACCTGGCGGCGGCAGGTCGATGATCCAGTCGGGGTGTGCCCGGTGATGGATGCGGTCCGTGACGGTAACGGGGTCATCCGAATCAGGATCAGGATCAACCTCCACGGCCCGGAGGATGTGGAAGGCGGAGGATAGTGGTACCGTCGCCCAGCAGACCGGCGACGGTGCGTCGTCCCAGCCTTGGATCGGCTCCGCCATGCTTTCCAGGTTGGGGAGCTCACGATGCCGCTCCCATACGGGAAAGCCCGGCGGACAATCCATGAGATCGGCCAGCCCTTTCGCCTTCGGCTCCGGGTCGAATCCGCGACCTGCGGGATTCGCCAGGTCGGAGACAGTCACCGGGGAGTCGACGTCCACGAAGAGCTCCCTAGATCCGCCGAAGGCCCTGTCCCAGGTCAAGGGCATCCGGGAGAAAGGCTGGGGCCGGGAGACATAGGCGTTCGAACCATGACCGACCCATGAACGGTCCCCGAACACAGCCATTTCGCGGTGTACCCTTCCGACGGAGAGCCCAACACGCATGGCCGGGACTTGCCGGCCCCCGGGCGGGTGGGCGGCGCCGAGGAGGATGATCTCGAAGACATCGTCGCCTCGCGGCAGATCATCCCTGGGCAACAGGCCGAGCTCGACTTCTTGGTCGCTGTCGAAAAGGTCGATGGGGGATTCGGATTCGAGCTCCGTGTGGCCGCTACGATCGAAACGATAGGTCGCCTTCGCTGTGAGCACACCGATCCGGGGAGCCTCAGGGATCAGTTCGGACACCACGAGGTTGGCAGACAGCGGAGTCCTGTTCACCAGGTCCAAGGGTCAACTCCTCTCTCGGACAGAGGTCAACGTGGAGCCGTCGGCGAAATCCCCAGATGCCGAAGCAGCTCTCGGAAATCCTCGGGTTCCATGATGTAGCTTGGGGGCTTTCGGAGAGCTCCCTCGGGCGGCAGGAGGCCCGCCGCCAGATCCGGATCCAGAGTTCCGATCAGGACGGACCTGGCCGGGTCAGCGAGCCGGACCATCGGGCCCATGGTGATGGTAGGCCCTGCCTGAGGACTCCTCTCCCATCGCAGAAACTCGGTGTCGGCCGCTCCCAGGTCCACCTCCATGACCTTGCGCATGAACGGCTTCACCCTAAGCCTGCCGTCCACCACCTCCACGTGCCCCTGAGGTGCCGAGAAGAGAACGATGGATCCGACCACACCGAGTACAATCAATCCCGCCACCGTCATCCAGACGGCATTGTGGGGTATACCGGGCAGCCGGTTCACCAACCCCCCCAGCGTTCCGATGGTGAAGACGTAGACCAGGAATCCTACGGGGACCAGGTACAGGGCCCGGTCCTGCCGCGTGATTTCCCAGCGCGTTCGCACCACCGCTTCCGGTTCCTTCGGGTCCACTCCCTTCGACACGTCATCGCCTCCATTGAAAAGGAACAGGGAGCCCACCACCACCGCCGTCCCCATGCCTACGAGGATGCGGCGGCGGAATGCATGCTGTGCGAACCGGGAGAGCCTATTCGGATCAGGATCCGTCTGGGGGATCTTCAAGAGGTTCTCCTCCCCACGGCGAGTTGTGAGACCTGGCCTCACCAACCTGAGTGGACGCCCGGCGGCATGGAACCCCGTCGGATGCTCGACACATCAGCCCAGAATCAGCACGGCGCCCTTGATGACGTTGGGGCCACCGGCTTCAGAGGTGACCAACGCTCCCTTCGTCGTGTGCGGACCAATGGATTCGGATGTCACGATAGCGCCCTTGATCGTGTTCATTCCCTCCGACTTGGTCTCCATCATGGCTTTCCCCTCAACGGAAACGTTCAAACCTTTGAGGGTTATGGTACCGTCTGCCTTCATCTCCAGACTGCTCGCGCCCACCTCGAGCTTGATCTCGGTAGCCGCACCCACGTGGATCTTGGCCGTCTGGGAGGTAATCTCGATCTCCTGGCTGACCGTGTTGCTTTGCTTCCCTGCCTTGACGGTCGTGCTGTGATCCCCCTCGGTAATGGTGATCTTGGTGTCCTTCTTGATCGTCTCAGTATGCGTTCCATGGACCGTGATCGTCCGGTCATTGTCCACCGTTCGCGTGTCGTTGTTCTTCACGGTGGTAGCTTTATCGTGCAGCACCGTCGTCCCCATGTCATGCTGGGCGTGGATGGTGATCTTCTCCTTGCCCGCCGTGTCGTTCATGGAGATCTCGTTGTAGCCCGATCCCTTGTGGGTGTCGGACTTGATTCCGCTCACCACCCCACTGTCCGGAAGGGGATATGGCGGCAGGGCCTCGGCATTGTAGACCCGGCCGGTGATGATGGGGCGGTCCGGATCCCCTTCCAAGAAATCCACGATGACCTCCTGGCCGATACGGGGAATGGAGACAGCCCCCCAGCCCTTTCCGGCCCAGGGGTGGGACACGCGAATCCACAGCGAGGAGTCCTCGTCCCGTTTCCCCTGCCGGTCCCAGTGGAACTGGACCTTAACCCGGCCGTGCTTGTCCGTGTAGATCTCCTCCCCCGAGGGCCCCACCACAAAGGCAGTCTGGGAGCCGCGAATGACGGGTCTGGGAGTCTTGCGCGGAGGCCGGTAGTAGATGTTGGCCGGAACGCACTCGAAGTGGTTCGAGTACTCGGCCTCCCCAGGCTGAGAACGGTAGCCTCCGTTGTGGCCCGACTCCCACACCGCCAGCAGCAGGTAGCTCTGGTTGGTATCAGCCCGGTAATGCTCCGTCAGGTCGAATTTGAAGCCTGCTTGGAAGGAGCGGCACCTTCCGCTTCCCCGGATCAACTGCTGTGCCGCAGCCCTCTCCTGGAGACGGATCAGTGCGTAACGCTCTCCGTCGGAGAGCTCCTCGTACCGGCCAGGGAAGTCGTAGAGCTCTTCGTACGTCTCGTCCGACGCCGAGCTCGCCAGATCCAGCGAAGGCTGCAGGAAATCGTAGTCCCTGAGGGTGACCTGGGCGGTGTACACCTGGTGCTCCAGCTCCAGCTCCTCGATGACGTCCTCGTCCTCCCGCACCTCGGGTGTGGTGGCGACCCGGAACCGCTCCTGGCCCTCACAGTCCTGGATGGCGCTGCTGTCATCGGCAACGATGAGCTTGTGCCCTTCTTCCGAGTGTTCGAAGAAGTAGAAGAGCCCCTCCTCCTCCATGAGACGGGACACGAAGTCCAGGTCCGACTCCCGGTACTGGACACAATACTCCTTCTGGGGATAGCTCTCCACGCACCGGATTTCGTAATCGGCGTGCCCGTACCTCCCGAAGACCTCCTCCAGGATCTCCAGGACGGTCATCTCCTGGAAGATATGGCAGTCCTGGTTGAGGGAGAGGAACCAGAGCCAGGGCACGATCTCCGCCTCGTAGGAGGTCAGCTCCTCGTCCTTCCCCCGCTGGGCGAATCGCTTACAGAAGCCGTGGAGCCAACGATTGGACCCATCAGGCAAGCTGATGGCCACCAGAAAGGGCTCCCTGAGCACGGTGGTGGGCTCCACGGAATCGTCTTCCGACAGGAGCTCGAGGGTGAGATTGAAGGGCTCGGACACCCGTGAGCTGCACGCGAAGCCATCCAGGAGCAGGGCGTCTTCCTCCAGGGAGGCGACTCTCACGCGAAAGGCTCTGGTCTCCTGCGAGTACCGTGGTGACATGGGACCCTCTCTCCTTCCCTAGGCCAGGGAATACTCAAACTCCCCCTTCTCGCCCACGGAGACGGCGATGCTCCGTGGCTCCACC
The DNA here is from genome assembly GCA_003564295.1 of Gemmatimonadota bacterium. Lineage (GTDB taxonomy): Bacteria > Gemmatimonadota > Gemmatimonadetes > Longimicrobiales > Gaopeijiaceae > PXFI01. Next base: position 4,913 of record PXFI01000244.1, on the reverse strand, counting down.
CCTCCGATCATGGCCTCCAGGAGCACCCGGGAGAGATCGGGAAGGACGGTGTTGCTGAGAATGTTGTCGATGTTCCTGGCGCCGCTCTCCACCTCGGTGCAGCGCTGGGCGATCTCGTCCTCCACCGCAGCGTCGTAGGCGAAGGCGATCCCCCGGGTCTCCTGCATCCGCTTGCGGATCCTGTTGAGCTTGAGGCGCACGATCTTCTTGAGAGGCTCGTCCCTCAGGGGGAAGAAGGGAATGATGACGGTCCGTCCCAGGAAGGCCGGCTTGAAGAGGGAATCCAGCTCCGGCTTCAAGGCCTTCACCAGGCCCTCCCAGGTGGGCAGCGTCTCCGGGTCCTCGCAAAGGCGCATGATGGAGTCGGTACCGGCATTGGTGGTGAGGATGATGACGGTATTCTTGAAATCGATCTCCCTCCCCTCGGCGTCTTCCATCCTCCCCTTGTCGAACACCTGAAAGAAGAGCTCCAGTACGTCGGGATGGGCCTTCTCGATCTCGTCCAGGAGCACCACCGAGTAGGGCCGTCTGCGCACGGCTTCCGTGAGGACACCGCCCTCACCGTACCCCACGTACCCGGGGGGTGACCCTTTGAGGGTGGAGACCGTGTGGGCTTCCTGGAACTCGGACATGTTGATGGTCACCATGTTCCGTTCTCCGCCGTACAACAGATCCGCGAGGGCCAGTGCCATCTCGGTCTTGCCCACACCGCTGGGGCCCACGAAGAGGAAGACGCCCTTGGGCTTGTTGGGATCCTCGATCTTGGCGTAGGAGGTTCGTACGCGGTGGCTAACCACCTCCAACACGTGGTCCTGCCCGATGATCCTCTCACCCAGATGCTCCTCCAGGGAAAGGGCCGTGGCGGCCTCGTCCCGGAGCATCTTGCCCACCGGTATCCCGGTCCACCCGGAGATGACCTGGCCCACCAGCTCATGATCCACGCACACCGGTACCAGGGGGGTCTCCCCCTGCATGGCGTCCAGCTCCTCGTTGAGGCGGGTAAGCTCGGCCCTGAGCTCCTCGGGACTCAAGGTTGAGATTACTTCTCCGGTACCCTCGCCTTCCTCCGGTTCCCCGTCCCCTTCCTCCGATCCGCCCACCGGCTCCTCGTCCAGGGACACCCCCACTCTCTCCCCTGGATTCCCTTCCGGCTGGGGGGCGTCGCCCTTGCCGTCTTCGCCGGCGGCGGCCTGCACCGTGGCCTCCAGTTGCTCCCGGAGCGTCCGGATGCGGATCACGAGGTCGCTCTCCTGCTCCCAGCGCTCCTGCAGCGCTTCAAGCTCGGCCTCCGTGGCTGTCTGCTGCTCCGCGATCTGGGCGAGCCTTTCGGTGTGGTCGGAGCCGGTGGCCTGCTCACGGGTCAGCACCCTGGTCTGCACCTCCAGGTCGTCCAGGCGGCGCCGGGCCGCTTCCACGGGGGGAGGTGTGGCGCTCTGGCCCAACGCCAGGCGGGCGCATGCCGTGTCCAGGACGCTCACGGCCTTGTCCGGGAGCTGGCGATCCGAGAGGTAGCGGGCCGAGAGCCGAACCGCCGCCTCCATTCCGTCATCCAGGATGCGGACCTTGTGGTGTTTCTCCAGGCTGGGAACCACGCCCCGCATCATCACCTGGCATAGCTCTTCCGAGGGCTCTTCCACCTTGACGAGCTGGAAGCGCCGGGCCAAGGCCGGGTCCTTTTCGATGTACTTCTTGTACTCGGACCAGGTGGTGGCCGCAACGGTGCGGAGCTCCCCCCTGGCCAGGGCCGGCTTGAGGAGGTTGGCGGCATCTCCCTGCCCCGCGGCCCCACCGGCACCGATCATGGTGTGGGCCTCGTCGATGAAGAGGATGATGGGCGTGGGGGAGGACTTCACCTCTGTGATGAGTCCCTTGAGCCGGTTCTCGAACTCGCCCTTCACCCCGGCCCCGGCCTGGAGAAGAGCCAGGTCCAGGGTCTTGATGGTGACGTTCTTCAAGACCTCCGGCACGTCGCCGCTCACCACCCTCATGGCGAAGCCTTCCACGATGGCGGACTTCCCCACCCCCGCCTCCCCCACCAGGATGGGATTGTTCTGACGTCGCCGGGTGAGTATGTCCACCACCTGCCGCACCTCGAAGTCCCTGCCCAGGACGGGATCCAGCTCTCCCTGCCGGGCCCGGGCCGTCAGGTCATGGGTGTACTGGTCCAGCTTGGGGGTCTTGGTTGGCTTCCCCGGAGCCCCGGGCGCCTCGGCCTCGGCGCCCACCTGCTCCTCTTCCGACGACTTGGCGATGATGGCATCGAAGCCCTCCTTCAAGGCTTCGGGGGAGATCTTGTCGAGCTCCCGGCTGATGCCCCGAGCCAGTCGGTGCAGGTCGGGATCGGAGACCAGAGCCAGGACGGCATGCCCCGTCCGGATCTGGTTGGACCGCTGCTCCAGGGAGGACACCAGCCAGGCGTTGGAGAGCAGGGCCACCAGCTTGGGGCTGAGGGCCGGCGTCCGGGGGTTCCCCGTCTTCAGGGCATCCAGGCTCTCCGTGATGTCCCGCATCAGGCGAGAGCGGTCCACACCGAAGTGCTTGAGGATCTGGGCCGCGTCGTTGGAGGTGTCATCCAGGAGCTTCGCCAGGAAGTGCTCCACCTCAACGTCGTAGTGGGTTCGGCTCACGCACAGCCCGGCAGCCCCCTCCAGGGCGTTTCGGGTGTCGTGATTCAGTCGTCCCACCAGCGCTCTCGGGTCAACGTTCATGGCTCGTTCTCCGGTCAAATCATGAAGGTCGTCTCGGCCGCGTCCCGGGAGAACGGCCGGGTCCGGATCCAGGTGCACCAGCCCAGGGGAAGGGCGCTCTCGGTATCTTCGCCCAGGACCATGCCCGGGACGTCCCTCCGGTCCAGGACCAGCTGGACTTGGAAGTCGAACTGTCCGTCGCTGAAGAACCGGGTCATCTCCCGGAGGTCCCGGTGGGCGCTCCCACCGGGCAGGAACTCGTCGTATCGCTCTCTGCGCAAAGGTCCGATCCTGATGCGCACCCGGGCATGGGGGTCCCAGACCTCGTCCCCCACCACCGTTCCGTCTCCGAGCCCCCCCCCCAGCTCCTCCTCGTCATCCAGCCGGCACCGGGACTGGGCGGACAACCCGTACCAGCCGCCGGCGAACTGCTCCACGGCTGCGGGCACCTGGAAATGGTCCTCCAGGAGTTGCTCAAGGGCCACCGCGCTCCGGTGCTGGGACCCCAGCAGACCCGAATAGAAGAGGAGAGCCTCGTCCCGCAGGCTCATCCTTCGCCGCAGGTCCTCCGTGCCCAGGCCTACCAGGTCCAACAACCGGCGGGTCACGGGATCCTCCTCTCCCCGCTCGAAGGCCACCCAGAAGTGGGAGCGCTCCCAGGCCTTGTAGAAGAGGGAGAGGATGCGGTGGTGGAAGATGTCCAGGAAATCACGGAACGGGTCGGGTTCGCCTTCCGCGGCGGCTTGCTCGTCGATGAGAAGGGAGTATTGGACCGGCAGGACGCCCATGTGCCCCACCAGACCCATGAAGTTGACCTGGAGCCTCGGTGGAGCCTCCGGATCCAAGAGCAGGTCCTGTACGTCCCCGGCGGGAAAGGCCAGGCTCGGATTCACCGAGAAGCGAACCACCTCTTCCGAAGGGTGGGCAAACTCCCCGATGGGCCGGCGGTCCGGAAACCGGCGGTGCAGGAGGCGCACGGCCTGGAAGAAGGTGAACGATTCAGGCGCGTCGTCCAGCGCCTCTTCCCAGGGGGCAGATGGCCTCAGATCAGGGGACGGTGTCCCGCTCTCGGTTCCCATTCCCTCAACGTGTAGGTCTTGTGCTTCGACCGAACCCGTGCCGCCAGGGCCGTGAAGCTGTTCATGTTCGCGTACAGGGCGAGGAAGCGCTCCAGCACGCTCGCCAGCAGGTAGATCCCGCCCCCGGAATACTGGTCCTCGTCGAACTCCACCGAAACCCGCCGTCCCCTGGCGAAGCTCAGGCCGTGCTCTCCCCGGACCCGGGCATACCAGGGCTCGCTCTCCACCCGGGTGATGCCTCTAACGTGCTTTTCGCCGATACTGGAGTCGCCGAAGTTGTAGAGGCGAAGCAGCTCTCGGAGTGGAGCCCCGGACCTGGGCTTACCACCCTCCCCACCGGCCCCAGGGCTTCCCATCCCCTCTTCACCCACCAGGGACAGGTAGTTCAGGGATAGTTGGGAGATCAGCCTCCAGTGCAGGGATCCGTCCAGGGGCGGCTGAATGGGCTCCGTGGGGTGCATGAGGGTCAGAATGCCCTTCAACGGCGCTCCCCCTCCCTCCAAATCCAGGTCGCCCTTCTCGGTTCCGATGGAGAGCTGGCTCGGTAGTCTGCCGTTGAAGCAGGTGAGCTGGGCCGTGGCCGACGGGAACTCGGGATAGATGGTGGATCCGGCCTGGTCCACGAAGGCCACGCTCACATCCGTGGCCCCCCCGGGGAGCCATGAGCTGGCATGCCGCCGCTCGAACCAGAAGCGCCCCTCCCCGGCTTCCGACGACCGGTTCCGATAGGAATAGAAGGGAGCGAAGGGGACCCTTCGGGGTGCGCTGGGCGAGACCGCATGAACCTCGTCCACGGAGAAGATCTCGGGAGGAAACTCCTTCGAGCCCCGGGCCCTGAGGAGGTACTCGGGACGTCTCTGATTCAGGCGGACGGGCTCCGCCTCCCCCTCGAACAGATTGACGACGGGCGTGCACCCCAGGCGGATGGTCTCGCGGCTCACAAAACGGCTGAGGGCCTGGTCCCGGTCGGCCCCCTCGAAGGGAGCGATGAGGAAGATGAGATCCACTGCCTTGCCGGAAGCGGCTGCCCGCACCCCCTCCAGCCCCGCAAGCTCGAAGAAGAAGAACTTGTAGGGAAAGGTGAAGTATTCCTGGAGGAGCTGGTACCCCTGAAAAGAACGGCGGGGATTAGGGAGCATCCCGTGAT
>PXFI01000011.1 GCA_003564295.1 Gemmatimonadota bacterium | reverse complement strand
GTAGATGGGAAAGCGCCATCATGCTCCCTGCGGGGAACCCCACCCTACCTCAAGGAGGAATCATGACCCACGAATTCGATCCTGCCGCCGAGCCCGCGCAGGAGCCGGAGGAGGAAGCCGGAAAGGAGCCGGGATGGGAGGCCCGAGAAGAGCCTCCCCGGAGCCGGGAACGGGAACGGTACAGGGTGGCGGGGGAGAAGCTCCTGACCAAGGTGAAGGAGCTGATCCAGGAAGGGAACGTCCGGAGGATCATCATCAAGAACGAAGAGAACCGGACCCTCATCGAGATTCCCCTGACCCTCGGCGTCGTGGGGGCGGCCCTGTTTCCCGTGTGGGCCGCCGTGGGTGCCATGGCGGCCCTGGTGACGAACTGCTCCATCGAGGTTGAACGGGGACGTCCGGAGGAGTCGGAGGAATAAGGTCACGGCCCGGCCGGGAGCCCGGTGCCGTGCCGGGAGCAGCCCTACCGGCGGTACCCGGGGCTCGGGCTCTCTCCGGAAGAAAGTTCGATACGCAACCCCACCCCCACGGTCACGTGGGACCACCCCCGGAGCGTCTGGAACCGGCCGAAAGCCTGAGGCTGGAAGAACCCGGCGTCCCATCCGAAATGAATCCCGGCGCCGCCGGTGAGATCCTGGTTCCCCCTGGAATCCAGGCCAACCTGGGGGAGGAAGGACCCTTTCAGGGAAGCTCCGTCCAGGAACCGGATTGCGGGACCCACGGACAGGGACCACCCGTCCCCCTTGCACCTGGAGTCCCCAGGCCTGGGGTCGAAACAGATGTTCACAAGATCGTAGCGCTGCAGCCAGAGGTGGGGGGACCACCACTGCCCGGGGCGCTCCATTCCCACCATAACTCCGTAGGCCCGGTAATCCGGGGCTGTCAGGGTCCTGGGGTACTCGGCCACGCTGGCCTGGAAGGTGGCGGTCATGCTGGAGGTGGCCTGGGCCGGGAGAGGGTCTGCGGTCCAAAGGATGGCCAACGCCCCCACCAGGGCCCCGGCCACGACTCCGCCTCGAACCCTTCGGGGCTTCATCTTCCCACCTCCCGGCTCAGGATGGTGATGGGCGTAGGATATCGTATGGGACCCACGGGCGTCTCCACCACGGGGCTCGCCCTGAGGGCCACTTCCTTGGGCGCTCCCCCCTGGCCGGCGAGGGAGAGGGCCAGCTCCATCAGCTCCTGGGCGCCGCCCTCGAAGAAGTCCACCAGGTTCAGGCTGATCCGGATAGGCACGTCCCGGGGCTGCCCTGGCGGAAGGAGCACCTCTTCCTCGAATACCCCGCTCAGGGTTTCCCGGTCCTGGAGGAGTAGGGTCCAGTCCATGCGCACGAGCCGAGCCTCGGTGGCATTCTCGGCAGGGTTTTCAGCCCGGAGGTGGAGGAGGAAGTCCATGGGCAGGCTCTGCTGGCTCACAGCCAGGGCCAGCCGGGCCCCATCGGCCAGGCTCAGGTCGCTGTAGGAGCGGATCCGCTCCAGATCGATTCCCGCCAGGCGGGGGCTGGAGATCCGGTCGAGGCTGAAGTTCACGCTGCGGAGGGCTGCGAACTGTTGGAGGGTCGCGCAGCCGCAGATGCCCGGGAGAAGGGCGAGGAAGAGTGCGGTCTTTCGCATGGCCTCAGGGTTTCCGGTTGCGCAGGGGGGCAGCAAAGGGTACGGATGACCTTTGCCACGCTCGTCTCCTCTTGGGAGAGATGCTGTTTCGGAAAGATGTCTTCCCTGACGGAGAGGATAGGCAGCAGTCCAGGGAGTTGTCAATTCAGTTGCCCTCGTGGCCTTTCCTCATTCTTCAGGTCGATACGGGTCCTCTCCTGGTAGTATGAGTGGAGCCGCCAATACTCCCGCAAGGAAATCCGCCAACATGGACCAATGCACCGCCAACTCCCGGACGACAGCAAGGCCATGGACGCTCATGTTCGAGTTCTGGGATAGAGCCAGAGTCAACAGCCGCTGACCAGGAGGACGAGCACCAGGAGGGCGGCGGCGGGCCTCCTCATGGCCCCTACTCCTTCCCCTTTCCCCCCCGCCGAATCACCCTGGGAGTCCGGCACGCATGAGGCGAACCCCCCTTGCGTGGTCCTTGTCGGTATGTTATTCATACAAACGTATGAATGAACCGACCGAAGGGCCGAGACCTGGAGAGCGCCTGAGTAGACCGGCCAAGGACGTTTCCGATGCCCGGCGCCTCCTTCTGGACGCCGGCCGGCGTCTCTTCGCTCAGAGAGGCTTCAAAGGGACTTCCGTGCGGGCCTTGACGGCGGAAGCAGGAGTGAACCTTGGCGCCGTGAGCTACCATTTCGGGTCGAAGGAGGGTCTCTATGACGCGGTCCTGGAAGATTGCCTGGGATCGGTACGGGGCAAGATCGCTGCGGCCGGGGAAGCTCCCCTGCCGGCCGGAGAACGGGTGGAGCTGGTGGTAAGGGGGCTGTTCAAACACCTCCAGGACAACCCGGACCTCCCCCGGTTCTTCGTACAGGAAGTGGTCCTGGGAGAACGACTTTCCCCGGTCGTCCTGGACCTGATGAAGACGGTGACCAGGACGTTGACGCGGATCATGGAGGAAGGACAGGCCGACGAATCCACCGTTGCCGGGGACCCGGTGCTCCAGGCCCTCAGCGTCCTGTCCCAACCCATCTACCTATCTGTGATGCCGGCGACCCTCAAGCGGGAAGCCATGAAGGGAGCGGATTTGCCCCTCCCTTCGAGTTCGGCGGAAGACCATGCCGTGGCACTCCTGCGGAGGGGATTGCTGCGACAGCAGGAGGCGAAGGAATGATGCTGCGAAGGTGTGCTCCAGATCCCGGCGGAAATGCCGCCGGGTGGGCGGGACAGGGTAACCGCCAGGGGACGGGCAGGGTCCAGGCGCCGTGCGGAGGGGATTGGGCTCCTGCTGCAAGGCTGGGGGTATTCGCCACGGCCGTGATGGCTTTGGTCACGGGTCCCGCCGGGGCCCAGAGCCTCCCCACGGGTACCCTCACTCTCACGGACGCGGTGGAAGCGGCGCTCCGTTCCCATCCCGCAGCGGAAGGAGCCCGGGCTCGAAGGGAAGGGGCCGGCGCCAGGCTGGAGCAGGCACGGGCGGCCCGACTCCCGTCCTTTGGTGTCGAAGGGACCCTGGCCCGCTTCCAGGAGCCCATGGTGGTGGCACCACTCCATGGGTTTGATCCCCTGGACCCACCAGAGTTCGACCGTACCCTCCTGCAGGGAAACCTTTCCCTGGGCTACACGCTGTTCGACGGGGGAGGTCGGAGTGCCCGGATCCGTCGGGCCGAGGCGGGAGAGGCTGGGGCCAGGGCAGGGGAGGAGTGGGCGACCATGGAGTTGGCCTATGAGGTGAGCGAGGCATACCTGGCCGTCCTCACCGCCAAGGAGATGCTGGAGGCCAGCTCCCGGCAGCGGGAGGCCCTGGAGGCTGAGCGCCAACGGGTGGAGCAGTTCCTGGCGGAGGGGAAGGCGGCCCGAGTCGACCTGCTGCGGGTGGAAGCGGCCCTGAGCAGGACCGAGGCCGGAGAGATTTCTTCCAGGGCCGAGTTGGATGTGGCCCTGGGCCGGCTGGCCCGCCTCACAGGCCTGTCGGGGGAGGAGGTCCGGACAGCGGAGCTGGTTCCCCTGCGCCTGTCATCTTCCGGGGAGCTGGGTCTGGGGATCGCCCTGGACATGGCTCGGTCCCGAAGTCCACTCCTTTCCCGGGCCCGGGAGGAAGTGGCAGCGTCTGCCGCGGGAGTCCGGGAGGCCGAAGCGGCCTGGTTTCCCCGGTTGGAGGCTGCGGCTCGTTATTCCGACTACGGTACGGTGACGGGTGGCCACACCCTGGAGTGGCAAGGATCTCTGCGGGTGTCCTATCCCCTCTTCACGGGGGGAGCCCGTGGGGCGGAAACCCAACGAGCGAAGGCTGAGGCCCGGGTAGCCCGGGAGAGTCTGCGTCTGGCGGAGCTCCAGGTGGAAGAAAGCGTGGAGATGGCCCTGGCGGGGGTGAAGGAAGCGCGAGGCCTTCGGGAAGCATTGGAGGCGGCGGTAGGACAGTCGGCGGAAGTGGCTCGCATCGAGGCTCTGGCCCTGGAGGCCGGGGCTGGCGTTCAGACGGACTTCCTCCGGGCCGAAGCCGAGCTCCTGCAAGCGCGGGCCGGCCTGGCCCGTGCCAGGCATGGGGAGATCCTTGCCCGGGTTCGCCTGGCCGTGGCCGTGGGAGAGCTGAGTTTGGATTGGTTGAAGGCATACCTGGAGGTGGCACGATGACAGCCCGTGTGAGGATGTTCCCTTTTCTCTCCCGCACCGGAAGGTCGGCCCAGTACCTCTTCCTCATGCTGTTCGCGTGGGGATGTGGTGCCAGGGATGTCGACAGCATTGTGGCTTCGGGCACCGTGGAGGCCACGGAGGCGGCCCTGGGATTCCAGATGGCGGGCCGAATTACCTGGATCGGTGTTCGGGAGGGGGCTTCGGTGAAGGCCGGGGACGAGGTGGCCCGCCTGGACCGTGAGGAGCTCCAGGCCCGGCAGCGGGCCGCCGAGGCGGCGGTGGCTGGAGCCAAAGCCCTCCTGAGCGAGTTGGAAAGGGGTTCCCGTCCTGGGGAGGTCGCCGAAGGGCGGGCCGCCCTGCGGGCCGCGGAGGAGGGGCAGGCCGACGCCCAGCGGGATCTGGAGCGTGCCCGGCGGCTCTTTGAGGGGGGCGCCATAAGCCAGGAGATGCTGGACAAGGCCGAGACCGCGGCCCGGATGGCGGAGGCGGCGGGAGACCAGGCCAGGGAGAGGGTCCGCATGCTGGAAGAGGGACCCCGGAGGGAACGGATCACAGCTCAGCGGGCAGCGGTGGCCCAGGCCGAGGCTGCCCTGGCCCAGGTGGGAGCCGCGCTGGCCAACGCTGTGGTCACCGTACCGTTTCCAGGGATCGTCACCCTGCGACACCGGGAGCCCGGTGAGACGGTCTCGCCGGGCCTCCCGGTCCTCACCGTCATGGACCCGGAGGACCGCTGGGTGAGGATCTACGTCCGGGAGGACCGTATCGGCGCCGTGGCCATTGGCCAGGGGGCTACCATCACCGCCGACACCTATCCGGAGCGGAGCTACCGGGGGGAAGTGGTCTTCATCTCCAACCGGGCCGAGTTCACCCCCCGTAACGTCCAGACCGCCGAGGAGCGAGTGAGGCTGGTCTACGCGGTGAAGGTCCGGGTCGTGGGGGACCCGGATCACGACCTCAAGCCGGGCATTCCGGCGGACGTGGTGCTGGATTCCAGGGGCGCCTCATGAGGGATGCCTCCCCACCTCCCGCCGTCGCCCTCCGGGACCTCACCCGGAGCTTCGGCCACACCCTGGCCGTGGACCGCCTTTCCTTCTCCGTCTCCCCCGGGGAGCTCTTCGGTATTGTGGGCCCGGACGGAGCCGGGAAGACCACCACACTCCGGATGCTGGCGGGGATCCTCCCGCCCACCTCCGGTACGGCACTGGTCCAGGGGGTGGACGTGGGGGCGGACCCGGAGGGGGCCAAGCCCTTCACGGCGTATATGTCCCAGCAGTTTGGCCTCTACGCCGACCTCACCGTCCAGGAGAACATCGAGTTCTATGCCGACCTCTACCGGGTGCCCGGGGACGAGCGGCCCCGGCGCCTGGAACGCCTGTACGCCTTCTCCAACCTGGGGCCCTTCCGGGATCGGCAGGCCGGGAACCTCTCGGGGGGGATGAAGCAAAAGCTCTCGTTGTCCTGTGCCCTTATCCACCACCCCCGGGTACTGCTCCTGGATGAGCCCACCTTCGGGGTGGATCCCATCTCCCGGCGGGACCTCTGGCTGATCCTCCACGATATGGTGGCGGAGGGAGTGACGGTCCTGGTCTCCACCTCCTACCTGGACGAGGCGGAGCGGTGCGACCGGGTGATCCTCCTGCACCAGGGCCGCACCCTGGCCCTGGACACTCCGGAGCGCCTCCTGGAGTTCTTGCCCGGGGAGGTGGTGGCCATCCGGGGTCCTCGCCCCAGGGAGATCCGGGACCTGGTCAGGGCGCTGCCGGGAATCCTGGGCGCGGCCATCTTCGGGAACAAGGTCCACGCCGTATTGTCAGGCGGTGCAGGGGCCCGGGAGGCCCTGGCGGCGAAGCTTGCCGAGGCTGGGCTGGCGAGCACGTGGAGGGAGACGGGAACTGGCGAGGCCGTCCCGGCATCGGAGATGGCCGGCCTCGGGAGGGAACTGCCGGCGGTGGAGACCGTGGAGCCCAGCCTGGAGGACGTCTTCCTCCACCTGGTGCGGGAGGCCGGGGGCCATGGATGACCGGGGATTGCGGGAAGCCGTGCGTGACCGGGGACCACAGGAAGCCGTGCGGGTCCACGACCTCACCAGGAAGTTCGGTGACTTCGTGGCCGTGGACCGGGCGGGCTTCGACGTGAGGGAGGGCGAGATCTTCGGCTTCCTTGGTCCCAATGGAGCCGGGAAGACCACAACCCTCCGCATGCTTATCGGTGTCCTCCCCCCCACCTCAGGGGAGGGATGGGTGGCGGGCCATAGCATCCTCACGGAGGGGGAAGCCATCCGCCGGAGCATAGGCTACATGTCCCAGAGATTCTCCCTCTACGGCGATCTCACCGTGGACGAGAACATTCGCCTCTTCGGAGGCCTGTACGAGGTAACGGGGGCCCGCTTCAAGACCCGAAGGGAGTGGATCCTGGAGATGGCAGGTCTCGGAGACAGGGTGTCCCAGCTGGCGGCCTCCCTCCCTTTGGGGTGGAAGCAGGGCTTGGCCCTGGGATGCGCTCTTATCCACGAGCCTCCCGTCCTGGTTCTGGACGAACCCACCTCCGGTGTGGACCCGGTGGCCCGCCGGAGTTTCTGGGAGCTCATCAACCGCCTGGCGGAGGCGGGGACCACCATCCTGGTGAGCACTCACTACATGGAAGAGGCGGAGCACTGCAACCGCCTGGTTCTCATGAACCGTGGCCGAATCATTGCCCTGGACACGCCGGAAGGCCTCCGGGGGCGCATGGAGGAGCCCTTACTGGAGCTCCGGACGTCGAATCCCCCTGTGGCCGTGGAAGCCCTGAAAGGCTCGGCGGGGGTCCTGGAGGCTGCCATGTTCGGCCGGGCGGTGCACGTGGTGGTGGAGCACGAGATCCGGGCCCGGCAGGCCATGCCTTCCCTTCTGGAGGCCCGGGGGATTGCCCTGGAAGAAATGAAGCGGGTGCTTCCGTCTCTGGAGGATGTCTTCGTGACCCTGGTCCGGAGGGAAGGGGGAGCGGTGGAAGGATGAAACACCTGGATTCCTTTCGCCTCCTGGCCATGGCCAGGAAGGAAGCACTCCAGCTGAGGAGAGACCCCCGGAGCCTGGTGCTGGCCTTCCTCCTCCCCCTGGCCCTTGTGGTCTTCTTCGGATACGCCATCACGTGGGACATCACGGACGTCCGCCTGGCAGTCCTGGACCAGGACGGAAGCCAGCGGAGCCGGGAGCTCCTTCAATCCCTCCAGGGCAGCGGCTACCTGTCCGTGGTGGAGCGTCCCAACTCTGTGAGGGAGGCGGAACAAGCCCTTTCCTCCGGAAGAGTGCTGGGCGCACTGGTGATCCCTCCGGACTTCACCCGGCGGCTTGATGCGGGCACAAACGCTCCGGTGCAGCTCCTCCTGGACGGGTCCGACGCCAACACCGCCACCATCGCCCTGAATTACGTGGAAGCCATCGTGGCCAGGCACTCGGCCGAGTTGCTCCTCCGGGGGAGGACCGTCCCCGCCCCCGTGGAGGCCGAGATCCGGATCTGGTACAACGAGACGCTGGAAAGCCGGAACATGATCGTTCCGGGGCTCATGGCCGTGGTCATGTCCGTCATCGCTGCCATGCTCACCTCCCTCACCATCGCCCGAGAGTGGGAGCGGGGAACCATGGAGCAGTTGGCGGCTACCCCCGTCCGGGGAATCGAGATCGTCCTGGGCAAGCTGCTGCCGTATGTGGCCATCGGGCTCTTCGACGTGTTCATGGTGGTGGGGGTGGGCTTCTTTCTCTTCGGGGTGCCCTTCAGGGGGAGCATCCTGCTCCTTGGGGGACTTTCCCTGCTCTTCCTGGTGGGGGCCCTGGGCATCGGGATGTTTATCTCGGCGGTGGCCGGTTCCCAGGTCTTCGCCATGCAGGCGGCCATGGTGGCCACCTTCCTTCCTGCCCTCCTTCTCTCGGGCTTCCTTTTCGACATTGCCGGTATGCCGCGGGTCGTACAAGGACTGACCTTCCTGGTCCCGGCCCGGTACTTCATGGCGGTGACCCGAGGCGTCCTCCTGAAGGGGGTGGGAGCGTCGGTCCTGTGGCCCCAGGCCGTGTCCATGCTGGTCTTCGCCCTGGTGGGGTTGGGGCTGGCCACCCGGGTGTTCAAGAAGGAGATCCCGGCGTGAGGAGCCACC
>PXFI01000291.1 GCA_003564295.1 Gemmatimonadota bacterium | reverse complement strand
GGTGGGAGGCAGAGGCCGGATGGCCTGGGCGCTGAGAGGGGCTCTTGAACGTACTGCTGGACACGGCTGCCTTCCTCTGGTGGGTCACCGACGATCCGGCTCTCTCCCGGCGGGCCGAAGAGCTCATTCGAGATCCGTCGCGGCGGGTCTTTCTGAGCTCTGTGTCGACGTGGGAAATCGTCTTGAAGCACGCTCTCGGCCGGCTTCCCCTGCCGGAGGATCCCACCGCTCTTTTGCCGAGGATCCGAGTAGAGCACGGCATCGAGGAATTACCTCTCACGGAAGGAGCCGTGCTTCACCTCCCCAAGCTACCGGCGCTGCACCAGGACCCCTTCGACCGGGTGCTCCTTTGTCAGGCCATCCATGATGGACTGCTCCTCGTGACTCCCGACGAGCAACTCTGGCGCTACCCCTTGCGCACCGCGTGGTAGGCATTCAAAGGGGGTCCGAAATCCCAATGCATCCTCAGGGCCGAGCCGGGCAGGAGATTCTCGGAGTCTTCCACTGTCGCGCGGTGCCCACGAACTGGCTTCTAACGTTCCGCGCCCTCTCCGGCTCTATAGAAAAGGGGCGAGAGGCGCGTCCGCCAAAAGAGGGGCGAGAGGCCTGCCCACGAGTTTGTGCGGAGGGTCAATGGCCAAGAGACAGTTCCACTTCCGAGCTTTCGTTTCGCTCTTTCTTCTGATCAGCGCCCTGGTCATTACCATGACCGGCGTGGTGCTCTACCTTTCGCCCCCGGGCCGTATCGCCAACTGGACCGGGTGGATGATCCTGGGCCTGACCAAGACGCAGTGGCAGGGAATTCACACCGTCTTCGCGCTGCTCTTCGTGGTCGCGGTGGGGATTCACACGTATCTCAACTGGCGTGTGATCCTTTCCTATCTCTATGATCGTGTCCGGGGCGGCGTGCGGCGCGGACGGGAGCTGGCACTCGCGTGCTTTGCAATTGTCCTGGTGTTTGGGCTGACGCTCGGGAATCTGCCGCCCTTTTCCATGGTCCTGGATCTGGGTAACCGCCTGAGCTTCGCCTGGGACGAGCCGGAGAGCCCACCCGACGTTCCACCGGACGCCGAGATCGGAGAGTTCGGCAGGGCGGGGATGGAGCCACCGGCCCGTGCCGGAGAGGGGGGCATGAGGACCGGCTGGGGCCGGTTGACGGTGGACGCGTTCTGCGCCCAGGAAGGGATACCGGTGGCGGAAGCCCTGGCACGCCTGCGGGCTGCGGGGATCGATGCCCGGGCCGGGCACCACATCCGGGATCTGGCCGACGAGTCGGGGCATGAGCCCGGGGAGATCGTGCGGATCATTGTGGGTCCGTAGGCTCCCGCCATTCTCAGGTAAGCCGCCGGGCATGGGGTGGTCCGGGAGGCTGCTCCGCGCTATCCTGTTTCCCCGTTCCTCCTCCGGGAGACCGGAGGGACGGCATCCGCGAAGGCCGATAAACGGGGAGGGCTCGTGGACGCAGCGATCATCACAGGCAGAACGGAGGAGCATCTCTGCTCGGCAGAGCAGGCGCAGGCTCTGGGCGCCCCCATGCACCGGGAGGTGGTGGAGCCCTTTCTCGCCCTCCGGGAAGAGGCGCGCCAGGCCGGGTTCGAGCTGGCCATCGACAGTGGGTTCAGGAGCTTCGACAGGCAGCTCTCCATCTGGAACCGGAAGGTGGAAGGGCAGCTCCCTGTGCTGGACAGCGCCGGAATCCCCCTGGACATTGGCACCCTGACCGAGGAGGAGCTGGTCTTCGCCATCCTCCGGTGGTCGGCTCTGCCCGGGGCCTCCCGGCACCATTGGGGGACGGAGCTGGACGTGTTCGACGCCGCGGCCAAGCCGGAGGGCTATGAGGTGGAGCTTACCCCCCAGGAGGTGGACCCGGGCGGGATGTTCGGACCCCTGCACGAATGGCTGGACCACAGGATCGCCGCAGGGGAGGCCTTCGGGTTCTTCCGTCCCTACGACCGGGACCGGGGTGGGGTGGCCCCGGAGCGATGGCACCTGAGCTGCGCTCCGGTGGCGGCGGCTCTGGAGGGTGGCTTCACGGTGGACCTCCTCCGGGAGACCCTGGAGGGTGCCGACCTGGGCCTGAAGCACGTGGTCCTGGAGCAGTTGGACGAGATCTTCCGGAGGTTTGTCATCAACACCGGGAGACCTCCCGCATGAAGCGTCGCCCCCGCTCCGAGATGGGAAGCTTCCTTTGCTCCCCGGAGCCGTACGGGCGCTCTCATCTCGGATGTCCCCTGGAGGTGTGGCGGCCGGCGGGACGCTGCAAGATCCTCCTCCATGCCGGGATCCACGGGGAGGAGGGGGAGACCACCATGGCCCTGTCCCGGGCCCTGCGCCTCCTGGCGGAGCCTTCCCCCCATTGTGCCGTAGTGCTGGCGGTCAACCCCGACGGGCTGGCCCGGGGCACCCGGGGCAACGCCCGGGGCGTGGATCTGAACAGGAACTTTCCCACCCGGGATTGGCGGCCCGACCTGGTGATGTACCGGCCCGCCCGGCACGAGCCCAGGGACGTGGCGTCAAGTCCCGGTACGGGTCCCGCCTCCGAGCCCGAGACCCGGGCTCTGATCCGCCTCATCCAGGAGCTGGAGCCGGAGGCCGTGGTGGCGCTGCACTCCCCCCTGGGCTGCATCGACGACGACCAGGAGGGCCCCCTGGCCCGGTGGATCGCGGAGAGGACGGGGCTTCCCCTGGTGGCGGAGGTGGGCTACCCCACGCCGGGATCCTTCGGGACCTGGGGGGGTGAGCAGGGCATTACGGTAGTGACGTACGAGTTCGAGATGACGGACAAGGACTCCGTCATGAAGAGGCACGTGCCAGTTCTGGCGGAGCTCCTGATGGGGGTGAACCCGTGGTCCTGAACTACATCTGGATTGGTTTCTTCCTGGTTTCCCTGGTGGTGGGGTTTGTGCGCCTGGTGTTCTACCAGGACATGGAGATCTTCACCGAGATGGTGAACGCCACCTTCGAGATGGCCGGGGTGGCGGTGAACATCTGCCTGGGGCTTATCGGGGTCCTGACCCTCTGGCTCGGCCTCATGAAGGTTGGGGAGATGGGAGGGGCGGTGGACATCCTGGCCAGGCTGGTGCGGCCGTTCTTCCACAGGCTCTTTCCGGAGATCCCCAAGAACCACCCCGTCCACGGCTCCATGATCATGAACTTCGCCGCAAACATGCTGGGCCTGGACAACGCGGCGACCCCCCTGGGGCTCAAGGCCATGAAGGAGCTCCAGACGCTGAACCCCAGTGAGGACACGGCCTCCAACGCCCAGATCATGTTTCTGGTGCTGAATACCTCGGGGCTGACCATCATCCCCATCAGCATCATGGTCTACCGGGCCCAGATGGGGGCGGCCAACCCCTCGGACATCTTCCTGCCCATTCTCCTCACCACCTTCTTCTCCACCCTGGCGGGGCTCACGGTGGTGGCCCTGGTCCAGCGCATCAATCTTCTGGACCGGGTGGTCCTGACCTACCTGGTGGGGCTTACGGCGGGGGTCGGAGGGGTCATCTACTACTTCACCCGTCTTCCCCAGGAGCAGGTGGAGACGGTGTCGAACCTGGTGGCCAACGTGCTCCTCTTCGGCATCATCTCCGGCTTCATCATGCTGGCCCTGATCAGGAAGGTTAACGTCTACGAGGCGTTCATCGATGGGGCCAAGGAGGGATTCGCCGTCGTCATCAAGATCATTCCCTACCTGGTGGCCATCCTGGTGGGCATCGGCGTGTTCCGGGCGTCGGGCTCCATGGACTTCCTGGTGACGGCCATCGGCGGGGTGGTGGCCTCCCTGGGGCTCAGCACCGAGTGGGTGGAGGCCATGCCCACCGCCTTCATGAAGCCTCTCTCCGGAGCCGGTGCCCGGGGGATGATGGTGGACGCCATGCAGGTGCATGGGGCCGACTCCTTCGTGGGGCGCCTGGCCAGCACCTTCCAGGGCGCCACCGACACCACGTTCTACGTCATCGCCCTCTATTTCGGGTCGGTGGGGGTGAAGAGGACCCGGCACGCTGTGCCCTGTGGGCTTTTCGCCGACCTGGTCTCCATCGTTGCCGGCATCTTCATCGCCTATCTCTTCTTCGGATGAGACAGGCCCCCCGGGGTGGACGCGTTCGGCGGTTGACATTCTCCCCTGCCTGATGGCCGGGGCTCGTGGCGCACCGGGTCAGGGAGGCAGTCGAGGAATCAGAGCTCCAGGACCTCGAAGGCGCCGCAGGAGAGATCCACCGCAAGCATCTTCCCCGCCAGGGTCGGCTCGTTGCCGCAGAGGATGCGCACCCCTTCGCTGCACTGTACGGCCGCCGCCACGCTCACGGCCGGGGCCAAGCACCCGAGACACTCCTCCGCCCCCGTCCCCTTCCCGAAGAGATCCGGCGGGCCCGACTCACCGGGCATGATGGTGGTGACGATACAGCTCCAGCCTGCCACGGCTGCCGTGACCAGGGGGACGCCCATGCTCCCTGCGCACTCCAGGAGTAGCTTCTTCACGG
This sequence comes from Gemmatimonadota bacterium, assembly GCA_003564295.1. GTDB lineage: Bacteria > Gemmatimonadota > Gemmatimonadetes > Longimicrobiales > Gaopeijiaceae > PXFI01. The sequence continues at coordinate 3,922 of PXFI01000291.1, read as the reverse complement.
CCACGCCCCCGAGCCCGTCGAAGAGCACGTCCACGTCTCGGAAGAAAGTCAGGAACCCCTGTCGGTCGAGGGTTCGCGAGGTGGCCTGGACCCCGACAGCGGGGTTGATCTCCGTGGATCGGCGCTTGGCCACCTCGGCCTTGGCCATGCCCACGGTTTCCCGTTCCGAGAGGAGTTGCCTGTTCAGGTTGGTTTCGTCGAAGCGGTCCCCGTCGGCCACCATGATCCGGCCGACCCCCATGCGGACCAGGGACTCCAGGAGATGTCCTCCCAGGCCACCCAGGCCGGCCAGACCGGCACGGGACAGGAGCAGTCGCTCCTGGTCGCCCAGGGAGAGCTGCCGGTAGTTGCGCAGGTAGCGTGCCGGGGTGATTCCGTGCCGCAGGGCGAAGATCTGGAGATCACGCAACCCCTGTCCCGTTTCCCAGGAAAGGGTCCGCAGGTGCTCCTCGGTGAGGGTGGGAAGGGGCGGCCCGCCCCCGCACTCTTCTTCCCTGGCCAGGGCCTGCATCCTGGAGAGCAGCGTTTCGGCCTGGGTCATCCGCCCCCCACCGGCGGAAACAGGCCTACCCTGTCTCCCTCCGAGAGCACCTGGTCCTGGCGGGCTCCCCTGCCGTTGACAAACATGAGCTTAACCTCGCCGGGAGGAATCCCGAGCATCTCCACGAGCCCGGCCAGGTTTGTGGACTCGGGCACCGTCATCTCGCCCTTGGGCGGATTGTAGGCAGCCAGGGTGGCGTAGCACTTGAGCGTGATGACCGGCACGGCTTCTTCCTTCGGCAGAGTCTTCTATTTCATTCCCGTGACACCTTGTCCAGCTCCTCCTCCGGCACGTCGAAGTCCACGTCGTGCGGGGCGAGCTTCTCCATCCTGAAGAAGCTGGGGAGCCTGTCGTCCTCTGCGGTGAACCCCGCCCGGCGGTTGAAATCCCGCTCATCCTCCAGGACCGACTTGCCCAGGGCCGCCACATCGTCGCCGGTCAGGGTCAACCCGTGGAAGGAGTTCAGGAGGTCCACCAGGGCCTGGAGTGTTTCCGGCTGGTCCAGGACCGCGAATACGATGAACAGGCACATCCCGGTGGAGTCCACGGTGGCGGTGAGGGCCTGGAGATCCCGGGAGAGCTCGGCCTGCCCTGCGGCGCTGAGTGGATCCACGTCCCCGCCCACCTTCAGGATGTTGGCCGCCACCGCGTACCCGGCAGTGTGGTCGGCACCCTGGGGGCTGGTGGCGTAGGTCACCCCCATACCCTTGACTGCCCTGGGGTCGTAAGCAGGAATGGCCTGGCCTTTCACCACCGGAGCCCGCTCGATGCCGAGGGCTTTGGCCGTGGACGCTGCCCCGCTGCCCAGGATTCTTCCCAGGCGAGTGCCCTTGCCCACTTCGTGAACCAGCTCAACGGCTCCCTTCCCGTCGCCGAAGGGCAGGAGGCCCGCTTCCATGGCCAACCCGATGGCCACGCCCATCTCGATGGTGTCCAGTCCGTAGTCGTCGTCCAGGTGGTCCAGTTGGGCGATGGCGTCCAGGTCGCTGATGCCGCAGTTGCCGCCGTGGGCCCACACGGTCTCGTACTGGACCCGCTTGGTCAGGTACTGCCCGTTCTTGTCCAGGTACGTCCCGGAGCACTGGATGACGCAGCCGCGATGGCAGCCGCGCCTGCCTTTGCCTCCCCGCTGGGCCGTGAGCTCGACCTGGCTCTCGCCGCTGATCTTGTCTGCATCCTCGTAGCGGCCCTGGCGGAAGTTCCGGGTGGGGTACCCCCCCACCTCACTCAACAGGTTGGTGAGGGAGTTGGTGCCGTAGGTGGGCAGTCCCTGGCCCGTGATGGGATGAGAGCGCAGACCCTCTACGAACCGCTTGCTGGCGTCCTTGAACGCTTCAGGGTCTTTGGGCTCACGGTTCCTGGTTCCTGTCCCGTCCAGAAGGATGACCTTGATCCCCTTGGAGCCCATGACCGCACCGACGCCGCCCCGGCCGGCATGGCGCGTGGGCCTGCCCTCCATGTCGGTGACGGCCACCGTGGAGTTGGCCAGCCCCATCTCCCCGGCCGTCCCGATGGAGATCATGGCCCCCTTCTTCCCGTACACTGTGCTGAACCGGTCCATGAGCTGGTAGTTGGTCAGCAGCTTCAGCTCGTTGTCCTTCTCGACGCGAACGCCCTCGGTGGAGATCATCACCTTGTACAGGTCGTCACCCTGGCGTTCCCCCTCCAGGACGATGGCGGCGTAACCGAGCCTGGCCAGGACCTGGGCCCCGGCGCCCCCGGCGTTGGCCTCCTTGATGCCCCCCGTGAGGGGGCTCTTGCAGCCCACCGAAAGGCGTCCGGAGGATGCGGCGGCCGTGCCGGTGAGAAGGCCCGGGGCCAGGACCAGCTTGTTCTCCGGCCCCAGGGGATGGCAGTCCGCCGGGACCTCGGCATGGATGATGGCCGAGGTCAGAGCCCTTCCCCCCAATCCGGCATAGGATCCCAGGGGATCCTCCCGGAAGGCCGGTCCCCCTTCGGCACCCACATCGATTCGAAGAATCTTGTCCACTGGGCCCACCCGTGTTTCGCTTACCGCAGACGCTAGCGCCTACCCCGCCGAAAGCTAATTGTCCCGTGGAAGAAAACGAAAGAAAAGCCCGAGTGCGGGGTCCGCCCTCACGGCGGGGCCTATGGAGCTCGTGAGCAGGAAGCCGGCTCTCCCGGCCCCTCCTTTTGGCCTCGTTTGCCCCCGGGGCCCCAGGCATCCTGGATCACCCGGCGGCGGATCACCGCGTAGTACCGGTAGCGGCCCGGCATGTGGGATCCGACGGAAGCCACCACCAGCACAGTGAGCAGAATGGGAAGACGGTGATCCCAAGCCAGCAGCACGGTGCATAGCAGGGCCAGCTTCGCCATGGTCATGAGCCCGCGCACCTGTTGAAACCAGAGGAGCCGGCCTCCCGATTCGGTGGCAGCCAACGCCACGCCGGTTCCTATGGTCAGCCAGAGGCTAACCACCAGCCGGTCGGGGGCGAGATCGAAGGCGTGGCCTCCCAGGAGGATCCCCATGGCGCCCAGGTGGGCCGTCCGGAATCCGATGTTCAGGGCCCGCATCATCTGACATCCTCCCCGGCCTGAGGGCCGATGCCTGTGGCGTACCGGGTCAAGGCCCGGGCTCCCCGGTGCGGGCATGGGGCGTCGGGTCCCGGTCGGTCCGGGGCGGCTCCGAGACCAGCTCCCCGGTGCGGGCATGGGGCACGAACCCCGGCAGCCCAGCCAACACCTTCCGGAATCCCGAGGAGCGCAACACCTGGAGGAAGGCCTGCACCGGTTCCCGCTCCAGCCGGTCCCGGACGCTCAGGAAGTCGTACTCCTCGTCCCTCAGGGGAGCGAACCCCAGGTTGTAGGATGCCGCCACCGCCTCGATTCCGAGCCCCCAATCGGCCCGGCCCGACGCCACGGCGGCGGCCACAGCGTTGTGGGAGCGGGTCTCCACGTCGTACCCGGCTATGCCTGCCCGCAACTCCGCCGGCGAGATACCCTTCTCGCGGGCGATCTCATCCAGAAGGAGGTCCAGAAGGACCCGAGTGCCGGCGCCCCGGGTGCGGTTGAGCATCCGTAGCCGGCCCCCCTCTGCCAGGAGCTCGAGTGTCGGTGGCTCCGCCGGGAACGCCTCCTTTCGGAAGTAGATGCCCTGACGTCTGGCGTAACCCTTTATCAGAACCCCCGCGGGCCCCAGGCGCTCCAGCGCGGCCCGGTTGTAGAGGCCCGAGGCCGGGTCCAGGAGGTGGACTCCGGCCAGGTCGGTCTCGCCTCTGGCGCAGGCCTCTACGCCGGCTGAAGAGCCGACATGGATGACTTTGGCCGAATAGCGGCGTTCCTTTCGCAGCAGGCCCAGCGCCAGGTCGACTCCCCGGCAGTGGCTGCCGATGAGGGTCAGGTCGGCCAGCTTCAGAGTCT
>PXFI01000185.1 GCA_003564295.1 Gemmatimonadota bacterium | reverse complement strand
GGAGCCTGAGGGCCCGGGACAGGTCCCGGGCCCTCGGCGTTCCGTGCATCTCTGGCAGATGCCCGTCCTGTGCCGGCGGATGCCGGCTATTTGGCGTCCATAAAGGGGTAGCGGTAGTCGGTGGCGGGCACGAAGGCCTCCTTGACGGTCCGGGCCGAGACCCACCGCATGAGGTTCATCTTGGAGCCCGCCTTGTCGTTGGTGCCGCTGGCCCGGGCTCCCCCGAAGGGCTGCTGGCCCACCACGGCGCCCGTGGGCTTGTCGTTGATGTAGTAGTTGCCGGCAGCGAACCGTAGGGCCTTGTTGGCTTCCAGGATGGCTCCCCGGTCCCTGCTGAACACGGCCCCTGTCAGGGCGTACTCACCCGTCTGGTCCACCAGCTGCAAGGTCTCGGCCCACTGGGCATCGGGATACACGTACACCGTGAGCACAGGCCCGAAGATCTCTTCGCACATGCTCTCGATGTCCGGCTTCTTCGCCAGGATGATGGTGGGACGGATGAAGTAGCCCTTGGAATCGTCGAAGGTCCCGCCGGCCACCACCTCCGCGTCGGCGGACTCCCGGGCCCGCTCGATGTACCCCGAGATCTTCCGGTAGGCCGTCCCGTCGATGACGGCACCCATGAAGTTCCTGAAGTCCGTGACATCACCCATGGCCAGGCCGTCCGTCTCGCGGATCAGGGCATCGCCCATCTCCTTCCAGAGACTTTCGGGAAGGTAGACCCGGGAGGCGGCGCTGCACTTCTGACCCTGGTACTCGAAGGCGCCGCGCACGATGGCGGTGGTCAGGGCCTCGGGGTCGGCGGAGGGATGGGCGATGATGAAGTCCTTGCCCCCCGTCTCCCCCACCAGGCGCGGGTAGCCCTTGTACCCGTTGATGTTCTCTCCTACCGCCGTCCACATGCTGTTGAAGACCGGCGTGGAACCGGTGAAGTGCACCCCGGCGAAGTAGGGGTTCGTGAAGACCTGGCGGGTGATCTCGGCAGAGTCTCCGGTGATGTAGTTGATCACCCCGGGGGGAAGCCCCGCCTCCTCGAAGAGCTTCTGGATGTAATAGTTGGACAGAAGGGAGGTGCGGGCCGGCTTCCAGAGGACCGTGTTCCCCATGAGGGCCGGTGCGCTGGGAAGATTGCCGGCGATGGAGGTGAAGTTGAAGGGGGTGATGGCGTAGATGAACCCCTCCAGCGGGCGGTATTCCACATAGTTCCACACCCCCTTGCTCGAGATGGGCTGCTCTTCATACAGCTCCTGGGCGAAGTGGGCGTTGAAGTTGAAGAAGTCCACCAGCTCGGCGGCGGCATCGATCTCGGCCTGGTGAACGGTCTTGCTCTGCCCGAGCATGGTGGAGGCGTTCACGGTGGAGCGCCATTTGGTGGACAGCAGCTCGCCAGCCTTCAAAAAGACCGCCACCCGGTCCTCCCAGGGCCAAGCCGCCCACTCCTTGTGGGCGTCCTGGGACGCCTGGATGGCCTTGCGGATCTCCTCGGGCCCGGCCCTGTGGTACGTGGCCAGGACGTGACCGTGGTCGTGGGGCATGACGACCTGGGCCGTGTCGCCGGTGCGGATCTCCTCACCCCCGATGATCAGGGGAATGTCCACAACCTCACTGGCCATCTCACTCAGCTTCTTCTTGAGCTCTTCTCTCTCACGACTCCCGGGCAGGTAGTCCAGTACAGGCTCGTTCACCGGGGCCGGAACACGCAGCTTTCCACTCATGGTCCATGTCCTCATCTAGGTGGCGGGTATCTCGATCACTCACAACTCTCCCATCGTCGGTGCTCCTGCAGGCGGCGCCCCGAGACCCGGATGCACGGCCAAAGCAGCACACCCCGAAGCCTCCGTCGCAGACAAGGGCAGGCAAGCATGGCGACTCGCCGCAGCGGAAGCAACATACGAAGAAGATCACCCGGAGGCCAAGCCTTTGGGGCTCCACCCGGGGATCTGAAAAGCAGGTTGAGAGTGGGTAGGTCGCCGGCGGTGCTGGGCGTGCGTCGGAGCACCATGCAATGAGACCCCCTCCCTCCTGGGCCAGATGTTCCAGCTCCCCGCTGGACCCGTCCTGGCCACTCTTGCTGGCTGCCGGCAGCGGGAGTATACTGGACACGATTTCCCCAGCACCCGTTTGAGGCTTCTGCAATGGCTGGCACGGTATCGTCCCCTCCACGTGCCTTCGCTTTGGCGAAGGATACGAGAAAGTTGCGTGTGGAACGGTCACGAAGATGGCGCCAGGACCCTGGAGAGGCCGACAACACCCTGATGGAAAGGATCCAGGGCGGGGACCAGCGGGCGTTCGGACTGCTCCTGGAACGTTACTGGCCTACCTTGGCCGCATATGTAGCCGGGGTCGTGGAAGGGCTGGACGCGGCGGACGACATCTTACAGATGGCCTTCATCCGCCTCTGGCAGCACCGCCATGACTGGACCGGGAGTGGCTCCCTCAGATCCTACCTGTTCAGAATTGCCCGGAACCTCGCCCTGAACGCTCAGCGGGACCGTTCAGCAGACGCTCGCCGAAACGAAGGATTCCGGCAGGTGCTTGCTCACTCCCGGGGACCCCCGACGCCCGAGGATAACCTCGCAGCCGAACGGCTGCGTGAAGAGGTGGAAGCCGCCATTGGGAACCTGCCCGAGCGGCGCCGCGAGGTGTTCGTCCTGGCCCGATTCCACGGCCTCTCTCAACGCGAGATCGGGGAGGTGCTCGGTATCGCCCCGCAGACCGTCGCGAACCAGATGCGCTCGGCACTGGCTGAGCTTCGCGATACCCTCAGTCACCATCTCGGATAGCCTTCGGAGATTTCGCTCAAACCCCCAGTGCCTTCCACCTCGCGCCGATCATCAAAAAGTCGCTCGCTCGCACCAAGCCAGCCCGATAGATAGTAGGAAACGGCCCAACTCGGGTTCTAATTGTGAGGCCCTGGCTTCGCTATGCCCGGTGGAGGCCTCGCAGTTTCCCATCGGTGGCGCTGCCCTTCAAATCGAACATCGTTGAAAGAGACGAGAAACACGAAGTGATAGAAGACCTTATCATCAAGCTGCTGCAAGGCTGCGCCACTCAAGAGGAGAAGAAGAGGATCCGGGAGTGGCGCCGGGAGGCGGCGGAGAACGAAGATCACTTCGGCACCCTCGTGAGGTTGTGGTCCATCACGGGCGCAGGCCAACCGGCCCTGGACGAACTCCACATCCCTGATGTGGATGCCCTCATCCAGAGGGCCGCCACCACACCGATGGATGCAGCCCAGCAAGCACCGGAGGCGCGGATGAGGCAGCCGACGAGCGGCATCGGTCGCTCACTTCGTTCCCGGCACCTGCGCGGCATGGTGACCCTATTGAAGGTGGCGGCCGTCGGGCTCCTGTGCATTTCACTGGGGTTCGGCATGGGCTGGCTCGCCAGTGGCTCGCAGAGCGTCGTGTCCGCCATGCTCGAAAGTGAGATCTTCACCGGTGACGGGGAAATGACGACGATCACCCTGCAGGACGGCAGCAGCATCCGGCTGGGGCCCCGTAGCCGGCTGCGGCTGAGAGATGAGGGAGAGACCCGTGTGGCCATGCTGCAAGGTCGAGCCTTCTTCGGAATCGCCCCCGACCCCTCCCACCCCTTCGTGGTGCGTACTGAGCAAGGAGAGGTGACCGTTCTTGGCACGCGTTTCGAGGTCCGCTCTGAAGATGTGGAACTCCGGGTTCTGGTGGTTGAGGGGAGCGTTCGGGTCTCCTCCGGGGGAGGAGCTACCGACCTGCAAGCTGGAGAGATGTGCCAGAGCTACTCCGGAGAGGCACCCAGCGTTTCGACGGTGGAGGACGTCTACGCAGACCTCGCATGGATGGGCAATGCCCTCGTGTTCCAGGCCACGCCCCTGAGCCTGGCCATTCGGGAGATTGAACTCAGGTACGGCGTGAATATCATTCTGAAGCCCCCTTCATTGGCCGACCTGACCATCAGCGCTACCCTCACCAACCTCCAAATCGATGACGTGGCGATGATCGTGTGCGAGATCATCGGAGCACGCTGCTACATAGATGCCGATACGATCCGAATGAAGCGTGACGCCCGGGACGGGATCGATCCCACCTCGGTGCGTGTGCTGCCAAGGTCGGCCAGCTGACTCCCAGTCCACTACATCCGTGCTGGAGGATCCCATGCGCAAGTTGGAGTTCGTCGTCCCTTCCCTTCTGATCACGGCGGTTCTGGCCCTCACCACACCGCTGGACGCAGTTCAGAAAGGGTCCAATTCTCAGACAGTGCTCGCTTCGTCGGAAAGGGCGTCACCAGGCAGGTCGGTCCTGGATGCTCCGGCGAACCTTGATGTGAATCATCTGCTTCTGGAAGAGGCCCTCCAGAGATTGCAGGCCACCTCCGGCGTCGCCATTGCCTACAGCCCAAGTCTGCTCCCTCGCGGACACCGGGTAAGCTGCGCGTGCGAGGCCCTGACCGTGGCGGAGGCCGCCAGCATTCTGCTCCACGGGCTTCCACTGGAGTTCGTAACGCTGGCAGATCAACTGGTCATCCGGGAGCGTCTAGAGCCCATTTCTTCTATGTCTTCTCCCCTGAGGAAGAGATGGTCGGCCACTCCCGCATCCACCCTCAGCCCACGGCGGGTGATGAGGAACAGCGATCTGCCGCCCGTCCGGATCACTGAGCCCCAGCAGGGAACTGTCACGGGCCGTGTGCTGGACCGGTCGACCCAGCGACCCCTGCCGGGAGCGCAGATTGCCATCCCCGCACTGGAGATCGGGGTGCTTGCCACCCAGGACGGACGGTTCATCCTCCTTAACGTACCCGCCGGCACCCACCAGCTGGAGGCCCACATGATGGGCTACGAACGGGGAATCCAAGAGGTGACTGTGGTGTCGGGGGAGAGTGTGGTAGTGGAGTTCCAGCTGGCCTCCCGGGCCATTGCCCTGGACGAAGTGCTTGTAACCGGGACCCCTGCCGGCGAGGGGCGGCGGCGGACCATGGGAACCAGCCTGACCTCGTTGAACGTGGAGGACCGCCTCCAGCACGCGCCCGTCACCAGCATTCATGACATCCTCCAGGCCCGGGAACCGGGGGTCATCAACATGGCCTCCAGTGGCTCCAGCGGGGCGGCGGGGCTGAACATCCTCCGTGGGATCACGAGCCTGACCCAGGACAACCAGCCCCTCATCTACGTGGACGGTGTCCGGGTGGATCGCAGCGTCCGGAGCGAAGTGTACGCCGGAGGTCAGGCCCTGAGCCGACTGAACGACATCAACCCTCAGGACATCGCTCGAGTGGAGATCATCAAGGGCGCGGCCGCCACCGCCATGTACGGGTCGGAAGCTTCCAGCGGCGTCATCCAGATCTTCACGAAGCAAGGTCGGCCCGGGGAGGTCGTCTACGACCTGAGCGTGCGGTTGGGGGCGAACCAACTGGGCACCGAACTTCCCCTCCAGCACCCGGATAGAAAATATCCGTCGGCCAACGACTTCTTCAGCACCGGGGTCTACCAGGAGTACTCCGCCTCCATACGGGGAGCCACGGATCAGCTCAGCTATTTCGTATCCGGTAGCCACATGGACAACGAAGGGGCGTTCGTCAACAATTTCCAGCAGCGTTCCACAGGCCGTGGGAACCTGATCTTCCGTCCCACGGAGAGCTTCAGCGGATCCCTTTCCTCGAGCTTCAGTCGACAGCGGACTCAGGTGGTCGCCAACGACAACTGGATCCCGGGCATCCTTACAAACGTCTACCTCGGGAATCCAGTGACCCGGGGCACGGAGCACGATCCCTACGGGAGTGCCTTCCAGACGGTAGGGCGCGAGCTCCAGAGGGAGCGCTACGACTCGAACAGCCGCTACACCGCGGGCCTGACGCTAGATCATCGGTTGGGGGGAGGATTCTCCCACCGCCTCACCTTTGGGCTGGACTACATCGCCTCTGAGGGAAGCTCACTCAATCCGTGGTTCGAGGACCCGGGCCGGGCGCCGTGGCGAGGAGGCAAGAGTATCCTGAAGCGAGAGACGCTGAACACAAACATAGACTACGGGGCAAGTTGGACGCAGCGCATCCAGGAAAGCTGGGAGACCCAGATCAGCTTCGGGGGACAGTTCTACACCAGAAACATGAACAGTGCGACGGCATCCGGAACCAACTTCATCGCCCCGCCGCTGCTAGCGATCGGAGGTACGGAGACGCGAGGTGCCGGGGAAGGGCAGCTTCAATACACGACGGGCGGTCTGTTCACCCAGGTGCAGGTAGGTTATCTGGACAGGCTCTTCTTCGTGGTGGGGCTCAGGAGTGACGGATCCAGCGCCTTCGGCGAGGACTTCGGGTTCTCCACCTTCCCCAAGGCCAGCGTCTCGTACGTGATGTCGGACGAGGATTGGTTCCACTATGACCACATCTCGACCCTCCGGCTGCGGGCCGGCTGGGGCACAGCTGGGACCCAGCCGGGAGCTTTCGACAAGCTGCGTCTGTGGAGCACCATTCAGGGAATGGACGCTACGATGGGATTTCGGCCCACCCGGCAGGGCAACCCCGAACTGGGCCCGGAAATCAGCACCGAGATCGAGGCCGGCTTCGACGCTGGATTCTTCGATGACCGGGCCTCGCTCGAGCTCACCGTGTACCGGCAGCAGACCGACGACATCCTTGTCCCCTTCCGGTTTCCGGTATCCACGGGCATCCTGGCCACTCAGCTCAGGAACGCGGGAGCCGTTCGAAATCAGGGCATCGAGGTCAACACGAAGTTCACGGTGTTGGAGAGACCAGGTCTACGCTGGGATGGTAACTTCGGTTACGCGTACAACCGGAACGAGGTCCTGGATCTAGGCGGTACCCCGCGCCAGGTGCTGGACAGGTTCGGGAGCCAGGTGGTCGAAGGCTACCCCATCTCCGGAAAGTGGGAAATGGTTATAGTCGATCACGATCAGGATGGCTTCCCCATCGCCTCGGATACGGCTCACTACATTGGTCCCAGCATTCCTCCCCATACCGGCAACGTGGGGACCGACCTTCGGGTGGGACCGTTCACCCTCCAGGCGACAGGCCAGTTCGCCCTGGGGCACGTTGTGAACCACCACTTGAAGCCGTACATGGTCATCAACCGGGTAGGGGTCCCCTACTACCGTGTGCTGGAGGCCGCCGGTGGAGATGCGAATCATATCGATGTCCGGCGTTTCATTGCCGAGCATAGGATATTCGGCGAGTACATCGAAGACGCCGATTGGTTCAAGGTGCGGGAGGTCAGCGCCAGTTATCGGCTTCCGGACCGATTTTCCACACGGATCGGCGCCACGGCCGTAAGCTTCAGCGCGGCCGGCCGGAACCTGCTTACGCTGTCCAAGTACTCCGGCGTGGATCCGGAGGTCTCATCCACATTCGGAGTGTCGAACAACCTCTCCGTGGGAGCGGATTTCTTTACCGTGCCGCCTACGCGGCAGGTGGTCTTTGGTGTCAACGTCAGCTTTTAGATCCATTCCACCCACGAAATCGGTGAACCCAGGTGACAATAAAAGGAGCAGATGATGCGTTGGCATAGACAGAGAACTCAGCTCCGCGGCTTGGTTGTGGCTGCGGTTGCAGCTTTCCTGACGCTTAGCGTCGCCGGATGCGACTTCGAAGTTGACGATCCCACAGCCATCACTGCGGGGGATCTCCAGAGCAGCGCAGCTATGACGGGACTGATGGTGGGTGCCGTCAGGAGCTACGATGACAGCTTCAATCGGAATGTGATGTTTTCCTCCCTGGTCGCCGACGAGATGATCGCATCCGGGAGCTGGATAACCTGGCATGAGGCGAGCAAAGAGGGGTACATCGATCCCGACGCCTACGAGGGTGATCACGTCAACATCCCCTGGCGGGCTTGGCGTGAGCTGCAGCGGGCTCGGGCAGACGCCGACGAAGCGGTGAAGTGGATGGAGGAGGTTCTCGCGAGTCCGGATTCCGATCTCCGATACGCTAAAATGAACCTTTACGCCGGGATGACCTACGTGGATTTCGGGGAGCTATTCTGCGAGGTAGCCTTCGACGGCGGCCCGAGAATGCCCATATCGGAGAGCTTCGATCGGGCGAAAGACCGGCTCCAGCGTGCCATATCCACCGTCGGAAGATCCGCCCAGGCTTCGGTTTCCGGGTCGCCCAATACGGCCACCACCGGCGAGACGATCAAGCACATGGCCCATCTTCTGCTGGCTCGTGTGGCCATGGAGGAAGGAAACTACGGGGAGGCCATCACCCATGCCGCTCAGGTGCCCGCCGGGTTCAGGTGGGTGGCCCACTATCCACCTGGTCAGGGAAACTCTGCCTGGTTCCACTGGATGAGCCGGGGCGAATCCACCGTCCAGGAACCCTTCCGCAACACCGGGGACCCGCGGGTCGTGGCGGTGGAAACGGACATCACGGGGCCGGACGTTGAGACCCGCCTCTGGTTCCAGCAGAAGTACCCCGAGGAGAACATGAACTGGAT
>PXFI01000037.1 GCA_003564295.1 Gemmatimonadota bacterium | reverse complement strand
GGGCTCCATGGGGCTCGCCGCCACCCATGACACTAACCCCGTATCTGCAGAGCACCGTCGGCCTGATCCTCCTCATCGTCGGAGGAGATCTCCTGGTACGGGGCGCGTCCAGACTGGCCCGGTTCCTGGGCGTTTCGCCCTTGGTGGTGGGGCTTACCGTGGTGGCCTTCGGGACCAGTGCGCCGGAAGCCGCAGTGAGCGTGAAGGCATCCATCGCTGGGAACCCGGGCCTGGCCCTGGGAAATGTGTTGGGCAGCAACATCTTCAACCTCCTCTTCATTCTGGGGCTTACGGCTCTTATCGCTCCGATTCCCGTGCACAGGCAGCTCATCCGTCTGGACCTCCCCGTTCTGATGGCGGCCAGCATCCTGGTGGGCCTCCTTTCTCTCAACGGGACCCTGGGACTGCTGGAGAGTATCGTGCTCCTTGGGATGTTGACGGCGTACGTGCTTTACCTTGCACGCCAGGGACGGGCCACTCCCGAGGGCACCCCCGCCGGTAGCGACACCCTCACACTTCCTGCCACTTCCGACCCGGGGGCCCAGGAGCCCCCACGAGCCCCGGCGGAGGACCTGCCCCTTCCCCCTCCTCCCTCACGGAGCGCCAGCATCCTTCGTCCCGTCCTGCACCTGGGCCTGGCCCTCCTGGGCCTTGCAACCCTGGTGGTGGGGGCCAGCCAGCTCGTGGACGGATCCGTGGCCATCGCACGCCGCTTCGGGGCCAGCGAGCTGGTCATCGGCCTCACCCTCGTGGCGGCGGGGACCTCCCTGCCGGAGGTGGCCACTTCCGTGGTTGCGGCCCTCAGGGGCGAGCGGGAGATCGCGGTGGGGAACGTGGTGGGGAGCAACATCTTCAACCTGCTCTTCGTCCTGGGAGCCGCCGGGGTGGTAGCGCCCGGAGGGATCCCCGTCCCTCGGGGAGCCCTCACCTTCGACATCCCCGTCATGGCGGGGGTGGCCCTGGCCTGCCTTCCCGTCTTCCTCACCGGCAGGACCATAAGCCGCTGGGAGGGGGGCCTCTTCCTGCTGTACTATGGCATCTATCTCGCTCTCCTCCTGATGGACGCAGCCGGCCATGATGCCCGGGACCTTCTCTGGAACACTGTGCTGTTGTTTGTCCTCCCCCTCACGGCGGTGACGGCCCTTCTGGGGTGGTGGCGAGGGGATCTTTCCTCACGTCGCGATTCCCGCCCGCCGCCTCCGTCGGGAGTCCCCTCAGGCCGCTAGACGTTCCCCGCCGAGGACTGGCAGGACTCCCCCTCCCGGGCCGGCCGTGCCCGATCTCGAAACTCTGGACTCAGGAGGCACCCCCGGTACAGATTGCAGAGTATTCCGGTGAACACCCCTCACTGCCGGGGCGGGACATGGTCCTCGACCTGCTGTGCACCGGTGCCGTGGTAGCCACGATGGCCCTGGTACTCCTTTTCTGGTAGGGTGCTCACGGGGCAGGAGAGTGGGTAAGGCACGAAGTCTCTGGGTTGAAAGGAGAGAGTGAAATGTGTGATCGCAATCTGCGAACCAGCGTCCGCAGGAGTCTCGTACTTTGCGCCGTAGCGGCGTTCGGTCTCGCCCCCACCCTGGAGCAGTCCCACGCTGCCGGCCAGGACCTGACCTACACCACCGTAACCCGGGGCGAGTTCGGCGGGGCCCTGGGAACCCTCCTGCGCTTCGTGCCCGGCGCTCATGATCCCATGCGGGAAACCGTCTTCATGAAGGGCCACCTCATGAGGACCGACGAGGGGCGGACCTCCACCATCATGAATTTCCAGGAGGGTCTGTTCACTCACCTGGACCACCAGGAGAGGAGCTACTTCTCCTTCAACCTGGCCGAGATGCAGGCGGAGCTGGCTGCGGCCCTGGAGGGACTCGAGCTCGACCAGCCCGAGGACGCGCCGGCTGAGGAGCCTGAAGTGACCTTCGACGTGCGCCTTTCCACGGAGAGAACAGGCCGGAGGATGAGTTTCGACGGCTACTCGGCGGAGCAGGTTCTCATGGTGGTGGAGGTGGTACCCCGGTCCACCGATCCTGCGGCACCACCGGAGGAGGCCGGCTCCATGGTCCTCTTCAACGAGGTGTGGCTCAGCACCGACTTCCCCAACCTCTCGGCCATCTGGGAGGCCCAGATGGCAGCGGGCCAGGAGATGATCGAGGGCATCCAGGGAGGATTCACGGCTGCCCTCCAGCAAGCCTTCACCTCCGATCCCCGCATGGAAGAGGCCTTCGAGCGGGGCGCCCAGGAGCTCCAGGAGATGGAAGGCATGCCAGTGAGGACAGTCTCCTCCTTCGTCATCCTGGCCCCGGGAGCCCAGCTGGACCGGGACGCCGTCCTGGCGGCCGTCGACCAGCCACTTTCGGCAGGCACCGGAGAGGGCGTGGCTGAGGGCGCCCAGGAAGCGGCCCGGGCAGCCGTTAGGAGCCTCACCCGCGGGGTCCTGGGCCGGCGCCAGCAGGAGGAGGCACCCGCCGAGGAGGAAGTGGGGCCGCCCCAGACCATCGTCATGCGGACCACCTCCGTGGTGGAAGAGGTCAGGACCGACACTTTGTCCCCGGACCTCTTCAGGCCCCCCGCCGATTACACCGAGCGGAGGCCGGATTGGCACTGAACCGGGAAGAACACACTGACCCGCGAAAGGCCGGGAGCTGCCGGAGCAGCTCCCGGCCCCTGGAAACGACACAGAAACTGGCGGGCAGCACCCTCTAACGGGCTTCCGACTCCGCCTTCTCCCGGAAGCCGATGCGGTGGTAGGGGTTCACCACGCTGGTGGCCACATTCTTCAGATGGGCCGCCATGCGTTTGAGGTAGCGCAGATAGAGGGCCGTCAGGACCGCCCGTGCCGAGTTGCCCGCCAGGGCCTTCCCCTCCCGGAGGAGGCGGAGATCCTCCTCCACCGTGTCCGACAGGTACTTGTAGCGGTCCATGATGCTCCGTGCCTTTGCGTCGTCGGACTTCTCCAAGGCCACCACCAGGTCGCTGAACATCCCGTCCAGGATCTCCTCGAACTCCCGCACGTGGTCGGCCAACTCCATGGTGTCGAGGGGTCCCTCCAGCCCCACCGCCAGCTCTGAGATGTTCTTAGCGTAGTCTCCCACCCGCTCGATGTCCACCACGATGGCGGTAAGGATCAGCCCCATGTTGACGTCAGGCCGCTGGGAAACGGAGAAGTGTGTGACGATCTTTCGCCGCACGCTCCGCTCGTATTCGTTGAGCTGCCGATCCCGCTCGTAGATGTCATCCACCAGGTGTCCCTTGTCGTGAAGGGACGCCACCGCGTCATGGAACATCCCGTGGGACTTCTTGAGCATGACCAGAGCCTCGTCGAAGGCTTCCTGGCACGGTCCCGCCTTCCGGAACAGGGTGATGATTTGCTTCCACATGACTCCTCGACCTCCCGATCATTCCGCAGGCTCAAGACGCAACTCACTGCAATAATGCGTAACAAATGTGAAAGGCCGCTACCCCCCGAAGAGTTCCCGCCGGGGTGGCGGCGGAGCTCACAGGAGTGGCTTTGGAGGCATCGGGTCAGCCTCCTTCCTCCTTTTCCAGGGCCCTCTGGAAGTGGTTATCGTACCACTCGACAATGCGTTGCCAGTGGTCACGAAAGTCCTCCTCCGTCCCCGCCCGCCCGGCCCCATGCCCAGCCTGCATGTAATTCACCCAGACCACTTCCTTCCCCAGGCGTCGGAGGGCGTAGTACATCTCCCGGGTGTTGGTGTCGGGAACGTTCCAGTCCCCTCGACCCGTCAGGAGGAGGAGGGGGGTCTCGATGCGGTCGGCAAACAGAACCGCCGAGTGGGCCAGGTACTTGTGGGGTTGCTCCCAGAGGGTGGCTCCGATGCGGTCCTGACTCTCCTCCGCAGCATTGTAGTTCCGGGTGGTGATCTTCTCCGAATCCCCCAGGAAGGAGATGATGTTCACCTTTCCGGAGATGTTGATGGCAGCGGCGAAACGGTCCGTCTGGGTGATGAGGAGATTGGTGGCATAGCCCCCGTAGCTGGTGCCGTGGACCCCCAGGCGCCTGCCGTCCACCATCCCCTTGTCCATGAGGGAGTTGATGGCCGTGGTGACTCCCTTCGTCCAGCCCTCCCCGGGAAACCCCATCTCCAGATTCACCGAGGGCCGCAGCACCATCCAGCCCTGGGCCGCCAGGATCTGGGCTCCGAAGTGGTACCCGTTGTCGAAGAACTGCTCGTAGATCTCGGCCACCAGGGGCAGGGGTGTGCCCTCCTGGTACCCGGGGGGCAGGTGCAGGACCCCGTAAAGCTCCTTCCCGTCCACGTCCAGGTAGCTCACGAGGCGGCTCTGGGAGAGAGCCACCTCCGACAGCCAGGGGTTCATGTCCGTCACGGCCCTTGGGGAATTGAAGTCGTTGCCCGCCACCCAGATCTCATCGGGGCGGTCCCCATCGGAGCGCCGGTACACGATGCGTGAGCCGTCCTCTGCCACCGTCCAGCTGCGGTAGAGGTCCGAGTCCAGAACCAGGACTTCCTCCTGCTTCCGCTCCAGGTCGAAGCGCACCAGACCCCGCTCCCACTTCTCCCGGGCCGACCGGCCGGCGTAGAGATACCGGCCGTCCTCCGTCCACTGGGCGATGCTCAGTCGGGGGCCCTCAGCCCATTCCTTCCGGGTCTCCCCGGGGAAGGGCCATACCAGCTCCGGGGCTCCGTCTTCCTCCAGGGTGTAGTAGCCGTCCTGGGCACGGAGGAGAAGGCCGTTCCCAGCTGGATGCCAGCGCTCCAGCGAGAAGCTCCTCCTCGTGGAATCGGTCTCGGACAGGGGTGTCCGGTGCTCTTCCGTGAGGTTGCGGGCGCTGTCGGCGTCCAGCCCCTTCAGAAAGACGTTCCCTCGGTCAGCATAGACGAAGGAGGCGCCATCGGGGCTGAAGACGGGCCGGAGCCTCCGCTCTCCCTTCTCCAAGATCTCCACGGGCTCCGCGCCCTCCTCCAGACCCTGCCGGTAGTAGGCGAACTCCGTGCCGGAGCCCCGCTGGTAGGAGGTCTTCTGGGGAGTGGCGACGGTATAGGTGATGT
Source organism: Gemmatimonadota bacterium (assembly GCA_003564295.1). Taxonomy (GTDB): domain Bacteria; phylum Gemmatimonadota; class Gemmatimonadetes; order Longimicrobiales; family Gaopeijiaceae; genus PXFI01. The sequence continues at coordinate 3,412 of PXFI01000037.1, read as the reverse complement.
GGCTTCCGTCAGGGGCCACCCGGACGTCCTGGTAGCCGGCTTCGGGAGCGACCACCCGGAGGGATCCTTCTGTGAGGCTCACCACGGCAAGCTCCATGAGGCTCGCCCGGTTCCTCACCGCGTCCCAGGCCAGGAAGGGCTCGGAAGCATCCTGCACGACGACGGGTCCGAACTCCATGGCCACATACGCGGCCCGGGCTTCCCGGGCCCACCCTTCGGCCCGGATCCCCACCACCACCCCGCTCCCGTCCGGAAGCCAGGCCAGGGGTCCCCCCCACGCCAGCTCTCGGGCCGGGCGCAGCCTGACCGTTTGCACCCGGCCGGTGGTCCTTTCCCACACCTCCAGAAGGACCATCCCGTCCGCATAACGGCGGAAGGCCAGGCGGTCCCCGCCGGGAGACCAGGAGAGTCCCTGCACGTTCACGGGGCGCCCGTCGAAGAGGGTCCGGCTCTCCCCCGTCTCTGCGTCCACCACCATCAGTTCGGTGAGAGACGGCCCGATGTAGGTGGGGTCTCCGAAGCGGAAGTGGTCTGTGTCCATGCGGCTCCGGGCCGTGGACACGGTGGCGGCGATCCAGCGGGCGTCGTCGGTGGCGTCGGCAATGGCCACCGTCCGGACCCGGAGGGCATCGTCCACCGTGAACGGTCGGAGCGCTTGAACGGTGGCTGACCCGACCTCGGCAAGAGCTGCGACCGGGACCAGGGAAGCGTCGCCTGCCCCTGCCGGCGGCCGGGCCTGGCCGGCCACAGGGTACGAAGCTGCCAGCAGGGCCCACAGGGCAAGAGCCACGAAGGGAAGGGTGGGGAGAGAGGGGCGTGAGCGCGGCATGAATAGCCTCCGGTGAAGGTTCGGCGTTGTATGCGGTGAAGGTAGGACTCAAACCCGTGGTCGGGAAAGCCGTCGGCGAGGATGTCGGGGCTTAACGAAACGTCCTGCCCGGGTGTCAATGGATACCAGGAGAGCAGGCTTTCCTGTGGGTTTCCCTTCTTCTTCTGGAGGTACCTATGCGCCGTTCCATTTGCTTCGGCCTCGCCGCCCTTGCCCCATTTCTCCTTGCCATGCCCGTCCAGGCACAGGTTGACGTCACCGGCACCTGGGAGATCACCACGGTCACCCAGAGGGGTGAGCGTACCATGACCTTCACCTTCCAGCAGGAAGGAACCACCTTCACCGGCAGCACCGAGTTCGCCCCCATGGGCAGGGGCGGCGGGGTGGCAGCCGGCGGCCCTCGTGAAATCCCCATCAGCAACGGGAAGGTGGAAGGCGACAAGATCTCCTTCGACCTGGTCATGGGGATGGGGGAGCGTACCATGACCCAGACCTTCACCGGCACCGTGACGGGCGACACCATTGAAGGGACCATGACGGGCGGAATGCAGCAGACCGCTCCCATACCCTTCACCGGAAAGAGGAAGACCGGCTGAACCGACTCTCAGGGAGCCACCGCCGGATCATGACGGCCCGGAAGCGAAGAGGAGGCCACAGACACCCCGAGTTCGGCGCCTTCGGCGACCTCCTTGACGCCACTCCAGCGGCCACCCTGGACCTTCATGGGAACACCGCCGCGGAAGCGGAGCGCCGGGTGAAAAACTTCGTGGTGACCCACGCCCGCATCTCCCGGGGCCGGGTGATCCACATCATCACGGGGAGGGGGAGGGGTTCCGGCGGCCCTCCTGTCCTCCCCGGCGCCGTTCGAAGAGCCCTGGCCTCCGAGATCAGCCGCTTCGTGGAGGAGTACGACCGGGACCTGGACGAGGCCGGGTTCCTGGTGCGGCTCCGCTGACGCCCGCAGCCGAGGCCGGTCCGCCACCATGGGCCCCCGGTCAGGGGGCGCGCCTCCACGCCCCCGGCCGGTCCGGAAGCTCTCCTCCCCCTGTGGAACCCACCCTACCTCAGCAGCCGCTCGAACAAGACGTCCCGGGCGCGGACGTTGCCGGCCTTGAAGCCCGAGATCTCCCCGGCCGCATCCCTCTGGAAGACCACCTCCACCAGGGGGAACGTTCCAGTGAACGTGTCCCCCGATGCATGCCGCAGGATCACGGGATCAAGCCGGCGATGGTGCAGCGCCAGTGCGTCTCCCTCCACCCGGACGGTGTAGAAGGTCTCGAGCTCGGCGCTGTAGTAACGGCCCACGAAGGGAGCGAGGTCCAGGGAAGGACCCTCGTCGGGCAGGCGCCGGGCCGCGTGATGGCCGTTTTGGTGCAGGGTGAGACCGGTGACGACGCCGTCCTCGTCCCTGTGAAAGGTAATGCTGGCCTCCACCACGCTGAGGGCGAAGGTGGAGTCGGAGGTGGGGGTGATTTCGAATGTCGGCTGGCCCGTGGCCTGGGTCAGGAGGCGGTCCCCTTCGCGACGGAACGTGAGGATGAACCCGGGCTGGATCTCCAGCTCGTAGCGCCCCACGAAGACGTCGAAGGAAGCAGGATCGAAGGAGGCCGGGTCAAAGGGAGCCACGTCAGGGGGGAATAGTTCCTCCTCTTCGGCCGCCGCCTCCCGGGGCTCCATGTGCTCACCGAAGAAGACCTCCGCCACCCGGGCTGGGATCGTGCCGGGAGAGCCTCCGTTGTTGCTCAGGACCATGAGGCCCGCGTCCAGATCCGGGTAGTAGGCGAAGTGGGACCGGTGGGCCGCGTCGGCCCCTCCGTGTTGAATGCGCCTGAGCCCCCGTTCCCGGTCCAGAATGAGGCCCAACCCGTAGTTGGTGGTGTCACCGGTGGTCAGGACGAAGGGGGCCGTCATCTCAGCGAGGATTTGCTCCCCCCCGAGCTCACCCGTGCCCAGGTTGCCCATCCACCGGGCCAGGTCTCCCACCGTGGTGTAGATCCCCCCCGCCCCTGCGGAAGCGCCGATGTCGGGCACTTCCATGAAGCCGCCATCCTCCGTCGGCAGGTAGCCCTGTGCGCTCCGGGGAACGATGTGCCTGGGATCTTCTCTCACCATGGTCTCCGTCATCCCCAGAGGCTCGAAGACATGCTTCTCCATCCAGTCTCCGAAGGGTTTCCCCGTGACCTTCTCCACCACCATGGGCAGGAGGGCATACCCTGTATTGTTGTAGTTCCACTCCGCTCCAGGGGAGTTCTGGAGGGCCGGCTGGCGCTGCACCACTCTCACGACCTCCCGGGGGTCGATGTGATCCGCGTCCTCCAGAAGGCGCCAACCTCCCATGGCCAGGGTGTTCAGGAACTCCCGGTAACCGCTGGTGTGACTCAGGAGGTGGCGAAGGGTTACGGTCTCACCGAGATCCGGAAGCTCCGGGAGGTGCTTGCGCACGTCGTCGTCCAGGGAGAGTCGCCCTTCACGGGCCAGGAGAGCCACGGCGAAGGCCGTGAACTGCTTGGACGTGGAGCCGATGTTGGTGCGGGTCTCCAGGGTGAAGGGGATCCCGTGGGTGAGGTTCGCCATTCCGTAGGC
>PXFI01000348.1 GCA_003564295.1 Gemmatimonadota bacterium | reverse complement strand
TGGACACGGAGGCGGGGATGGCTGGATGGGTACACCTGGTCCGGAGCTACTTCCGCATGGACGGCCATCACGTCCAGTTCAACGTGGTGGACGCCGAGACCTTGCGGGCCGCCCAGGCCAACCCCCAGGAGTATCGGGACCTGATCGTGAGGGTAGCGGGGTATTCGGACTACTTCTGCGACCTGGGCAAGACGCTCCAGGACGAGATCATCACACGGACGGAGCACAGGGACTTGTAGACTACTGTCACACCGTCGGTCCTGGCCCCGGGCGCTCTTAGGCCGTCGAGGGGGCCTCTACACCCCCACCACCCCCTCCGCCGCCAGCTCCTCCACCTCACGGGGGGCGTAGCCCAGGAGACCCTCCAGGATCTCCCTGGTGTGGGCGCCCAGGGCGGGGGAAGCCTCCAGGGGGATCTGGGGGCACGACGAGAGGTGGGGCACGGTGCGGGCGAATACATGGGGTCCCACCTCCGGGTCCTGGACCTCCGCCAGCATCCCCCGCACCCGGAAGTGTTCGTCGGCGAACACGTCCCTGGCCGTGTAAACGGGACCTGTGGGCATCCCGGCGGCGTTGAGGGCGTCCACCACCTCCGCCCTCGTCTTGTCGGCCATCCACTCCTCCAGGATGGGCTTCAGGACGTCGGCATTGGCGGCACGGGCGGTTCCGGTGGCGCTCCCGGGATCGTCCACCAGGTCCGGCCGGCCCATGGTGGTGGCCAGACGGGCCCAGATCCCGTCGTCGGGGACGTTGAGAGCCACGTAGCCGTCGGCGCACCGGAAGGCTCCCCGGGGCCAGAGGTGCTCGACCCTGCCCCTGCGGGGCTCCTCTCCCGAGACCGAGTAGACGGCCACCATCCGTTCGTTCAGGGCCAGCATGCTGTCCAGGAGGGACACGTCCACGAGTTGGCCCTCGCCGGTCCGCTCCCGCATGAAGAGGGCCTGGAGGATGCCGTAGGCCCCCACCAGCCCCGAGTACACGTCGGCAAGGCCGTAGAGGGTGTAGGTGGGAGGGCGGTCCTGGAAGCCGATGAGGTTCATGACCCCGCTCATGGCCTCCGCCACGATGTCGAAGGCCGGCCGCCGGGCGTAGGCGCTCTCGTAGCCGGGAAGACGGCCGAACCCCGAGATCATGGCGTAGATGAGGCGCGGGTTCAGCTTCCTCAGATCGTCGTATCCCAGGCCGGCCTTCTCCATGGAACCGGGACGGAGGTTCTCAACCACCACGTCCGACGACGCGGCCAGCCGCCGGACGATCTCCAGGCCCGCCGGGCTCCGGAGATCCACCGCCAGGCTCTTCTTGTTGCGGTTGTAGGCCATGTAGCCCGCGGCTTTCTTCGTGTCACCCCTGCAGGCGAAGGGCGGGATCCCCCGCCGTGGGTCTCCCTTGCCGGGCCGTTCCACCTTGATGACCTCGGCGCCGGCGTCGGCCAGGAGCATAGTGCAATAGGGGCCCGCCATGTACTGCTCCAGGCCCAGTACTCGGATGCCGGATAGAGGGCGTTGCATCGATCTACTCCTCCCCGATCCATTCCACCACCGTTGACACTCCCATTCCCACTCCAACGCAGAGGGTGGCGAGACCATAGTAGGGTCGCGGCTCCCGGGGCGCCCGTCGCTTCATCTCGTGAAGAAGGGTCACCAGGATCCTGGCTCCGGAGCAGCCCGTGGGATGACCCAGGGCGATGGCGCCACCGTTGACGTTGGTGATCTCGTGCCGGAGCCCCAGCTTCCGCATGACCCCAAGGGCCTGGGCGGCGAAGGCCTCGTTCAGCTCCACCAGCCCCATCTGGTCCAGGGTGAGGCCCAGACGGTCCAGGAGCTTGGTGGTGGCGGGAACCGGACCGTAGCCCATGACGCCGGGGTCCACCCCCGCCACGGCGGATCCGAGCCACCGGGCCATGGGCTTCATTCCCAGTGCCCGTGCCGCGTCCCCGCTCATGAGGAGGAGTGCGGCGGCCCCGTCGTTGATGCCGCTGGAATTCCCGGCGGTGACAGTGCCGCCCTTTCTGAACGCGGGCTTCAGGCGGGTCAGTTGCTCCAGGTTCGTGTCCAGGAGGAAGCGATCCCCCTCTTTCCGGTACCGGGGGTGCTCGTCCGTGTCCACCAGGAGGGGGCTCCCCTTGCGCTGGGGTACCGGGATGGGAACGATCTCCTCCCGGAAGCGGCCGGCGTCCATGGCCTCCACGGCCCTCCTGTGGCTTTCAAGGGCGAAGGAGTCCTGGTCCTCCCTGCTGATCTCCATCTCCTGGGCGATATTCTCCGCCGTCTCTCCCAGGGACACGATGGGGTAGAGTGCGTCAAGCCCGGGGTTGTTGAAGCGCCATCCGACGGTGGTGTCCCACATGGTGGGGTGGCCCACAGGCTGAGGACGCTCGGGTTTGCCCATGGCCCAGGGGGCCCGGCTCATGCTTTCCACCCCACCCCCCACGAACACGTCGCCCTCCCCGGCCAGGATGGCCTTGGCTGCCTGGTTCACCGCCTCCAGGGCCGAGGAACAATTCCGGTTCACCGTCACTCCCGGCACCGAGGGCGGCCACCCCGCCAGGAGCACCGCCATGCGGGCCACGTCCCGGTTGTCCTCCCCGGCCTGGTTCCCGCACCCCATGTAGGCGTCCTCCACCAGGGCCGGGTCCAGGCCGGTGCGCTCCTGGAGTCCCTTCAGGACCTCCGCCAGGAGATCGTCGGGGCGGACGCTGGACAGGGCGCCGTTGTGCCTGCCCACCGGAGAGCGGACTCCTTCAACGATGACGACTTCTCTCATACACTCATTCTCCATCGTTCTTCACCCGGTGCCGCCTGGTACGGATTTACCGAAGCCGGGTGGATGGGGGACCGCCCGGTGTCGGCCTCAGGATGTCAGGTCCGCCATGAACTCTCCCCAGCGCTCCGCCACCTTCTGGATCCGGGGGTGGTGGTCCCGAATGAACCTCTCGGGGTCCGGGTCTTGCCTGAAGGCCTCCACCAACCCTTCAGCCTTCTCGTTCGTGTTCATGTCGATGAAGGAGGAGGACACCCTCAGGCAGTACCTCCGCAGTGCGTAGAACACGCTACCGGGGAGGGCGGCGATCTCGTACTTCTCCAGGAGGTGGAGTGCCAGCTCCTCGTCGGTGTGGATACCCCGGGCCTGGAGGGCCTCGGACCACTTGTCGAAGCAAGGGAAGATGTAGAAGGCCCCGGAGGGCTCCACGCATTGGACGCCGAGGCGGTCCATGACCTGGTAGAGGAATCGGGTCCGGATACTGTGCATCCGGGTGCACATCTGGACGTATTCCTCAATGTCGGGATCCCCGCTGTAGGCCACCATTGCCGCGTACTGCACCGGGGCCGCCACACAGGACCAGAGGTTGGCAGCAACGTTCGTCAACGCCTTGGCCAGAGCCCGCCCCGCTTTCGTGGGAGGGACGATGGCAACCCCTATCCGCCATCCTCCAAGGGAAAGGTCCTTGCTCAGGCCTCCCGTCACCACCGTACCCTCGGGATACAGCGCGCCCATGGACACGAAGGGTATGTTGCGGAAGGCGGTCCGGGCGTAGATCTCGTCGCTGATGACCATGAGCTCTTGCCCACGGGCGAACTCCGCCAGACTCTGGTTCTGCTCCGGGGTCCTCATGGTCCCCGTCGGGTTGTCCGGGTTGTTCAGGATGAGGACCTCGGGGTTACCCATTTCATGATGGGACGTCTGGAGGGCCTCCTCCAGGATCTCGGTCCTGACCAGGTATTGATCCTCCGGGTAGGTGGGAACCCAGGTGATGGGCTTGCCCAGGAGTTGGACCTGGGGGGCATAGGTGACCCAGGAGGGTCTGGGAATGATGATCTCCTCTCCGAGACAGAGGACGGTCGCAAAGATCAAGGACTTGCTCCCGGGCCCCGTTACCACCTGGTCCGGTTCCACGTCCATGCCGAAGGCCCGGCGGTAGTGCCCGGCGATGGCCCTCCGCAGCTCCATGAGGCCGGCGGCAGGAAGGTAGCTGCGTTTCTGGACGTTGGCACAGAGGGCTTCAGCGATCTTTGGATGGACCGGGAAACGGGACTCGCCGAAGGCCAGGTGGTAGACATTCTGGCCCGTGGCCCACATTTCTTTGACCCGGTCGTTGATGGTGAGGGTGGCTGATACCTTCAGTCCGCGCACGCCGGCGCGGGAGAAGCGAAGGGGGCGATAGCGTTCGACCACGGTGGTGGCTCCTGGGTAGTATGAGCCGGCCGCCGGGAGCGGCACGGTGGTTTCGGTTGGCGCGACGGCGCGCCGCGGTCATTATGCCGGGAATCGGATCCCCTGACCGTGCGGCCTGTAAATGAATGCTTGTGGAGGGAAAAGGCAAAGGAAATCGAGGAACGGAATGATGCAGAACGAGTCTCACGAACGGAAGCGGAATTCGCTGGGGGCTCCCGGTTCCCGGGTGCGTTGGGGTCTGGTGATCCACGGTGGGGTCGGAGTGGTTCCCCGGGAAGCCATGTCGCCGGAGTTGGAAGTGGAATACCTGCAGACGTTGGAGGCCTCCCTCCAGGCCGGATACGAGGCCATGGAGGGGGGTGGAGCCGCCACCGATGCGGTGGTGGAGTCCATCCGGGTCATGGAGGACTCCCCCATCTTCAATGCCGGCCGCGGCTCCAATTTCACCGCCGACGGGGTGGTGTCCATGGACGCCTCCATTATGGTGGGGGATACCCTGGAAGCGGGGGCGGTAGCGGGGGTGGAGGGCGTCCGGCATCCCATTCTGCTGGCTCGGATGGTGATGGAGAGGTGCCAACATGTGATGTTGTCCGGGACGGGAGCCGAGGCCTTCGCCAGGGAGATGGGACTGGAGATTATGGAGCCTGGCTACTTCTTCACCCAACGGCGCTGGGACGCACTCCAGGCAGCCAGGAGCAGGGAAGCTCGGGGCGACACGGTTCCCAACACGTTGGACCTGGAGGCGGGCCAGGTGTCCGGTACGGTGGGGGCTGTGGCCCTGGATCCCGAAGGACGCCTGGTGGCCGGGACTTCCACCGGCGGCGCGGCGAACAAGAAGTGGGGACGGGTCGGCGATTCCCCGGTGGTGGGCGCGGGGACGTACGCCGGATCCCACTGCGGGGTGTCCTGCACCGGCTGGGGGGAGTACTTCCTCCGTCATGCGGTGGCCCATGACGTCCAGGCCAGGATGGCCTACCTGGGGCTTTCCCTGAGAGAGGCTGCTCACCAGGTGGTCATGGAGAAGCTGGAGGCGGACCGGCCGGGGTTGGGCGGCATAGTGGCCATGGACAGGGACGGCTTTGTAGAGATGTGCTTCAATACCCAGGGCATGTACCGGGGCTGGGTGGACCAGGAGGGCCGGATCCGGGTGGCCATCTACTGAAGAGGCGGCCCGGCACCCCCGGGAGTGGCCCCGGGCGGCGGTTCATCATCCCCCGGCGGCGTCACACCACTCCCGGGCGTTCTGGAAGAGCTTGAGCCAGGGCGAGGCCGTGGTACCGCTCTTCCAGCTCCGGGGAGTCCATCCCCACTGCCAGGTGAGGAAGGACCGCTCGGGATGGGGCATGATGGCCAGGTGCCGGCCGTCCGGTGAGGTCAGGGCCGCGATCCCGTGGGGCGAGCCGTTGGGGTTCAAGGGATAGGAGGTGGTGGGCTCCCCGTCGTCGTCCACATAGCGCACGGGAGCGAGTCCCCTGGCGAGAACCTCCTCTTCGATGGCCGGCTCCGGGAAGAAGGCCCTCCCCTCCCCATGGGCGACCCAGACCCCCAGGATGGCTTCGGCCATGCCCTGGAGCATGATGGAGGGGCTCTCCAGCACCCGCACGGTGGCGAAACGGGATTCGAAGCGTCCGGAGGCATTGTGGATGAAGCGAGGCTGGGCCTGGGTCCCCATGCCCGGCCAGGGGACCCACCCCAGGAGGGCCAGGAGCTGGCATCCGTTGCAGATGCCGATGCTGAAGGTGTCCGGGCGGTCCCGGAACTCGCGGAATTGCTCCAGGAGGTCCGGGTTGAAGCGAATGGACCCCGCCCATCCCTTGGCGGAGTCCAGGACATCGGCGTAGGCGAACCCACCCGGGAAGCCAATGCCCTGAAACCGGTCGATGTGAATGCGTCCGGCCAACAGGTCGGACATGGTCACGTCCCAGACCTGGAATCCCGCCAGGTGAAAGGCGGATCCCATCTCCCGGTCGGAGTTGCTACCCTCTTCCCGGACCACGGCGATCCTGGGTTTGACCGGCCGGCTGAGCAAGCTGGGGGTGGTGTGAGCTACCTGGAAGGGGACGTGATAGGACGGACCCCTGCGGGTGGCGAGCCCACGGTGTTCCTCTTCCGCCAGGTCCGGGTCGGCCTGGAGTCGCTCCAGGCGGAAGCTGGTCTCTTCCCAGAGGGCCCGCAGCTCACGCATATCCTCGTCCAGGAGAAGGGTTTCCTTGGCTCGGATGGAGACCCTGGGCTCCTTCCTGCTGGCTCCGATGGCCTCGCAGGGCACGCCCACTGCCTGGAAAGCTTCAAGGATCCTCTCCTCGTCCTCCTCCGGAGCCTCGAAGACCAGGCCCAGCTCCTCGGAAAAGAGGAGGGGGACCGGCGCGGACGGGTCGAGGGGATCTCCTTCATGCCGGCAGCCTTTCAGCTCCACGTCGATCCCGCAGTTCCCGGAGAAGGCCATTTCCAGCAGGGTGGTGATGAGTCCCCCGTCGCTCCGGTCGTGACCGGCCGTGAGGACGCCTTCCCGGAGGAGGCTCTGGACCGTCAGGAATGCTCCCACAAGGAGGGAGGAGTCCTCCAGGTCCGGAGGAACGTCTCCGATCTGGCCGAACACCTGGGCCAGGGCTGACCCGCCCAGGCGGTTCCTGCCTCTCCCCAGGTCCACGAAGAAGATGCGGCCCCTCTCCGGTAGCTTCAGGTCCGGCGTCACGGTTGCGGTGATGTCCGGGCAGGTCACGTAGGCGGATATCACCAGCGAACCCGGCGCCTTCACGGTCTCCTCCCGGTCTTCGGCACCCGGAGCCAGAGCGGCCATGGAGAGGGAGTCCTTGCCGCCGTCCACAGCGATTCCCAGCTCCTCCATGATCCCGGCCATGGCCTGGGCGGCATCGTGCAGGGCCGCTCCTTCCCCGGGAAGCTTCGCGGCCCACATCCAGTTTGCCGAGCACTTCACGTCTTCCAGGGCGCTCACCCGGGCCCAGACCAGGTTCGTCAGGGCTTCGCCCACCGTCATCCGGGCCATGCAGGCCGGATCCAGGAGCCCCTTCAGGGGTTGTTCCCCGATGGCCGTGGCCGCCCCCGTCACCCCGAAATGGCTCTGGGCCATGACGGCCACGTCGGACACCGTCAACTGGAGGGGTCCGGCGCATGGCTGCCGGGCCACCAGGCCGGTGACGCAACGGTCGACCTTGTTGGTGAGGAACCGTTTCGAGCCCACGGAGAGGAGCCGGAGGACCCGGTCCAGGGCATCTCTCACGGTGACGCCCTCCGGAAACACCAGGGGCTCCGGTGCCGGCGGAATCCGTTGGAGGTGGAAGATCTTCTGAGGCATGGAGCCCAGCACGTGCTCCAACTCCATGTTCACCGGGGTGGTGCCGTCCCACTCGTCGTGAAGGACGATCCGGCCGTCACCCGTCACCCATCCCACGAAGGCCACCGGTACCTTCTCCCGGTCGCACAGTGCCTGGAACATCTCACGGTGCTCGGGACGGAGGAGGAGGGCATCGGCCTCCTGGTACTCGGCGCCCCAGATCTCCAGGACGGAGAGAGTATCGTCTCCCACGGTGATGGCCCGCACCTCGATTCGGGCTCCTGCGGGATCCACCAGCTCCTTCAGCACGTTGCAGTTGCCTCCGGCGCCCTGGTCGTGAATGCTCACCATGGGGTTCGCCTCGCCCAACTCCACGCAGGCCCGGACGACCCGGTTCACCTTCTGCTCCATCTCGGCGTCGCCCCGCTGGACGGCGTTGAAGTCCAGGTCCTCCACGTTCTCTCCCTGGACCATGCTGGAGGCTGCGCCCCCACCCATGCCGATCCGATAGGCCGGCCCACCCAGCTTCACCACCAGCATGTCCGGTTCTGGGGCGCCTTTTTCTCTATGCCGGGCGTCCATCTGTCCGATCCCGCCGGAGAACATGATGGGCTTGATCCACTCCCTCCGCTCTCCGCCGGGGAGGCGGAGGCCGAAGGACCGGGTGAACCCCTGGATGACGGGCTCTCCGAACTTGTTGCCATAGTCCGAGGCGCCGTTGGATGCCTCGATCTCGATCTCCAGCGGTGAGGCCAGGTTGGTGGGATAGCGGAACGCCGGGTCCTCCCAGGGAAGGTGGTAGCCGGGGATCCTCAGGTTGCCCACGCAGTAGGCTGCGGTCCCTGCCACCACCAGGCTTCCCCTGCCCGTGGCGTGGGTGTCCCGAATGCGACCTCCCGTTCCCGTTTCCGCTCCGGGGAAGGGGGCTACGCCCGAGGGGAAGTTATGGGTTTCGGCGGTGAAAAGGACGT
>PXFI01000233.1 GCA_003564295.1 Gemmatimonadota bacterium | reverse complement strand
ACCAGGCTTCCCCTGCCCGTGGCGTGGGTGTCCCGAATGCGACCTCCCGTTCCCGTTTCCGCTCCGGGGAAGGGGGCTACGCCCGAGGGGAAGTTATGGGTTTCGGCGGTGAAAAGGACGTCATACTCCAGGCCATCCTCCCGAAGGAGTGAGGGTTCCCCCGGGCGATCCGGCGTAAGGGTGCGGATGGAGTAGCCCCTGATGGCGCTGGAGTTGTCTTTGAATGCGATGACGCTGTTGGAGGGGTTGGCCTTCAGGGGTCGCTGGACCACGGCCATGAGGTGTTCGGGGGCTTCCTGGCCGTCGATGACGAGGCGCCCCTTGAAGAACCAGTGCCGTGAGTGCTCGCTGTTGGACTGGGCGATGTCGAAGACCTCCACCGAGGTGGGGTTCCGGCCGATGCGGTTGGTGAAAAGATCCGTGTAGTAGTCCAGGTCCCACTCGTCGAAAGCCAGGCCCATCTCCCGGTTCCCCCGCTCCAATGCCGCCCGTCCCTCCTCCAGGACCGGGATCTGCACCACCGGTTCCGGTTCAATGCCCGTTTCGAAAGTGGTGAGAGGGGAGATGTACCGGGTTTCGGTCATCCGGTCGTGCACCAGGGCAAGGAAGTCTTCCACTTCCTTCGAGCTCAGGGCGGTGTCCCGCTCCAGGAGAAACCTCCTGGAACGCTCAATACGCTGGATTGCCTCCAGGCCGCAGGCGTTGCATATGCCCACGGCGTTGGTGGACCAGGCCGTGGTGAAGGTCATGCGGGGGCCCACCTCCAGCAGGGTCCCCGGGCCCGCCAGGAAGCTGACTTCACCGAAGTTCTCGGGCTGGAAGGTTTCGGAGAGGAGCCACCTCAGCACCTCCATCTCCCGGGCGGAGAGAGGTTCGGAAGCTTGGATGTTGAAGCAGGCCTCGGTGCGGATCCCGTCCAGGGGGAGGTCCAGGATCTCCTCCGCCCGGGAGAGTAGCCGCCGCGTCCCGGCCATGGAGAGCACGGGGGTCCTGAAGAGCTGGAAGATGCTCATGCGCTGTAGCGTTGGCGATGGTGGTGGGCAGCCCCCGGTGCTGCCCCCGGATCAAGACAGCTCAGGTGAGGAGCTTGCGTTCCTTCGCCGCTGCTTCCAGATCTGCCTGGAAGTCCGGGTGGGCGATGGAAATGAGGGCTTCGGCCCGCTCCCGGAGGTTCTTCCCGAAGAGGTACACCGCTCCGAACTCCGTCACCACGTAGTGCACGTCGGCCCGGCTGGTCACCACGCCAGCGCCCTCTTTGAGGAAGGGGACGATCCTGGAAAGGGCTCCCCCTTTGGCCGTTGACGAGAGGGCGATGACGGGTCTGCCTCCCCTGGAGCGGGCGGCACCCCTGATGAAGTCCACCTGCCCTCCGAAGCCCGAGTAGATGTAGGGGCCGATGGAGTCGGAGCACACCTGTCCGGTCAGGTCCACTTCGATGGCCGAGTTGATGGCGATCATCTTCTCGTTTTGACTGATGATGAACGGGTCGTTCACGTAGTCCACCGGGTGGGCCTCGATGAGAGGGTTGTTGTCCAGGAACTCGTAGAGGGTATCACTTCCAAGGGCGAAGGTGATGACGACCTTGCCCGGGTGCAACGTCTTCTTGTAACCCGTAACCACCCCCCTCTGAATGGCCAGCATGGCCTGGTCCGAGAGCATCTCGGTGTGGATGCCCAGGTCCAGGTTCCCCTCCATGGCAGCAAAGATGGCGTCGGGGATGCCCCCGATCCCCATCTGCACCGTCATGCCCGGCTCGATGAGCTCCAGGATGTGCCGGCTGATGGCCAGCTCCACATCCGTGGGCGGGCCGGGCGTCAGGGTGGGGAGTGGCTCCGTCTCCTCCACGATGGAGTGAACCTGGCTCACGTGCATGAAGCAGTCTCCCAGGACTCGAGGCATCAGTTCGTTGACCTGGGCGATGACGTGCTTGGCGCTGGTGCAGGCGGCCTTGGAGGCCAGGGTCTCCACGCCCAGGCTCATGAAGCCGTGCTCGTCTGGAGGGGAGACGGCCACCATGGCGACGTCCACGGGGATGAGTCTCTGTTGGAAGAGGCGGGGGATCATGTAGAGAAAGATGGGGACGTAATCCGCCCGCCCGTCGTTCACGGCCTTCCGGTCCGCCGGCCCGACGAAGAGGGAGTTGTGCCGGAAGCTGCCGGCCATCTCCGGGGCGGAGAGCGGGTCGTCTCCGAGAAGGAGCACGTGGCTTGCCTGGACGTTCCTGAGCTCGTCCTTCCTGGCTGCCAATGCCCGTACGAGGGCCTGGGGGATGGCGGCGTTTCCGCCGTAGTAGACCCGGTCGTTGCTTTTTACGATGGACACCGCGTCAGCGGCGGTCTTCAGTTTTGCCCTGTAATCCGCGACCCAGTTCATGTATGTCGGGGCCTCCTCAGCCCAGGAGGTCGTTGAGGTTCTCGACTGGGAGTCGATGGTGTTCTCCCAGGCCCTGATGCACCAGCTGTCCCTCGAAGATGAACACTCCCGCCGCGAACCCCGGATCATCCCGAAGGGCTTGCTTCAGGCCTTTGGTGGCCAGAGCGTCCACGTAGGGCAGGGCGGCCGTGGCCAGGACCCTGGAGGCCGTCCGGGGCACGTTGGCCGTCATGTTGGGGACACAATAGTGGACCACACCGTGCTGGACGAAGGTGGGTTGGTCCAGGGTGGTGAGACGGCTGGTCTCGACGCATCCCCCCTGGTCGATGGAGACGTCCAGGATGACGCTCCCCTGCTTCATGTTTTCCACCATCTCCTCGTTCACGAGGAATGGTGCTCGCTCTCCGGGAATGAGGACGGACCCGATGACGACATCTGCGTGCCTGGTGTGGCGGTGCAGGCGGTCTTCCGTGACCAGTTGGGTCACGACCCTTCCCAGGAGCTCGTGGCTCACTCTCCTGAGCTTTCGCATATCGTGGTCCAACATGACCACGTGGGCTCCGTCGTAAAGAGCATTGCGTGCGGCCGTGGCTCCGACGGTGCCGGCGCCCAGGACGAGGACCGTGGCGGGCGGAACCCCCGGGACGTTGCCGATGAGGATCCCTCGTCCGGCGCATTCTGCCTGGAGGTAGTGGGCTGCCAGGGGGATGGCCATGTGACCCGCCATCTCGCTGAAAGGACTCCTGATGGGGGGGTAGCCCAGCTCGTCCCGGATAACCTCATACCCGATGAGGGTCGTGCCGAGCTCCATGAAGCGTTCCACGTTCTCCTTCGGCACCACGGCGAGGTGCTGGAAGGCCAGGATGACCCCTCCGGGCTTCAGGAGCTCCAGCTCCTCGGTGGCCGGCCGGCTAACGCGGCAGACCAGGTCGGCTCGGTGGTAGGGCTCCATCGGTCCGTAGACGATCTGGGCACCGGCCTTCTCGAAGTCCTGATCTGTGAAGTGTGCGGCCAAACCGGCGCCCTGCTCCACGTAGACCACGTGTCCTTCCGAGACCAGCTTATGGACGGCGAAGGGGGTCAGCCCCACACGGTGTTCATGTCTATGCATCTCTTTTGGAACGCCAATGACCATGAGAATCGCCTCCAGGGTTGGTGCAGGGTTCACGGCTTCGGCAGCCGTGACAGGTAGCAATCTTCATGCCCGGGGCCGGCCGCGAAAGGGCCACCCGGGCGAAGGCCCGGCGGTTCTCCCATGCTCCAGCCTGCGGGCGTATCCCGAGGCGCTCCCCTGGGGGGAGCCGGGGCACCTCCCGCGGCCATGGCGGGCTCAGGCCGGCTTGAGATCCAGGACCGGCGTGCCGTCCACGGCGTCCAGCCCTCGGACCAGGAGAACGTTTTCACGGATCTCCAGGAGCTCCACCTCCGTGACTCCGATGGGGTTCGGGCGACGGGGGCCCCGAAGCGCGAACACACCCCGGCGGGGGCGAGACGGGTCGCCTCGGGGGTGCTGGTGGAGCTCGGATTCCTCCGCCAGGTGGAAGTGGAAGACCACCAGCATCCGGGACTCCGCTTCCAGGCCGTCCAGTCCGGGCGCCAGCTCGGGTTTCAGGACGATCTTCGACACGGTCTCCTTCAGGGTGGCCCGGGGCGTGCTGATGGAGAGCCCGTTCTCCACCCTTCCGATGGGGTGGAGGATGAGCTCCTCGTTTTCCGGCGTGCCACACCCGGGGACAGCTCGCTGGGAGTCGGAGGCGGTCATGGTAAGGCAGCCGTGGTGTTGTGGGCCAGGACCCGGTCCTTGGCCACCAGGCAGGCTGCTGGCGCCTTCAGGTGCTGGAAGGTGGCGGCGTCATGTCCCACGCACTGGCCCACAATCAGGGCGAAGTGTACGCCCTCGCGGTTGAGTAGCTCCGCTTGGGCCACAGGGTTGCAGATCATCTCGGGCCGCCCGGGGCGGACCTTCTGAGAGTCCG
Organism: Gemmatimonadota bacterium; assembly: GCA_003564295.1. Lineage (GTDB taxonomy): Bacteria > Gemmatimonadota > Gemmatimonadetes > Longimicrobiales > Gaopeijiaceae > PXFI01. The sequence goes on along the minus strand of PXFI01000233.1, from coordinate 4,120 downwards.
CTATTCCCGCCTCCTCCTTGGGGACCGCTCCGGTCTTGCAGCAGGCGGATGAAACCAGGAAGCCGTTGGCCTGCAGAATCTTCGTGGTGATGTGGGCCTCCTCTCTGAGCCCCACGCAGAAACTGATTCCCAGGTGGGTGGCTCCCAGGCAGTGGGCCACGTCCATGGCCTCGGCCAGGCGGGTGCGGTTCCCCCCACCGATCAGGAGCACATCCTTGGCCACTCCATCCAGGGTCTCCATCTCCCACCCCTGGAAGGGTGGGCAGTCCTCTGGGTTCCAGTGGCCGAAAAGATCGCCCTTCAGGTAGCTCCTGCTGGTGTACAGGGCCGCCGCAGGGTTGTGCCGGAGCCTTTGGTCCCGTGCCACCAGGCTTATCACCGGTACCTGGATCGCTCGGACGAACATGGCTTCGTGAGCCACGCACATCCCGCCCAGCACGGTAAGCTCCACCTCCCGGTCGGCGAAGAAACGGGCCTGGGCCTCCGGGTCGCAGTCGGAGGGGCAGGGGGGGAGGATCGGTTCCAGGCCGGATTCGTGGAAATAACCGGCGGTCCGGGTAGCCTCCGGGGCCATGTCGGGGCAGTGGGCGATGCCCATGCGCCGAAATCCCATGGCGCGGGAGAATTCGACGATCTCCTGAAGCCGCGTCCAGCGACCGTATCCCTCACCCTCGATGACGGCCGCCCGGACCGCAAGCGCCCGGGCCCTGTCGTCTCGGTAGAGCTCGCGGAACTCGGGGAAGTCTCCGTGCATGGGGCAGAACTTGGGCCCGGCCTTCCCCTTTCCGCCCCGGCAAACGAAGCTGGGGCACTCGGCGCACTGGACGGTCATGTCTGGTTCTCTAAGTGAGAGCCTCCAGGATCTGGACGTCATGGCTCATGCACGACGCCGGCATGGCGGGCTCCATTCTCTCGAAGATCCTGTCCCAACCTAGTACATTCGTCCGGATTCCGCAGTTGCAGCGGTGCCTGGAAGATGGGTGCCCGGTGCCGCCGGATTCGGTGGTTCCCGCCGGTTACCGTGAGAGGGGATTCCGGAGTTACCAGCCAAGGGAGGAGCACCAGACCATGAAAGCCATCGCCGAAGTGCAGGTCATCCCCATCGGGGCAGGGGTCTCGGTGAGGAAGGAAGTCATGAGGGCCCACGAGCTCCTGGAGGAGTCGGGGCTGAGCATCGTACTCCATGCCAACGGCTCGAATCTGGAGGGGGAGCTGGGAGAGGTCATGCAAGCGATCCAGAGAACCATCGAGACGCTTCATGCCGAAGGAGTGGTCCGCCTCTCGACACACATCAAGATCGGCACCCGGATGGACAAGGTTCCCACCATGGAGGGGAAGCTCTTCAAATAGAGTCGGGCCGGGCGTTGCGCGAAGACTCTGGCGCAAGAGCTTCGCCAAGGTTACTAATACGGTAGTTGACATCTACCTGTGACGGAGATACTTTACTACTATGACACTAGTGAAACCTCGATCTGATGCCGAGCCAGTGATCCTCACCGTTCGGGAGATGGACGTGATGAACGTCCTCTGGGCGTTGGGGTCGGGCACGGTCGCTGAAGTGCAGGAAAGGCTCCCGGACCAGTTGGCCTATACCACGGTCCTCACCCTCCTGAGGATTCTGGAGACGAAGGGCCACGTCCGGCACGAGCCCGACGGCCGGGCTCACCGGTACATTCCGCTGGTGCAGAAGGAAGAGGCCCGGGAGGGAGCCCTGGGCAGGGTGACCCGGAAGCTGTTCTCGGGGTCCCCGGCGCTGGTGATGGCCCACCTCCTGAAGGAAAGGGGCCTTACGGAGGAGCAGCTCCGGCGGCTCCGGGACCTGGTGGATGAGCGCCTGAAGGAGGAAGAGCAGGAATGATCGCTGCATGGATCCTCCACACCCTCATGGCGAGCCTCCTGGTGGGCGGCGGAGCCCTGGTCCTGGAGACCTTGCTCCGGGGGCATCGGCGCCCGACTCGCTGGGTGTGGGCCGGAGCCATGTTCCTTTCCCTCGCCTGGCCCCTGGGGAAGTCCCTGCTGGAGCGCCTTCCCACACGGGAGATGGCCGCCCCGGTGCGGGAATCGGCACCCGTGGTGCTCCTGGACCCCCTGGTGGTGCAGGTGGGCCCCGAGTCGGTTCTGAGGTCCCTGGACGGGCCCATTCTCCTTTCCTGGGCCCTGGCGGCGGGGGTTCTCCTCCTTCTGTTCTCCGTGGTGCTGATCCGGACCCACCGCCTCCGGAGGGGGTGGGCGGGCGAGGAGGTGGCAGGCCACCCCGTCCTGTTCTCCCGGGATTGGGGGCCGGGAGTGGTGGGCTTCCTGCGCCCCGCCGTGGTGCTGCCCGAATGGTGCCGGGGTCTGGACGACCAGAGCCTCCGCCTGGTCTTGGAGCACGAGTTGGAGCACCTCCGGGCCGGGGACCTCCGCCTCATCCTTTCGGCCAGAATCCTGACGATCCTGGTGCCCTGGAATCTACCCCTCTGGTGGCAGCTGAAACGCCTGAGGATGGCGGTGGAAGGGGACTGCGACCTGCGGGTCCTGGGTAGGCACCCGGGGCGGGCCCGTCCCTACCTGGAGCTGTTGTTGGATGTGGGCCGGGGCGTTCCCGGTGCCAGGGCCCTGGCGGCCATGCTGTCGGAGCCCAAGGAGATCTTGGAGAGGAGGATACGCATCATGACCATGCCCTTCCCGAAGAATCCGTGGATCCGGGCCCTTATCCTGGGCTCGGTGGGGGCGGTGCTGGTGGCCATCGCCTGCTGGGCCCCGGGGCCGTTGGGGCTGGACGACGCGACGGCACCCCAGACCTTCGAGGACAATCCGGTGGCGGAGCTCCCTCCGCCGCCCCAGGAACGGCCACCCGCTGATCTCGCCGCCGCACCCACCTTCACCCCCTACACGGTTCGTCCGGATATCATGAACCGGAGCGAGCTCGTGCAGGCCTTGGAGCGGGAGTACCCGCCTCTGCTCCGGGACGCCGGCATCGGCGGGACGGTTCTGGTCTGGTTCTTCATCGACGAGACGGGGAGGGTGGCCAACACACTGCTCAACCAGACTTCTGGCCATCAAGCCCTTGACGAGGCGGCGTTGAAGGTTGCTGAGGCCATCCAGTTCACCCCGGCCCTGAACCAGGACCAGCGGGTTCCGGTCTGGATCTCCCTGCCCATCACCTTTACGACCCGGTAGGAGCAGCGGAAAGGGGGGGCTGAGGCCACCCCTACCGGTTCCAGAGGGAGAGAAATTCCACGCCCGTGGGTGCAAAGACCCTTTCTGTGAGGAAGTACGACATCCACAGGTCAGCCCGGAGACTCTGGGAGTCGGTGGGGTCGTAATGGACGCCGGGGGTGAGGGCCAGGATGGGTGTGAAGCGCCGCTGGCTGGATTCCACGGGGCGGATGAGGATGGTGACGTTGCTTCCCAACTTGGCCCTCCAGCGCTCGTTCGACGGGATCCAGGCGTGACCGGCCCGGAGGCCGAAGGGAAACCCCTCACCTGGGTGGGCCAGGGGGAAGAGGGTGAACTCCAGGGCGTGGTGCTCCTCGATCCAACGGGTGTAGCCCACCCCCAGCAGAATGTACCCGCCCAGGGTTACCGAGACATGGATCTGGTCGGGTGGCACCCGGGTCTGTCCATGGAGCTCGGCGTTGCCGGCACCGTTCCATGGCTGGAGGGCCAGAAGGAAAAGGACCAGTGCCAGACATGCCCGAAACCCTCCGCGTGGACCACCAGCTCTTGCAGTCATCTGTCCTCCTGACCCAGGTATCCCGCCTCCGGCCCCAGAACGACGTGAGGATCAGCCGGAGCTCTCCCGTACGAACCCTGCAACATGACAATGTACTCACCACGGCCGGCAAGGGATCCCCGAGCTCCACCGCTTGAACGGGGGGAGCGGGAATTATCACCCCCCTCCCCATGGGCCTGTGAAGAAGAGGGGGAAAGCCCACAGGCTGGACCCATGGCACCCTCTCTGCTAGAGTGAAGCGCCCGGCAGAGCCCTGGGGTTCTGCCGGATCAGTCAGTCGGGTCGATCGTCATTGGGAAAGGAATCCCGCCTAACCTGCACCGATGAAGGTGAACACATGTCTCGCACGCGCGTTTTGATTCTCGGCGCTGCCGGGAAGGACTTCCACGTTTTCAATACGTT
>PXFI01000203.1 GCA_003564295.1 Gemmatimonadota bacterium | reverse complement strand
GGTTCCGGTTCGGGAAAGGCCGTGGCTCTCGCCCCGGAACACCACCATCTCCGTGGGGACGCCCAGGGCCTTGAGGGCGTAGAACCACTCCTCCCCTTGCCCCAGGGGGGTGATCATGTCCCGGTCCGAGTGGATCACCAGGGTGGGGGTGGTCACTCCAGGGGCGTGGGCCAGGGGCGAGCGTCCCCAGTAGTAGTCGAAGTTCTCCCAGATGGTCCCCCCGAACTCTGCCCTCATGCTCCGAGGTGGATAGGCCTGGGTCCCGGCCTCGGAGATCCAGTTGGAGACGCTGCGCTGGGTGACGGCGGCCCGGAAACGACCCGTTTGCGTGGTGAGCCAGTTCGTGAGGAAGCCGCCGTGGCTCCCCCCTGTCACGAAGAGGCGATCCGAATCCACCCACTCCCATCGTCGGAGCACCTCGTGGAGGGCCTGAAGGTTGTCCTGGGCGTCCGCGCCGCCGTAGTCCAGGCGAACCGCAGAAGAATGCTCATGCCCATAGCCCGAGCTTCCCCTGTAGTTGACGAAGGCCACCGCGTAGCCGGCCCCCGCCAGCATCTGGAACTCGTGGAACCACTGATGGCCCCACATCCCCCCGGGGCCCCCTTTGATGTTGAGCACCAACGGGTAGCGTTCCCCAGGGGTCCGATCCACCGGCTCCAGGAAGAACCCCTGGGTCTCGCCACCCCCCTCGTTCCTGAAGCGGAATTCCTGGAGTCTTCCCAGGGCCAATTCCTCCAGGAGGTCCTGGTTGAAGAAGCTGAGCTGTCGAGCTCCGGATCCGTCGGAGTCGGCCACCCAGACCTCAGGGGGAGCCGCCTCGTGCTCGAACAGGAAGGCGACCCTGGACCCGTCGGCCGACAAGGAATAGGAGGACACCGATCCTTCCTCTCCCAGGATGGTTCGGTAGCCGGAGCCCTGGGCCTCCAGACGGAGAAGTGGCCGGGCCCCCTGCCGGTCGGCGGTGAAGAGGAGGTGGCTCCCATCCGGGTGCCATGTGAGCCCCGACGGGCCCAGGTCCACTTCCAGGGTGAGGACCAGGGGCTCTGTATCGCTCAGGTCGGTCAGGTAGATATGGCTTCGGGCGTAACGTTCCGGGGTGTAGCGGTAGGCGAGGCGGGTGCCGTCCGGGGACCACAGGGGAGCCTCCGCCCGGCCTTCCGGCTGGGGGATGGCTACGGGATCGGTCCCCCGTACCCCCACAGTGAAGAGGTCCCGGTTGTAGCTCCCGTCGTACTCCTCGCCACTGGCGTCCCGGTCGAAGGCGACGCGGCGGCCGTCGGGCGAGAGGTGGGCGTTTCGGTCATTCCAGAGGGAGTCCCCCACCGTGACCCGCTCCAGCTCGCCGGTGTGGATTCCCAGCCGCCAGAGATGAGAGCGCCGGTCGTCCAGGTAGCCGGTGCCGTCCGTCTTGTAGACGGCGTGGCGGATGACCTCGATGTCGGGTTGGGTACCCTCCTCTCGGGGCGTTTCCTCCCGTGGGTCATTCACTTCCGGGTCCAGACGCAGGGTGAGGAGGATGCTCTCACCGTCCGGGAACCATTGGAAGTCGGCGATGGAGCCCTGCCGGAGGGATGTGACTGCCTCGGCCTCGCCTCCGTCCAGGCGGATCAGGTGGAGCTGACTGCCCCCCTCTTTGGGCCTGAGGAAGGCAAGTCGGGTGCCGTCGGGTGACCAGCGGGGCGAACGGTCGGCTTCACCCATGGTGAAGGGGCGGGGAGGCTCCCTCCCGTCGGCCGGCACCAGCCAGATTCCCCCCTTCCGGGATCGCCGGTCGGCGGAGATGTGCCGCACGGTGAAGGCCACCAGGGAACCATGGGGTGAGATCCGAGGGTCCCCAACCAGGACCAGACGGTAATAGTCCTCCGGCACCATTCCCCGTCTTGGCAGGGTATCGGCCCGGGCGTCGGGAGGAGGGAGGGTCGCCGCGGTGGCCAGGGACGCGCCGAAAGGCACGAAGGCAAGGATCACGAGCACAATGGAGCGAATTGCGGTCCGAATCATGACGGGGGTGGGTCGGAGGAAGAGGTATCCCCGCCGGACTCGGGCGCCCGGCGGGGATGATGGTATCCTGGCCTCTGGATCAACCGTCGCGACGGAACACGATCTCTCCGTCCACGATGGTCATCTCCACGTTCATCTTCAGGATGTCCCTGGGGTCGATCTCCAGGAGGTTCCGGTCGCAGACGGTGATGTCGGCCAGCTTGCCGGCCTTGATGGAACCCCGGATGTCACCCTCCAGAGCGGCGATGGCGTTGTTGATGGTGTAGGCCTCCAGGGCCTCGTGCACCGAGATCTTCTCCTCGGGGAACCAGCCTCCCTCCGGCGTATGGTTCAGGGTGGTCCGGTTCACGGCGGCATGGATGAGGTACCTGGGGTGCACATGGTACTCGGCGGCAGAGGTGCCGGGCCAATCAGAGCCGAAGGAGAGCATGGCCCCGTTGTCCAGGAGTGACCTGAAGGCGTAGGCCCCTCTGCTCCGCTCGTATCCGATCCGCTCCTCCATCCAGCGCATATCATCGGAGATATGATAGGGATTCACCTCGGCGATGACCCCTAGCTGCTGAAAGCGCGGGAAGTCCTGGGGGCGGATCACCTGGGCATGGATGACCCGGAAGCCGCTGAGATCCACCCCTTCGTTCATCAGCCGCTCGTAGAGGTCCAGCATCAGGGCCACGCCCTTGTCGCCGATGGCGTGGACGTTGGGCACGAACCCGGCGTCGAGCCCGGCCATGATCAGGTTGTGCATCTTCTCCATGTTCCCCACCTGCAATTGGGGATCGTCGGAGGTGTGAGGGCGATAATGCCCGTAGTTATCCGGCTGGTCGTCGTAGGGCTCGAAGAAGAGGGCTCCGTGGGTGCCCATGATCCCGTCGATGTAGCCCTTGAGGGCCCCGTAGCGCAGGAAGGGGTCCGGCTCCTTCGTCTCGGGGTGAAGCCCCATGGTGAGTCCCTGGGCCCCCAGTTCGGCGCCCCGGGAGAGGTCCGGCCGCAGCCACACCCGCACCGTGAGCTCATCGGCATCCTGCAGCTCAACGAACCGGGCCGTCTGGTCCGGCCGAGCGATGTCGTGGATCTCCACGATCCCTGCTTGCCGGAGGGCCTTGAGGGCAGCCCGGTTCTCATTCAGAAGGCGCTCGTGAGACTTGGGCGTCCGGACGCTACGGATGCGCTCCAGGGCAGGAGAGCCCCGGTAGATGAGTCCGGTGGGTATCCCCTCGGCATCGAGCTGCATCCCATCCACCGGCGCATCCTCCAGGCCAGCGGCCCTCAGGGCGGCGGTGTTGGCCAGGAAGAGCTGGTTGTCGAAGGAATTGAGGAGGCAGGGGGGGTTGGCCGTGATGTCGTCGATGACCCATCGGTTGGGTTCCCAGCGCTCCTCCATCCTCTCACTCGCGCCTTCCGCTCCCAGGGTCCACTCCTCGTAGGCGCCCCAGAGCCCGCCAGTGATCCACTCCCCCTCGTCAAGAATGCCCACCACACGGTGCATCTCCTCCACCAGGCCCTGGTCGTCGGCCACGGCCATGAGGTTTGCGTCGTTGATGAGGCCTCCGGCGCTGTTGAAGTGGACGTGTCCGTCGATGAACCCCGGAACCACGAACTTGCCCCGGAGATCGATGACCTCGGTCTCGGGTCCCCTGTAGGCTCGGGCCTCCCGGTCGTTGTCCAGGACGGCGGTGATGGTGTTGCCGCTGATGACCACCGCCCTGGCCCAGGGCTGGTCCTCCTCCATGGTGTAGACCTGGCCGTTCAGCAGGATCAGATCGGCGGGGTCTGCCACCCTCTCGGGGGCTTCCGCGCAGGAAGCCGTTAGTAGTAGGGTGGGAAGCAGCAGAACACCGAGAGAGAGCCGCATCATGACAAGAGCTCCTTTTGCGTGGCTGATGTCGAAACCCATGCTCCCGGACAGTTTACTGCGGGCCAATGAGGGGCGGCAACCTGCCCCCCCCAGCTCGTCGTGGAAACAGACCCCGGCGGAGGAGAGGGGGGCGGGCAGCTGGGAGGCGGGGAAACTGGCTAGTCCATGCGTCCCTCCACCCGGGCCCGCTGACCATGGCGCATGACCTGGAACGTCACCCTTTCCCCTTCTCTATAGGAGGAAAGAATCCGCCGGACGTCCCGCACGCTCTCCACGTCCCGATCCCCGATGGACAGGATCACGTCACCAGGCTTCAGATCCAGCTCCCGCTCCTCGTGCACTTCCAGGACCAGGACCCCCTTTTCCGTGGAGAAGTAGGGGGCCAGCTCCGGGTTCATCTCCCGGATCTCCAGGCCCCAGAGCGTGCGGGGACGGAGCACGCTGGCCCAGGCCTCCTGTAGATCCCCGTGGCGTAAAGCGCCTCCCCAAAGCGTGTCGAAACGGAGCTCCGGGTCGAACCGAAAGATGCCTCCCCTGAGCGTGTCGAAGCGTAGCTCCGGGATGGGGACGATCCCTTCCCTCATGCGGAAATCCCGGGGCAGGACCATCACGGCTCCAGGCCTACCCGGATCTTTCACCTCAAAGGTTACCGTCTCCGGCCGTCCCTCCCGCAGGAAGCGGATCTCCACCTCATGGCCCGACTCCAGGTCCGCCGCAAGCTCCGTCAGGCGTTGGACCGGGAGGGATGCCTCCCGGTTCAGCCGGGCCTCCCGCTCCGGATCCGGGAGGGGCCCCGTCAGGCTCCGGCCGTTGAGGTGGGTGATGATGTCGTCTTTCCGGAGGCCGGCGACTTCCGCCGGAGACCCGGCCCTGAGCCCCTTCACCCGCACCCCCTGCCGGTCGTACTCGGGTCCCTGGTCCAGATCGAGCTCCACCCCCATTCGCACCCTGGCCCGGGTCCTGATCACGACCTGTTGGAGCTCCCTGCCCAGGTCCTGAGCCAGAAGACGCATTTCCCGGGCTTGCTCCTGGCTCCGGCGCCGCAGCTCCTCCGCCCGCAGGTGCCCGAGCTCTGCGGCCATGAGTGTCCGTGCTTCCGCCGCTAGCTCCTGGCTCCGGCGCCGCAGCTCCTCCGCCTGGGCCCGGGCATGGGCCAGGTGCCAGTCCTGGGCCGCAACCCTTGAAGGGGCGCCCAAGAGGGCCGTGAGGGGGGGAGCCAGCATCAGGAGAACCAGGATCAGGGGGGGTGACGTGTAGAGGGTCCGGCGGAAGCGAGCCCGACGAGCCGGAACCTGCCGGCGGCGGAGGTCACTTGTACAGCCTTCGAAACCTTTCATCTTCCTCGACTCCGGGAAGGGATTCCTCTGGGCCGGAGACCGCCTCCGACCCTGGTCACCCTATTGGATGCAAGGGGGAGGAAGAAGAGTTGCAGGAGAGGAGGTCCACGGGGGGAGGAGGACAAGACCCGTCAGGCTTTCGCGGCGGCGGGGGGCGTGAGCGTTCCCGGCGGGTCCTTGAAGTAGGTGGCCTTGCCAATCTCCAGGACTTCCACGGTTATCTGGAGGTCGACCCCTGCCAGCCCCGGCAGGAAATGGTCCGTGAGGACCTGGAGGGCACTGGTGCCTATGGCCTGTCGCACATCAACGGGCCGGCCCTCCAGCAAGCGGATGTCCAGGTGTACGAAGGCGGACTCCTCTGAACCGTTGCCCACCACCCAGCTGTCCACCTCCCGCCAGCGGCTCTTACAGTTTCCGATCCGGATTCCGGCGGCGGACCCCAGGATGCCATGCACCCGGAGAAGGAGGTCGGGGGTAGAAGCTTTCTGTGCGAGATTCGACGTGTACTCCAGGGTCAGATGGGGCACGGGCGGGGTCTCCTGTGATGAACTCGGTTCTGGGTGAGATACCGATAGAGGTCGTTCATGGCGGGATCGTCAGCATCGTCATGCCGGCTGCCCCGGCCCCGCCCTATCATCGGCCCTCTATCCCTCCACACCCGTGTCGGCGATGATGTCCAGGTTCGGTAGCATCACGATCTCGATCCGCCGGTTGAGGCGGCGTCCGTCCGCCGTGGCGTTCGTGGCCACGGGATGATACTCCCCATACCCGGCGCCGGAGACGTTTTCCGGGGGTACGCCCCGGTTTGTCAGGATCTTCACCACCGACAGGGCCCGGGCGGCGGAAAGCTCCCAGTTGCTGGGGAACTGGGCTGTGGATATGGGGACGTTGTCCGTGTGTCCCTCCACCTGGAACCGCCGGTCCGTGAGCTCGGCCAGCACGGAGGCTACTTCCTCCACGGTCTGCCGCCCGTCCCTACCCAGGGCGGCGCTTCCGGAGGCGAAGAGTATGTCCTGGGGAAGGTTGATGACCACCCGGCCCCGGACGATGGACACGCTAAGGCGGCCGGCATCGATGAGGGACCGGAACCGAGCAAGGATGTCCTCGTAGATCCGATTCCGCTCCCGGATCTCCCGCTCGATGGAGCTGAGCTGGTCCAGGCGCCCCTGCAAGCGCTGAGCTTCGGCTCCCCGGGCGCTCAGGAGGTGCGCAAGGCGCGAAGACTCCGTTTGCGCCGCCGCCAGGTCCTCCTGGGCCAGGATAAGCTCCCGCCGAGCTGTTCCCAGGTCCTCGATGAGACGGTCCGCTTCCCGCTGTAGCCCCGCGATCTGGTCTCTGAGACGAGCCTCCCGCTCGTCCCTCCGGGCCATTTCACTCGTCAGCCGGGCGGCGAGGTCCTGCTCCCCCCTCTGGGCCTGGGCAAGCTCGTCCATAGTCCGCTGGTGGGTGCTTCTCTTGACACAGCCGGTCAGGGGGAGCACAAGAAGGACAAGGAATAACGATGCAATCGCCGGACGCGTGAACTTCAGGGGGTGCATATCGCCCTCCGGAGTTGGATCTGGGAATCGTTCCCGCACTCGTTCTGCAGGAAGTCTCGATCCAGTCACGGCGGGCCGCAAGGTGTGGGGTGGTGGGCGCGTTCCCCTGGATCTTGCCAACCCACCCCTGGTGCCGGCACCTTTCGCCACGCCGTCCACGGAAGGCCGTCAGGGGCAATGCCGGAGCGGGGATCCGGGTCGGCGGAAGCAGGCCCCGGGGGCCAGGAGGCACCACCGTGGCCGCGCCGGTAGCCGATACCCGTTCATGGCGAGCTGCCAGCTCGAGACGAACACCCGAACCGCATCAGGAAGCCCGTGCCCAAACGTACCGATCTCCGCTCCATCCTCATCCTGGGGTCCGGCCCCATCGTCATCGGACAGGCGTGCGAGTTCGACTACTCCGGCACCCAGGCCGTCCGGGCCCTGAAGGAGGAAGGGTACCGGGTCATCCTCGTGAACTCCAACCCCGCCACCATCATGACAGATCCGGACCTGGCGGACCGGACCTACATCGAGCCCCTCACGCCGGAGTGGGTGGAGCGGGTGATCCTGGCCGAGAGGCCAGACGCACTCCTCCCCACCATGGGGGGGCAGACGGCCCTGAATCTGGCCATGGCCCTTCACCGATCGGGCGTTCTGGAGAGGAACGGCGTGGAGCTCATCGGGGCCAACGCCGACTCCATCCAGATGGCGGAGGATCGGGAGAAGTTCACGGCTGCCATGCACCGCATCGGCCTGGCCGTTCCCCACGGCGGCTTCGCCAAGAGTCTTGAGGACGCCCGGGCCATCGTCGAGCACACAGGCTACCCGGCCATCGTGCGTCCCTCCTTCACCCTGGGCGGGACCGGGGGCGGAATCGCCTATAACCTGGCGGAGCTGGAGGCCCAGGTGCGGCGGGGCCTGGAGGCCTCCCCCATCCAGGAGGTGCTCATCGACCGGAGCGTCATTGGATGGAAGGAGTTTGAGCTGGAGGTGGTCCGGGACGTCTCGGACAGCGTCATCGTGGTCTGCTCCATCGAGAATTTCGATCCCATGGGTGTGCACACCGGAGACTCCATCACGGTGGCTCCGGCCCAGACCCTCTCGGACGCGGAGTACCAGCGGATGAGAAACGCCGCACTGGCCATTATCCGGGAGATCGGGGTGGAGGCGGGAGGGTGCAACATCCAGTTTGCCGTGAACCCGGCCGACGGCGACATGCTTGTGGTTGAGATGAACCCCCGGGTCTCCCGCTCCTCGGCCCTGGCGTCCAAGGCTACCGGATTCCCTATCGCCCGGGTGGGGGCCAAGCTGGCGGTGGGTTATCACCTCCATGAGCTCCCCAACGACATGACCGGGACCACGCCGGCCTCCTTCGAGCCGACTCTGGACTACGTGGTGGTGAAGCTGCCCCGATTCGCCTTCGAGAAGTTCCCCGAAGTGGATACCACCCTGGGCGTTCAGATGAAGGCAGTGGGAGAAACCATGGCCATCGGCCGGACCTTCCGGTCCGCCTGGCAGAAGGGGTTCCGGGGCCTGGAGGTGGATAGGCCCGGGTGGGTTGCCGGTTCCAGCCTGGCGGATGACGGCCTGACTGCCGACGATCCGGATAGTCTCCTGGCCGCCCTCCGTCATCCCACCCCCGAGCGCCCCTTTCAGATCAAACGGGCCCTGGAAAAGGGGATCTCCGTGGAGGAAGTCCATCGTGCCTCCCGGATCGACCCGTGGTTCTTGGACCAGCTCCTTCAGATCATGGAGGCGGAGAGCTGGTACCGC
>PXFI01000342.1 GCA_003564295.1 Gemmatimonadota bacterium | reverse complement strand
GTGGAGGTCTCTGCGCAGGCTCCCTTTGCGCACCAGTTCCATGGGATCCACGTTTGTGGCGGCGATGAACCGAATGTTGACCACCGCGTCCACCTGGGTGCTTCCCACCCTACGTACGACCCCGTCCTGGATCACCCTGAGGATCTTGGCCTGGACGGACAGGGGCATGTCCGAGAGCTCGTCCAGGAAGAGGGTGCCGCCGTGGGCCACCTCCAGGAGGCCGGACTTCGCCTTGGTGGCTCCCGTGAACGCTCCCTCCGTGTGGCCGAACATCTCCGATTCCAGGAGGGGCTCAGGCAGGGCCGCGCAGTTCACCGGGACCAGGCTCCGGCTGCTCCGGCGGCTGTTCTCGTGGATGAAGTGGGCCAGGAGCTCCTTTCCGGTGCCGCTGTCTCCCGTGATGAACACCGAGGCGTCTGTCCGGGCCACCTTGGCCGCCAGCTCGATGACGTCCCGCATGGCCCTGGAGGTACCCAGGATGGGACGGCCCCCCACCTGGGGAGCCTTTCTTCCCGGGGCCTTGGCCTCGAAAGGAGGGGGCCGGCTTTCCCGGGCCACCGTGACGGCGTGGGCCGCCCGGCCCATGAGAACCTGGAGCTGGGCGGCGGAGAAGGGCTTGGGCAGGTAATCCCAGGCTCCGGCCCGGAGGCCCTCCAGGCTCGTTTCCACCGAGGGATTGCCCGTCATGAGGATGATCAGCGACTCGGGTAGATGCTCCCGGGCCTCCGCCAGGATCTCCATGCCGCTGACCTGGCTCATGAAGAGATCGACGAGGAGGATGTCGTACTTCTTGCGGCGGACCAGGTTCATGGCCTCGTCCCCCCGGCCGCAGAGGCCCACCTGGTATCCCTCGTTCTTCAGGAGGGAGCCGCAGCTCTCCCGGAGGGAGAACTCGTCGTCCACCACCAGGATGGAGATGGACTCCTTGTCCGAGGCGGACACGGCCATGGGTCCGGGGGTTGGACCCGTAGAAGGGGGAGAGGGAGGGGAAGGGGAGGAGGTCTTATTCCCTCGCTTCACATTGCTGCGTGGCGCCATGGTCGTCCCTGTCCGGGTTCGGAGCACGACGGAAGGTTGAAGCTACCAATCTCCACCCTCACGCCCGGTTTCTGCAAGGGGGAGTGTGGTACGTCGGCAACATTCGGCTCCACACCTGATGAGTCGGCGCCACGGCCGGGCCGGGCCCGGCCAGGGAAGGCCCGGATCACATGACCCTGTATTTGGCCGGGAAAGTCGGTAATATTGATAGAGACCCGGTTCCTTCGGCGCCGCCGGACGGATCCGTGGATCTGGCACCGTCGCTGCTGGGTAGTAGTGGGATGCTGGGCGAAAATTGCCCACGATTCTCCCGGGCTTCTGGCCTCATCCGTCGCAATCGAGAGCGATTCATCGAATGAACGAGAACGTTCCGGCGCCCCTGGAATCCAGGCCTCCGGCCCAACGGGGCGACTTCGGACCCCCTGAGCTGGACACCCCCTTCGGCCTGAGGGAGATGGACGAAGGCAAGGGGTTCTCCCTGGCGCGCCTCCTTCCGGCCTTGCGGAGATACTGGTGGGTGCTGGCTCTGGCGGGCGTGGTGGGGGTGGGCGCCGCCTTCGCCGCCTTCAAGTTGGTGACCCCCATCTACCAGGCGGAGGGGGCTCTCTGGATCACCGCGGAGGGTCGCGGTTCGGAGATCACCGGTCCCATCCAACAGGAGGGGCTCCTGGAGTCCGCCGCATGGATTGAGCTCCTCACCTCCTACCGTGTCCTGGACCCTGTGGTTCGCCAGGAGCGCCTCTACCTGCGTTTCCTTCCGGAGGACTCCCTGGCCTTCCAGGGATTCGATCTCATGGAGCGGTTCCGGCCCGGGGATTACCGCCTCCGGGTGGCCCCGGACGGCCGCACCTACACCCTTTCCACCGGGGACAGGGTGGTCCTGGAGGAGGGTGAGCTGGGAGGAGAGGTGGGGGCTGAGCTGGGGTTCCAATGGTCTCCCCCGCCGGGAGCTCTTCCCCACGACCGGGTGGTGGAGTTCTCCGTGGTGACCCCCAGGGATGCGGCGGTGAGGTTGGCGGCCGATCTCACCACCCGCATTGACCGGCAGGGCAATTTCATACGGCTGCAGCTCCGGGGCTCGAACCCGGCCCGCATCGCTCGAACGCTGAACGCCGTCATGGAGCGCCACGTGGAGGTGGCGGCGGAGCTCAAGAGAGTGAAGCTGGACGAGCTGACGGCCATTCTCGAGGAGCAGCTCCAGACGGTGGAGGCCAATCTCCGGACCGCCGAGGTTGAGCTGGAGCGCTACAAGGTCCAGACCATCACCCTGCCCTCCGAGGAGACCTCCCCCATCGTGCCGGGGCTGGAGCAGACCCGGATTCCCGCCCTGGGGGAGTTTTTCCAGCTCAGGATGACTCAGGACGAGATGCAGAGGGACCGGCGCCGGCTGGAGGAAGCCCTGGCCCAGGCCCGGGCCGGTGACGTGCGGGTGGAGGCCTTCGAGATGATTCCCTCCGTCCGGGAGTCCTCCCAGTTGGTGGCGGCCCTGGGCCAGCTCTCCGAGACCCGGGCCGAGCTCCGGGCCTTGAGGGAGCGCTATACCGACGAGTACGGTCCCGTGGCGGAGGTGATTCGCCGCCAGCAGACGCTGGAAACCGTCACCATCCCCTCCCTGGCCCAGTCCCTCCTGGAAGGCCTCCTGGCCCGGGAGGCCAACATGACTGAGCTCCTCGACTCCCGGGCCGGGGAGCTCTCCCAGATCCCCCCCCGGGTCATGGAGGAGGCCCGGCGCCAGCGGGAGTACCGGATCGCCAACGATCTCTACATCAACCTCACCCAGCGCTACGAGACGGCCCGCCTGGCCGCCGCCAGCAGCATTCCCGACGTCCGCATCCTGGATGGCGCCGTGGTCCCACAGTGGGCGGCGTCGGACGAAAGGATTCGTTTGGGGGGTATGGCCATGCTCGCCGCCCTGGGCCTGGGCTTCGGCCTCATCCTTCTCCTGGACCGATTTGATCCCAAGCTCCGGGACCCGGGGGAGATCGGACAGGAGATCGGCCTGGACCTCCTGGGGACCATTCCCCGGTACCGGAAGGGTCCCGTGGGACGGGACAACTCCCAGGAGGTCCGGGAAGCCTTCAGGGAGCTCCGGATGAAGGTCGAGTATGCCTCCGGGGCGGCCCGTCCTCTCATCTTCTCCGTCACCAGCGCCTCCCAGGGGGAGGGGAAGACCTTCGTGGCGGCGAACCTGGCCAACGCCTTCGCCGACCTGGGCCGCAAGACCATCCTGGTGGACGGCGATACCCGCATGGGAGACCTCCATCAGATCGTGGCCCGGCTCCGGAAGCCCGGCCTCACCGACTTCCTCAGCAACGGGGGTGGCCCCCAGGCCATCCAGGAAACGGACAACCCGAAGCTGCACTTCGTGGGGTGTGGCTCCAGGAAGATGTCTTCTCCCGAGCTGTTGAACTCCGCCGCCATGCAGTCCTTCCTTGCAGGGCTCAAGCGGCGCTACGAGGTCATCGTCTTCGACTGCCCCCCCCTTGCCGCCGGGAGCGACGCCTTCATCCTGGGCGCCCACGCCGGAAACGTCCTCATGGTCCTCCGCTCCGGCAGCACCAACAAGGATCTGGCGGCCGTGAAGATGGATTCGTTCCTCCGCCTCCCGGTCCGGATCCTGGGGGCGGTGCTGAACGACTTCACCCCCCAGGTGGGGCAGGGGTACTATCGCTACTACTCCGGCTACCTCCCGGGGTACGAGACCTCCGAAGAACCAGAGGAAAAGGGGGTCGAGGAAGGGGTGATGGGGGAGGAGGCCAGGGCGGGGAAGGATTGAGTCGGCTGACTCAGTCCGTGCCTTCCAATGATCGTGGGCGGTTCAGTTCTGCTGGTGGCCGTGCACGGCCAGTCGTTCCGGGCCGGTCTGGGCCCTGCGAAGAGCCGCTGTGGCGGGACCCAGGAGATCCGTGAAGTCCAGGGGTTCCCTGGGTGACCGTTTGACCGAGTAGACGCCGGCCCGGATGGGAGTGTCGGCCACGGCTTCGTCCAGGGCGTCCAGGATCCTTCGGGCCAGGACGGCGGCTCCCGAATCGCCGGTGCTTGGGGCCACCACGATGAACTCCCGATCCCTGATCCTGCCCACGGCGTCCGATAGTCGGCAGACCCCCTGGAGCGTCCTCACCACTCTACGGTCCACATCGTTGTCCCCACCCGCCTGCGGCAGCGACCCCTCCGGTTCCAGGGGCTCTCCCAGGACGACGCAGGACATAGGACGCTCGTAGCGCCGGGACTCGGCCACGATCTCCCGGACTCGCTTGCTGAGGCCTTCGAAGTTGTAGGTGCCCGTGAGCTGATCCACCAGGCTGGCCTCCCGTGCCCGGTCGGCTTCCAGCTTGGCCCGGGTCCAGGTGGACACCCTCAGGGAGAGCTCCTCCGCGTCGAAGGGGGAGGTGAAGACGTCCCAGGCTCCCTCCCGGAGAGCATCCAACTTCTCGGACTGGGTCACGGTCCCGCTGGTGATGATGGCCATGGGGGTCAGGGAGCCAATAGACCGGACCTCCTTCATGTGGCGCAGGACGTCACGCCCGCCCATGTCCGGGAGGTGAAGGTCCACCAGGACCAGGTCGGGATCGACCTTCCGGGCCACCTCCAACCCCTGGCGCCCGGTATAGGTTTTGAACACCGCAAAATTGGCCGTCCGGAGAATGCTTTCGATGGAACGGGCCGTCCACTCCTGGTCCTCGATCAACAGCACCGTTGGCGACGTCACTCTCTGCTCCGGTGGGTGGTGGTTGCCTCTTGGAGAGATTCTGGCGGCAAGAAGCGTGCTCCATCGGTGGGAAGCTGTAAGTGGGGAGCCCATATGGCTCCGTGGGACACAGACCGCCCTCAGGTGTATCGTCAGTGCAACAAACCGCAGCAGCTGTGCCCCAGGGGTCGGGGTCTGGCCGGGCAGGAGCCCGATGGATGATGGCCAACCGGTGCTCTTTGCGCAAGCATTTTCGTGAGGCGATCAGGGCCCGGTACTTGCAACTCCAGAGATTTGGATCGATCCTTGGAGTATGGACTCAGGTGCAGGTAGGCCGGGAGCGGCGAGTCGGCGGTGGTGCCGCACGCGGCCCGGCGCACGTTTCGGCAGGATTGAGCGGTGGTGCCCCACGCGGCCCGGCGCACGTTTCAGCAGGATCAGGATTGAGATGAGATACAAGGCTTGGTGGTTTCTGGCGCTCCTGCTCATTCCCCTCCAGGGGGAGGCCCAGACCCGTGTGGGCCTCACCAGCACCGGGGGCTCCCGCCTCCTGGTGAGTCGGGCCGAGCTCGAGGAAACCATGGAGTGGCACCAGATCCTCCTGGATTCCGATCCCTCGGACCGTTCCCTTCGCCAACAGGCCAGGGACGCCATCGAATACATCCGCACACGCCTGGAGGAAGGGGATTTCCGGCCCGGCGACCAGATCGCTCTGTGGGTGCAGGGCCACCCCGAGTTTCCCGACACCCTGATCGTGGAGCACGGTCCCTCCGTCCTCCTGCCCAACGCCGGGATGGTGTCGCTACACGGGGTCCTGCGCTCGGAGCTCCAGGATCACCTTGCCGAAGAGATTGGCCGGTACCTCAGGGATCCGGTGGTGCGGGTGTGGCCCACCATCCGCATCACGGTGGAGGGGACCGTGGGCCGGCCGGGCTTTTACACCTTTCCGGCCAGCCTGCCCCTGGGGGACGCCATCATGCATGCGGGCGGGCCCGGTGGCACGGCCAATATGAAGAAGATCACCGTGCGCCGGGGCCCGGACGTGATCCTGGATGGAGACACCGTGCTTCAGTCCATCGCCGACGGTCGGTCCTTCGACCAGTTGGGGCTCCGCCCCGGGGACGAGATCCACGTTCCCGCCAGGGCGCAGGTCATGCAGTATGTCCTGCGCTGGGGGGTGCCCATCGTGAGCATCCTCCTGCTGGGAATCCGGCTTTATTGAGGGCCGCCCCCTGCTTCAATCCCCTGCTTCCAGGATGACCAGGAGGTGACCGGGTTTGCCATCCTGGTCTCGAATCAGGGTTGCGCTGGTCCGGGCCCAGAACATATGCCCGTCCTCGCCCACGAACCTCCGTTCCGCCTCCAGGCGGTCTCCCTCCCCCCGGGCTAGATCCCCCAACTCCCGGAGGAAAGGGGCCTGGTCGCTCTTGTCCAGGAGCTCCACCAGGGAAAGGCCCTCCAGGGAGCGGCCCCGGGAGGAGAACATCTCGGCGAAGGCCGG
Source organism: Gemmatimonadota bacterium (assembly GCA_003564295.1). GTDB lineage: Bacteria > Gemmatimonadota > Gemmatimonadetes > Longimicrobiales > Gaopeijiaceae > PXFI01. The sequence continues at coordinate 2,294 of PXFI01000342.1, read as the reverse complement.
ATTCACCTCCAGGAGGAACCCCTCCAGGTCCACCAGGGCGATTCCTGACCGGGAGGCCTGGAATACGGCCCGGAAGCGGGCCTCTCCCTCCTGGACGTTTTCGCCGGCCGACTTCTCCTCCGTCACGTCTTCCAGGGCTCCTTCCAGGTAGAGGACTTCGCCCTTGTCGTCCCGGTGGAGCCGGGCGGTGTTCCTCACTCGGATGGACGCTCCGTCAAGACGGCTGAGCGAGCTCTCGAAGCCCCGCACCACGCCGTATCGCTCCAGGAGGGTCCAGAAGCGCTCACGGTCGTCGGGGTGCACGAACAGCTCGCTGGAGTAGTTGCGGGCCAGGGACTCCCTGTCCGGGAAGCCGAGAATACGGATCAGGGCCGGGTTGGCGTCCAGGAAGGTTCCGTCCGGGGCCGCACGATAGAGACCCACCGGGAGGTGCTCGAACATGCTCCGGTGGCGCTCCTCGCTCTCCTGGAGGGCCCTGGCGCTCTGGGTCCTCTCCAGGGCGTGGCGGATGGAGCGCTCCAGGGCCGGTGGATCGATGAGCCCCTTCACCAGGTAGTCGGCGGCCCCCGCCTCCAGGGCTTCCATGTCCACCTCCCTGCTGCCCCGCCCCGTGAGCATGATGAGGGGGGCCTAGAGACCCCGCCGCTGGGCCTCCCTCAGGAGGTCCAGGCCGGTGCGGTCCTCCAGGAAGTAATCGATGAAGTAGACGTCGTGCTCTTCCTTCTCGAATGCGTCCAGGGCCTCCTCGTAGGTGGCCACCCAATCCACTCTGAACTGGCCATGCTCCGCCTGCGCGAGCATGACCCGGATCATCTCGAAGTCCCCCTGGTCGTCGTCTACCAACAGGACTTTCATCGGCGTCGGTTGCACGGGCTCTCCCGGTTAGAGGTCCAGATCAAGAATAGGCCCCGGAGGGCAGGGGGCTCAAGAATCTTGTCATTTGGGGCCGGAGGAAGGAGCCCCGGTAGAACAGGGCGTAGCCGCCCGTCCTCATTCTGCCGCGCCCGGTGGGGGAGGCTTCCGGAGCCTTTTGGTCCGGCTCCGGTGTTTCTTCTCCTGGAGCCGCTTCTCCTTCTCACCCGAGGGAACCCTGGTAGGAATCCTTGGGGGCGGGCGCCGATTCCGGCTCTCCAGCCGCTCCCGGAGGCGGCCGAGTGCCGTGGCCTTGTTCCGGTGCTGGCTCCTCTCCTCCCGGCTCGTGACCACCACTCCCGTGGGCAGGTGGACCAGCCGGACCCCGCTTTCGGTCCGGTTCTGGTGCTGGCCTCCCTTTCCCCCGGCCATGAAGGTCTCCACCCGGCACTGGGCCAAAAGCTCGTCGTCGGTCTCGGGAATGGGGAAGGGTTCGGGGATTGGGGCTTCGTCGCTCATGCTACCAAGATGGGGCATCGGGGCGGAAATGCCATGGAGTTGGCACTTCCGTTGCAGCGCTGTTCCGGATGATCTAAGCTTGTGCGGCAAGCCATCATTCCCCTGTCACCGTGAAGCCCGCAATGACAAGACATCCGGAGGGAAAGGCGGCAATCCAAAAGAGAGCCGGGGTCGTGGTGGGCCTGGCCTTTCTCGTGACCCTGGCCTTCTTCTGGCCCACCCTCGCAGGGTTTCCCGACACATGGGCTCGCTGGGGGATGTCTCACGGATGGGTAGTGGCGGCACTCGTGTTGTGGCTGCCATGGAGAGACCGGGGCCAGCTCCTGCGGGGGACCGGGGGAGCTCCTTTCATGTTGCTTCCGCTGGCGATTCTTTCCCTCGCGTGGTTCTCCGTCACCGTGGCCCACATCCAGCTATTCCAACAACTGGTCCTGGTGTCGGTTCTGGTGTGCTGGGGTTTGGCTGTCTTCGGGCGTGTGGCTACCCGAACCACCGTGGCGGCCGGGCTCACGTTTCTCCTGGCCTTGCCCCTGTGGGACGTGCTGGTGCCCATCCTGCGAGGACTGGCCACTGGGGCCAGCGGTGGTCTGGTGCGCCTCCTTGGAATCCCTGCGGAGATCCAGGGTGACGTTATCACGATCGAGGCGACGAAGATGCCCGGCAAGGGCAACTTGACGCTCACCGGACATCTCGGCGATGTCATGCGGGAGTCCGCGCAGGCCGCAGTCTCCTATATCCGGACCCGAACGGCCGAGCTCGATATCGCCGAGGACTTCGTAGAGAAGCTCGACATGCATATCCACGTGCCTGCCGCGGCTATCCCGAAGGACGGCCCGTCGGCAGGGATCACCATGGCTGTGGCACTTGCTTCGGTTCTCACGGGCTGTCCGGTGCGCCGCGATATCGCAATGACCGGCGAGATC
>PXFI01000150.1 GCA_003564295.1 Gemmatimonadota bacterium | reverse complement strand
TGAACGTATCCTACACTACGCCAGCAACTTAACCCAGCGGGTGCCTTCTTGCCACCCACAGAATCGCTCAGATCAGGTATCCATTCCGGTGGGTGAACGACTTCATCCGCGCCACGCCTGTACTGATCCAGCTCTTCTTCGTGTATTTCGGTGCGCCGCAGGTGGGCATCATGCTCAGCCCCATGCAGGCGGCCGTCCTCACCCTGACGGTCAATGCCGCAGCCTACATGGCAGAGGTGGTGCGGTCGGGCCTGATGTCGGTGCCCGACGGCCAACGTCTGGCCGCTCGGGCCCTGGGCCTGAACACATTTCAGACCTTCCGCTTCGTGGTCTGGCCCCAGGCTTTTCGGATCGCTCTCCCGCCTCTCATGAACTCGGTGGTGGCCCTGACCAAGGACACGGCTCTGATTTCGGTCATAGCCGTGGCAGAGGTGATACGGGAGGCCCAGTCCATCATCAGCGTCACTTATGACCCCATGACCTACTACTTCATCGTGGCGGTGATGTTCTTCGTGGTCACCTTTCCCCTCATGAAGATGGCCGATCGGCTGGAGCGCCGCATCGCCGCCCGGGGGTATGGAGGATGATCCGCGTCGAGAACGTCCACTTCACCTACCCGGGGGGCACCAAGGCCTTGGACAATGTGTCCATGACGGTGGAGCCCGGTGGCATTCGCGCCATCCTGGGCCGAAGCGGCTCGGGAAAGACGACCCTCCTCATGTGCTTGAGTCGGTTCTTGGAGCCCCAATCCGGGAGCATTTCCATCGATGGACGGGGGCTCGTATCCCTGGACGAGGTGGAGCTCCGGCAGTCGGTGGGAACCGTGTTCCAGAACCTCCACCTTTTCCCACACCTCACCGTGCTGGAGAACCTGACTCTGGCCCCGGTACGGGTGTTGGAGGTGCCGGAGAACAAGGCGAAAGAGCAGGCGCGGGATGCGCTGGAGCGGTTCGGTATCGGCGGACTCGCAGACGCGTACCCGGCCTCCATCAGTGGGGGGCAGGCCCAGAGAGCGGCCATTGCCCGGGGCCTCCTGCTGGAGCCCCGTTATCTCCTCCTGGACGAACCCACATCGGCCCTGGATGTACAGACCTCCCGGGAGTTCGCTCAGTGGCTCCGCACACTCAGGGAAGCCACGACCTTCATTATCGTCACTCACGACATCGCGTTCGCCCGGGATGTGGCCAGCTCCGGGGTTCTTCTGAAGGATGGCCGTGTGGCCACGGAAGGAGCCCTGGAAACCGCTGTGTTGGAGCTCGAAGGCGAAGGCGCGGAGGATCGGGAAGGGGACCGGGCCGGTGGGGGCTGACGTGGCTCCTGAATGTGTCCGGACTCGCTGGAACCCCGCCCGGTTCAGCATGAGCAGTGGATCAGGGTGGACGATTTGATGATCGGGATGCCACACTGCCGGAGCCGCGCCCCGGACACGTCACAACTCCACCCTCCTCAACAGTTGGGCGTTCACGGCCACAATGACCGTGCTGGCCGACATGAAAATTGCACCCACGGCTGGGGAGAGGAGAATCCCCCAGGTGGCGAGAACGCCGGCTGCCAGCGGAATGGCGAAGATGTTGTAGCCTGCCGCCCACCACAGATTTTGCAGCATCTTCCGGTACGTAGCCCGGGAGAGGGAGACGATCCGGGGAATATCCCTGGCGTCGGAGCGCACGAGAACGATGTGGCCCGCCTCCACGGCCACATCCGTTCCCGCCCCGATGGCGATTCCCACGTCGGCTGTGGCGAGGGCCGGCGCGTCGTTCACTCCGTCGCCCACCATGGCCACCTTCCTGCCGTCTTCCTGGATTTCCCGTATCTTGGAAGCCTTGTCCTCGGGTAACACCTCGGCGAAAACCGTGTCGATCCCCAGTTCATCCGCCACGGCTCGGGCCACCGCCTTCGCGTCGCCCGTGAGCATGGCCACCTCGATGCCCTGATCCTGGAGGGCGCGGACGGCTTCACGGCTCTCCTCCCGAATGGCGTCGGCCACGGCGAACACCGCCCGGACCTCGCCGTTCTGAAGAAGGTAGATGGCCGCTTGACCCCGTTCGGCAGCCCCGTCAGCGAGGGCACGCAATTCTTCCGGGACCTTGGCACCTTCCTCTTCCAAAAGGGACGGACCGCCCATGCGGTATTCGGATCCTTCCACCGAAGCTGAGACTCCCTTTCCCGTCAGCGCCCGGAACCCCTCCGCCTGGGGAAGATGAATGCCCCGGTCGCGAGCCGTCTCCACGATTCCCCGTGCGATGGGGTGCTCCGACTCCGATTCCACTCCAGCTGCGATCCGCAGAGCGTCCTCTTCGGACCACCCTTCGGCGGCGGCCATCTCCACCACCCGGAACTCACCGAGGGTCAACGTGCCCGTCTTGTCGAAGACAACCACATCCATGTTCCTGGCTTCCTCCAGACCGCGCCGATCCCGGACCAGGAGTCCGCTCTGTGCGCCGAGGCTGGTGGAGATGGCCACCACCAGGGGTACGGCCAATCCCAGGGCGTGGGGGCAGGCGATGACCAGGACCGTCGTCATGCGGATGATGGAAAAGTCGATGTCGGCGCCGGCCAGCTGCCAGGTCACCAACGTCACTGCCCCCGCAGCCAACGCCACTGCGGTGAGGAGTCGGGCCGCCCGGTCCGCCAGGTGCTGGGCCCTGGACTTCGACTTCTGTGCCTCCGAGACCAGGCGCATGATTCCCGAGAGCTTGGTGTCCTCGCCGGTTCCCGTCACCTCGATCCGAAGAGAACCCTCTCCGTTCATCGTTCCGGCGATGACTTCGTCCCCGGGGGCCTTCCCCACCGGTCGAGATTCCCCGCTGATCACGGCCTCGTTCAGGTTGCTCTCCCCCTTCTTCACCACACCGTCCGCGGGGACGCTCTCTCCGGGACGGACTAGGATGAGATCTCCTTCGTGCAGATCCCTCACGGGCACCCGTTCCTCACCCCCGTCGGTGATCCGGGTTGCCTCGTCCGGAAGGAGCTTCGCCAGCTCCTTGAGAGCTCCTTTGGCCCGGGTCACGGACCGCATCTCGATCCAGTGCCCCAGGAGCATGACGGTCACCAGGGTGGCCAGCTCCCACCAGAGAGCCTGGGCCGAAATGAGTCCCAGCTCCACCACCCACGAGAAGGCGAAGGCTACCAGAATTGCCAGGGAGATGAGGGTCATCATCCCGGGTAGCCGATCCTTGAGCTCGCGCCGGGCTCCCTGGAGAAAGACCCTGCCACCGTAGAGGAAGACGGCTGTGCCCAATACCGGCGGGATCCACCGGGCGCCGGGAATATCCGGAGCCTGGTATCCCAACAGCTCCTGGATGTGGTGGGACCAGAACACCACCGGGATGGTGAGAATCAGGGAGAGCCAGAAGCGGTCCCGGAACATATCGGGGCTATGGCCCTCGTGACCGTCGTGGTGCTCGTGGCCACTGGGTGTACCATGCTCCCTATGGCGCTCCCGGCCACCGTTCTCGTGACCCCCATCCCCCTGCTCTTGTCCGGTGTGAGGATATCTTTCTTCGTGGTCGTGAGCCGAGTGGCCTGGGGATTCGTGTGGGTCGTGGTGGTTCTCCGTCATCAGCTTGCCTTCCGCAGGGGTATGGGACGGTTCGGATCCTTCCCGCCACCCGTCAGAGGTGAAACTCGGAAGGGAGCAGGGAGCGGTGGATAGCCAGTGCGGCCCGGACCCCGTCGGCCGCTGCGGTAACGGCCAGGTACGGCCGACCCACGATGTCGCCTGCGGCGTAGATTCCCTCGAGGCTGGTCTTGAGCGACGAGCCGTCCACAAGAATCCGGCCGGACTGGGCGATTTCACAGCCCGTGGCCGGACCCAGGCTCGAGGTCGGCTCCGAGCCCCAGTGAAAGAAGAGGGCGTCGAGCTCGACCTCTCCCTCCTCCATCCGCGCGCGCCGCAGGCGCCCACTCTCTCCTTCCAGCGATCGGACCGGCCGGGTCTCCACGGCGACGCCGTACCGCCGCAGCGTACCCCGCGCCTTCTCGTCGAGCTTTGGCTTGAGCCCGTTGGTAAGGAGGAGTGTGCGGTGCGCCCAGGTCAGCAGGTAGAGGGCAAGGACCGCAGCGCCCCCGTCGTGGCCGAGGACACCAACGGTCTGTCCCTCCACGCTGGGCCCGTCGCAGTCGGGGCAGTGAAATACCGACCGCCCGTAAAGCTCTCTCAGGCCCGGTATCTCCGGGACCCGGTCCTGTCTTCCGTAGGCCAGGAGGATTCGGCGGGCCTTGAAGACGTCCCCCGCCTGGTCATGGACGGTGAAGGCGTCCTTCGTGCCCTGGATGCTGGTGACTCTGCGAAGCTGGAACTCCGCTCCTGCCTCTGCAGCTTGCTCGCGGACCCGATGCCGCAGCGCTGTTGGATCCATATCCGGGATCCCGGGAAAACCATGCACCGCTGATGCGGCCTCGTTGCGGGGCCGAGCGTCATCCACTACCAGGACGCTCCGCCGGTAGCGAGCGAGCCAGAGGGCTCCGGCAAGGCCGGCTGGACCGCCGCCGATGATCACTACGTCCCAATGTCTGTCGGACATGCGCGCTGATCCTCCCTCATCGTCCGGATCTGGAACATGGTCCTCTTGCCACCCTAGCTCGAGGCGTTGGCCTGACCATGGCGGGCCTGGAGCACCCACCGTGCAGTGGCAAGGCAGAGGCCCTTAAACAGCGCCTCATTCATGCCGGCGTGACCTGGTCCTCGGTCGCGGCAGCCTTTGGACAGGCGTACACCGCATGGCCCATTTCCGGTTCATCGACCTGAGAGCACGCTGCCAGCCCCGACCGGCGCCGCGCGTGGTTCGCTGATCCGGCGGGAGAGATGCGCCGGAATGCACGCGGCGGGATCGCGAACCGGAGTCAAGGCGATGATTTGAAGTGGCCTGCGTTTCCGCCAAAAAGCGCGCCCCCTGCCCATCCTTGCCCAATTCGCGTGGCCCCCCTAATCTCTCACCAATCCGGAACATGGAAGGAGCGCAGAGAGATGACCGCAAGAATGAGGGCATTCAGCATCGGTTCCCTCGGTCCGTTCGTCCTGTTTGCCATCCTGGCGGCTGTGGGGTGCGACCTGGCCCGGGACGCGGATCGAGCTTACGTGAACGCCACCATCTACACCGTGGACGAGGGGTTCACCACGGCTTCCGCCATGGCGGTGAGGGATGGGAAGTTCGTCTACGTGGGGGACGAGGCAGGGGTGGAGGGCTACATCGGACCCAATACGATGGTGGTGGACCTGGAGGGTACGACCGTCATCCCCGGTCTCCATGACGCCCACATCCACATCCGCTTCGGAGAGCGGGAGCTCTATCCTCGAATCCCTGACATCCGGTCGACCCTGGGAGAGTGGGCCTCCGTGGAGCAGATGCAGGCCGCGATCCGCCACGCCCTGGCCACGGGAGAAGGCATGCGTCCCGGGCCCGAGCCCCGCTGGATCGTACTCAGGGGCTGGATGTCCGACGTCTGGGATCCTCCGGTGTTTCGCAAGGAGCTCATCGATGCCGTGGCTCCGGACAACCCCGTGTTCATCTATCGCTACACCCACGGGAGCGGGGCCAACAGCAAGGCCTTGGAGCTGGCCGGCATCACCCGGGACACCCCTGATCCGGAAGGCGGGCACATCCTGAAAGACGAGACCGGAGAGCCCACCGGCGAGTTCGTGGAGCGTGCCCCTCCCCAGCTAACCCGCCTGATCCCGGATCTACCACCCCTCACCGACGAGGAGCTGAGGCGGAACCTGGTGGAGGGCACCGAGCTGGCCCTGGCCAGCGGCCTCACCACCCTCCACGGCGCCAGCATGACGGGCTACGACGAGGTCCAGCGACGCCTCGAGCTCTACCGGGAGGGCCTCCTCAAGATCCGCATCAACGAGATGGTCCATCCCAGCGCGGCCCGTAGATTGGGGGAGCCGCTGAACCTGGACAACAAATACTTCGTCCAGTCGGTGAAGGAGTTCGCCGACGGGGCCCTGGGATCCCGGGGCGCTCTCTTCATGGAGGACTACAGCGACTATCCCGGCTATCGTGGGGAACCGGTCCGAAGCGAGGACGAGTTGGCGGGGTTGGCCACCGAACTTCTCCCCATAGGCTTCAACCTCCGGGTCCACTGCATCGGCAACGGGGGGAACCATGTGGCTATCAACGCCTTCGAACGGGCGCTAGACGCCACGGGTGTGGACGGAAGGGACGCCCGCTTCGCCCTGGAGCATGCCCAGATGTTCATCCCCGAAGATCTGCCCAGGCTGGTGGAGCTGGGTATCGTGGCCTCCATGCAGCCGCTCCACGCCACCGAGGACATGCACTTCGCCGAGGCCAGGATGGGACCCGAGCGCCTGCAGTACGCCTACATCTGGCGCGACCTCCTGGACATGGGCGTGCCTCTGGCCACAGGGACGGACTACTCGGTGTCGCCCTACAATCCGTTCTACACGCTGCATGCCGCCGTCACCCGCCAGGACCGGGACAACAATCCCCCGGGCGGGTGGATTCCGCAGCAGGCCCTGACCCGGGAGGAGGCCCTCCGGGCCGCTACCATGGGCGCCGCCTACGCCATGCACGCCGAGGACATCCTGGGCTCCATCGAGGTGGGCAAGCTGGCCGACTTCGTGGTCCTCCCCGTGGACTACATGACGGTCCCGGCGGAAGACATCTGGAAGATCGAGCCGGAGCTCACGATCATCGGAGGAGAGGTGGTCTACGCGAGGCCGGTGGGCGGGGAAAGCTGAAGCGAGGTGGCGTACAGGAAGCCGGTGGGCGCGGGCGGCTGAGGGAGAGGAGGTTGAGTTCGTCCTGGAATGGCGGGACCGACTCCTTGCCGTGGAGGTGAAGGCCACGAACCGCCCCAGGGCCCGCGATGCCCGCCACCTCAAGACGTTCCGGGAGGAATACGGAGACGGTGTGGTTGGATCCCTCCTCCATGACGGTCATGCAACGGAGGCGCTAGCCCCGGGGATCCTGGCAGCCCCGTGGTAGCGAGTGATCTGAGATGGGGAGGCCGGTGGATTCTGGTTGCATGAGGCGGGGAGCGGCGCGTGAGACCTTCGGGCACCGGATCGGGTCGACCCGGGCCCAACGGGGTCACGCTGACGGCGTTCCCGCGGGCTGAATCTCCTCCAATACCTGCTTCTCCGTACGCTCCGCCTCGTACAGATCGCAATCCAGCTGTGCGTTCATCCAGAAGGCCGGCGAGTTGCCGAAGAACCGCGGGAGGCGAAGCGCCGTGCTCGGGGTCACTGCCCTACGCCACGTCGTTCACCCGCTGGAAAGGCACCTGGATTCGGCGGGCCAGCTCGGACTGGCTGATTCCGAGGTCATCCAGAAATTCCTCGAGAAACTCTCCAGGGCGGGTGGGCGCCCGATGGGTTGGAATACAAATCATCCTGTCTCCCTTTCTCACCGGTTTCCAGCTTCAAGCCGAGCTTGGCCGTCGGATCCGGGTTTCTTCAGTGATACTCAGTGATCTCCACCTCTTCCGGCCCCGACGAGGTCCATCTGAAGCAAATCCGGTACTCCATGTTGATCGAGATGGAGTGCTGGCCCTTCCGATCACCCTTCAAAGCGTGAAGGCGGTTCGAAGAAGGAAGCCTGAGATCCCCAAGCGTCGTCGCGTAGTCAAGCTGGGACAACCTCCGGGACTCGCACGCACGCTCATGTCAGACACCAAACGGGTCTCCAACGCTTCCGAGGACGGCGAACCCCGTCCGGCGCCACAACACCACGCGGGGTTTCAGCTTCTGCGACGGTCCTGGATAGACTCGAGCCGGAGGCTCAGAGTGCCCCTTGACATCGATTAGCACTAAATGTACAATTTGTACGTTCCAGGAGTCCCACGAAGATGAGGGTAAGGACATGGTCAGAGAGGAGATCTCCGCGGCCAAAGCACGAGAGGAATTCAGTGATCTTGTCAGTCGTGCCGCGTTCGCCAAGGAACGGTATGTGGTGACGCGCCGAGGAAAAGCAGTGGCCGCCATGGTTCCCATTGAGGACCTCGAGCTGTTGGAGGAGCTTGAAGATCGGGTCGATGTCATCGAGGGGCTTCAGGCTCTGGCGGAAGCGCAGGAGCACGGCACTAAGCGGTGGGAAGACGTGAAGGCTGAGCTCGGGCTTTGAGATCCCGTCCAATGAGCTACAGGATCGAAGTCACCCCGAGGGCACAGAAGGATCTCAAGGCTTTGGCGGTCAGGGAAAGGCAGAGAGTGGCTGGCCAGATCGACGAATTGAAGACCGATCCCAGACCGCAGGGCTGCAGGAAGCTGAAGGGAAGAGAGGGTTTCTATCGGATTCGAGTAGGTGGTTATCGGGTGGTCTACCTGGTGGAGGACGAGCTCCTTGTGATCCTGATCGTCCGGGTCGGTGACCGAAAGGACCTCTACGAGATCATCCGACGGCTCTGAGGCATCACCAGCGTCACCAGTCTTTTGGCGGGGGAAAGGAGGCCCACCCCAAATCGAGCTCGACATGGGCTGTGGTAGCGGGCCCCGCCCCCCGGGGGTATCCTGGGAGAGCTTGAAGCGCCGGCCCCCGGGCCGGCGGCAGTGCGCCGGCAACCCCCCGGGCCCGGTGCCGCCTCAACTCCCGATGAGATA
>PXFI01000083.1 GCA_003564295.1 Gemmatimonadota bacterium | reverse complement strand
GAAAGCTCCGGAGCATGAGTCCGGAGCCCACCAGGAGGAGGAGGGCCAGAGCCACCTGGGACACCACCAGGGCGTTCCGGGCCCGGTGCCGCTCCCGGCCCTCGCCCCCTCCCCTTCCCCCTTCCTTGAGCCCTGCCACCAGGCCTGAGCCGCGGTGCCTCAGGAGTGGAAAGAGGCCGAAGAGGACGCCGGCCAGCACGGAAAGGGCAAGGGCGAACAGCAAGACCCATGCGTCCATGCCGATCTCGTGCAGGCGGGGGAGGTTCTCGGGACCGTGGGCCACCAGGGCCCGGGTGCCTCCCCAGGCCAGGAAGAGCCCTGCGGCGCCTCCCATCATGCCCAGAGCCACGCTTTCGGTGAGGAAGTGACGGGCCAGGTCGGCGCCGGAAGCACCCATGGCCGTCCGGACCGCCACCTCCCTCAGGCGTCCCTCTGCACGCACCAGGAAGAGGTTGGCCACGTTGGCGCAGGCGATAAGGAAGACCAGCCCCACGGCGGCCAGGAGCATCCAGAGGGTCCGGGACACCTCCCCCACCATGTCTTCCTTCAGGGGAGCCACCCGGGGCGCCAGGCCCATTTGCTCCAGCATGGGCCGGGAGATACTCCCGGAGAACTCGGGAATGAGGTCGATCATCCGCCTCATGTCCGCCAGGACAACTTCCTCCCTGACGCCGTCCCGAACCCGAGCCAGCCCGGCGTAATTGAAGCTCCCTTCGTCCGGGCTCCCTCGGTCGATGCGGAGGGGAAGGAAGATCTCCGCCTCCTCCCCCGGGAAGCTGAATCCCGCCGGGAGGACGCCCACGATCTCCCACAGCATGCCCCCCACCTCCAGCGTGCGTCCCACGATGCCCGGATCCCCGCCGAAGCGCCGTTGCCAGAAGCCGTGGGTGAGCATGACCACCCGAGGGGAATCCGGCAGGTCATCGGGTTCTCTGGTGAGACGCCCCATCCCGGGGACGACTCCCAGGAGGGGAAGGAGCTCGTGGGTCAGGACCATGGCCCGGACTCGCTCGGGCTGACCGTCCCCGGTGACGTTCACTCCCTGGGCCTGGTAGATCCCGAACCCGTCGAAGACACGGTTCTCGGTGGCGTAGAGAAGATAGGTGGCTTCAGAGTGGGGAGCCCGATCCACGCCCATACCCGGCGCCGTGTGCCACACGGCGTGGAGTCTCTCCTGTGCCGGATAAGGCAGGGGACGGATGAGAACGGAGCTCACCACCGTGAAGATGGCGACGCTGGCCCCGATCCCCAGGGCCAGGGTGGCCGCGGTCAGGAAGGTGAAGGAGGGGGTCCGGAGGAGTCTCCGGCCCAGGAGAGCCATCTCCTGAAGAAAGGCGATCATGAGCAGTATCCCTATGACGGTGCGCCGGCCATTCCCGGAGGCTGACAGGGACACAGCTTTCCCCGGTCCTCCGTTAGGGATCCTGACGAAGAAAAAGGGCCGCGGGTTTCGGAAGGAGGCCGGAGAAGGGGGCTCCCACCGGGGCTCCAGGCGGAGGATTGGGGCCGAGAGCCTCCGGTACGGCTCCGGAGTCCTTCATTCGTCGAACCGCAGGTGCCGCACCGACCTCCCGTGCCTGCGAATCAAGCGGAGGGCCTCGATACCGATCTGGATCTGCCCTTCGGCGAATTCCCTGATGACGATCAAGTCCGAGGCTTCGGTCTTCACCCCGTCGGGGATCATGGGCTGATCGCTGACCAGCAGGAGGGCGCCGGTGGGGATCTGATTGGCGAAACCGGCGGCGAAGATGGTGGCCGTCTCCATGTCGATGGCCATGCAGCGCATGGCCCGCAGCCGCTCCTTGAAGAGGTCGTCGTGTTCCCAGACGCGGCGGTTAGTAGTGTAGACGGTACCGGTCCAATAGTCGTGGCCGAGATCCCGGATCATGGTGGACACGGCCCGCTGAAGGGCGAAAGCGGGCAATGCCGGTACTTCCGGTGGCAGGTAATCGTTGCTGGTCCCTTCCCCCCGGATGGCGGCGATGGGCAGAATGAGATCGCCCAGCTCGTTCTTTGGCTTCAAGCCGCCGCACTTCCCCAGAAAGAGGACGGCCTTCGGCGGGATGGCCGACAGCAGGTCCATCACCGTGGCGGCATTGGGGCTGCCCATGCCGAAGTTGATCATGGTGATTCCGTCGGCAGTGGCACTGGACATGGGACGGTCACGACCCACCACCTCCCCACCCGTGAGCCTGGCGAAATTGTCGAGGTAGGCGTCGAAGTTGGTAAGCAGGACGTGCTCCCCGAACCGGTCCAAAGGCACACCGGTATAACGCGGCAGCCAGTTCTCGACGATCTGTCCCTTTTCTTTCATGACCAACGGCACGATTTCCTCCCGCGTTCATGTGGTGATCCCCGTGGACGTTCGGGAACGCCTGGGCACCAAGCCGGGCCAGTAGCAGTATGCCATACCGTCCAAGGGGGGGGCCAAGCAGAACCACAAAGGTGAAGTGCTCTTCTGGGATGCCCATGGCCCCCAAGACCTCCACGCCATCGAAGCTGAGATCGAACAGGACCGCACCCGTATCGTCGAACCCCACAAATTCATGTCTGCTTTCTTCCGCGTCCGGGAGAGACGGCGGAGCATGGATCTCGAACACCGGCTCAAGCACAAGGTCGGCAGGAAGGATGTGGCCTCGCACGAGCACGGAGGCGCTGGCCCTTGCCGAACCGGCCCTATCCATCGCTTGAGGGTCCGACACTACGTCCCCCTTGGAGATCGGGGTCACGCAAGCGCTCGCCAAGGCCGCGGTCAAGGCGGCGCCCCATCCCGGGAAGAGGAGCAGAAGACGGAACGGGGTCCGCCAGGGCGAGGCCGGGGGTCCGGAATCGTCATGGCAGTGGAGTAATACAGCTATTCCGGCCTCCCTGGCCGGCTCCTCACGCCATCCGACAGCAGAATTTCCAATTCCCCGGCATCTACACCTGCCACCGAGAGGTATGCGTTTCCGTCCCGTGCAAAAGAGAGAATGCGGCCCGTGGAGCGTTCTCTCACCATCGCCATCGGGTAGTCATCGGCATCCCAACGGATCCTGAGACGGTCGTCTCCGAGCGGATGCACGTGTAGGTCCGGAGCCGTAGGTTCGAGCCCCGGCATCCGAATCGGCCCCTCCGACCAACTCCTGGCGCCGCGGCCACGTGGAACGGACAACTCGATGCTCTCAATGGCGTCGATCTGATCGGGGCGGAGGGGGACGAAGTAGGCGAAGTGGCGTTCGTCAGGATCGGGTCCACCGGCCACCTCCACGCCGCTGAAGGCAAAACGGAAAAGTTCCGCGCCATCAGCAGCCAGACCTCTGAGTTGGTGAGGCCCCCCAGCCACGGGCAGGACCGGTCGGGCGGTGAGAGTGAACGCCGGCTTGAGTACCACCTCGCGGTCGTTGATGTGACCCCAGACCAAGAGGCCGGGAGTGGCCTCCCCTGACCCCGACTCCGACGCCGTCCCAATGGCTTGTGGAACCAGGGGGTCGGCACGCCGCCACTCCAAGATGGCACCGTAGATGTAGTAGCTGGTCCAGCGCGGGCGGCAATAGCTCATGTAGTCGAAGTAGGCGTCCGCGTTCATGAGAGAACCACTCAGGATATCCCAGCCCGGCTGCCCGAGGACAGCTCCCGGGTAGGGGTAGTCGGGATCAACTTCCGGCGGGTCCCCGCAAGGGGTGTGTCTCCGGCCCATGTTGTGGCCCAGCTCGTGGGCAACGGTGCTGGCAGCAGCCGGAAGGTCGTCGTGCGACAGTGCCGCACGGCCCGTATGGCGGGGAAAAGGCAGCCTGTAGGCGAGGCCGCCGTACGCCATCCCGGAGAAACGAGGCACGATTCCGTGGTAGTACTCGTCCGTGGCGTTCTCGGCGATGCGGAGAGCCCGGATCTCACCGAGAAGTGTGCTCCAGTCCTCACCCTTGGTGAGGTCGAGGTCCGTGGAGTAGACTGGACGAACGGCTGCAGAGATCGTGCTGCTAGGAATCCACTGGAGCGTCGATTCGAGAAAAGCGGAGGCGTTCTCGGGGTTCACCTTACCGGTTTCTCCCCGACGGGTCGAGTGGATCGGGATGAAGACGACGTTCAGGGGCGGTATCGGCGCCACGTCCAGCGAGGCCGTGCCGGGGTCCCGGGGATACCGGAGGACAGGCCGGTAGGCATCCGCCAGCGTAGAGTCGGGATCCAAGAGCACTTCAACGGATAGGCCAAGTAGAACCTCCGACGCGGCGAGGGGCATATTCCACGTGTGCGTGAGCACCGAGAGATCCGGGTTCAGGGGTGCGAGCGACCCCGATGCGGGGAAGATCTCCTCCCTCACAAGACTCCCGTGCACGTATAGACGCAGGAGGAGGTTCGGCTTGGGGGTGTTCGGCTCCTGAGCCCTCAGTACCACCCGAAGGAGTCCCGGTCTGCCCGCCACGCCTCCGATGGTTCCCACGAAATCCTGGTTCGCCTGATTCAGGTGAACAGCCTCCACGGAGACGATCTCTCGTCGCCCGTCGGCCTCGAAAACCTTCTCGCCCACACCCTCAACCGAAGCGATGACCCGGTTGAGGGCGACGGAGGTTCCCAACGTCCAACTCTCCAAGGCTGCTATGCCGTCGGCGTCCGTGGTGGCCGGGGAGCCCTCCACGCGACCTCCCCCCGCCACCACCGAGAAGGGGACCTGGACCCCCGGCACGACGTTGCCGAACCCGTCCCGGACAAGGACCGCCGGAGAAGCAGGAACCTCCAAGCCCACCCGGGCCTCCTGGAATTGGGGAGTCGCCGCCTCCAGCTCAACCGGCGCGTCAGCGAGGGCCTGGGCCTCCATGAACAGTGGGCCCACCTCGCTCTCGGGGACTCCGATCAGGCGGATCCTCACCCTCTGTGGTCCCGATGTGGTGCCCAATGTCCATGAGACCGCTTCAGCGATACCTCTCTCATCGCTGACGGTGGGACTTCCCTCCACGAATCCCGAACCTTCCAGGGCCTCGAAGGCGGCGGCCTGGCCCGGCGTCGGATTCTCGAACTCGTCCAGGACCATGACCGCCGGCGGCACCGAAACCGTCGTACCCACCGTGGCCGACTGGTCATCTCCGGCGCTAACCGCAAGGGCCGCCGGCATTCCCGGCGTGGCCGTCACAGTGAAGATCACCGGTTTGAGGGCACCCACCATCGCCGCCAGCGTGTTAGGCCCCACCGCCGTGCCCAGCGTCCATGATCCCACCGTTGCCACGCCCACCGCGTCCGTGCGCTGCTGGCCCGCGGCAAGGCTGCCGCCCCCGCCCAGAACAGAGAAAGTGACCGCCGCACCGGAAACCGGATTGCCGAATGTGTCCCGCAATACAACAGCAGGAGCAGGCATCACCACGCCGCCGACGGGTGCGGAAGCAGGAGGCTGAGCGTGGGCCGACACACTCGTTGGGGGCCCCGGGGTGGTCGTCACCGAGAAGGTTACCGGCGGCAGTCCTTCCACCGATGCCGCCAGAACGTTGCTGCCCGGCACCGTCCCCAGCGTCCATGTCGTGCGGGCTTCACCCGAAGCGTCGGTCCTGCTCGTTTCCGGAGCCACCGACCCTTCGCCTTCCGTCACCGCCCAGGAAACGGAAATGCTCGCCAGGGGCCTGTCCCTCACGTCCGTTACCCGCACGGAGGCCGTCTCAGATGAGCCGACAGGGGCGGTCAGGCCGTCGCCGCTGACTTTGATCAGTGCTTCCGGTGCTTCCGGGCCAGCAGGTCCGGAGGTGTCCTGGCAGCTCAGAAGCAAGGCGACGGCGGCCAAGACCGTCAGGTGAGATGCACGAATAATTGTCACAAGACCTATGCCCGGATGCTGGTTTCGGTTCCGGCCCAAGCGAAGGGCTCGGCCTCCCCCGGAAAGATCCCGGTGTGGTGATAGGGAGCCGAACGTTGGAAGACGCCTTCCGGAGGAATCCGCTCCCCATTCCTTGAATTCCTCCCGGTTGCTCCTCGGAAGAAAGGGGCGGTCCCGGCGAAGGCTCCGGTCACAAGCCCCCTCGGGCCTTCCACCCCCATCACGCCCCCACCTACCGCAGCAAGTCGGAAGCGGACCTGCGAAACGCAACAAATCCAGAGGCCGAACGCGACCGTGCCCATACATGGAAAGGTAGGGGCAGGCGGGTAGCCAGGCCAGGCGAGTTAGGAGGGAGGCCACCACCCCGCATTGCGTGGCGGAACCGAGCAGCGCCACCAGCATGTACACGAGATCGCCGTTCGAGCCGATGGCATCCGGGGACCCGAGCTCCGGTCCAGGCTCAAGTCCACGTTCCGGAGGGCTGCAAACCGTTGTAGGGTCGTCCAACCGCCGACCGACCGGACAAGGAGGGAGAGGAAGGAGATCCTCCTGAGGCCCATCATCAGGTCACGGATGCCGCCCGGAGCGGCCCGTCCCCATGGAAGCCTCATCGCATCGCAAGCTCCTTGTCTCCTCTAAGGTCGCAGTACCACCTGTATGACCCCGCCTGTGTGTCCGGTCCCGAAGCGGGTGGTGGCCGACCTGGCGTCGATGAAACGAATCTCCTGGATCGCCTGGAGCTCGAAGTCCCGGAGGTTCTCCAACGATCCGTAGCTCATCTGCCCGACGTAGATGACGGGAAGGGTGGGCTGTGCGTCCCGCAGGCTCGTGGAACCGCGACTCCTGAGCCAGGCAGGACGGGCCTGCTGAATGAGCTCCAGGGCGTTGCTCACGGAAGACGCCCTGATTTCCTCGAAGCCGATGACGGTGGACGAGCGGGACGGTCTCCCCTCTTGCTCGTGGCTCCCCGCTGCACAGGCGGCGCCACCCACGAGGGCGGACAGGCCCGCGAGGGCCACAAGACCGGTGGACCGGGTTCGGCATAGAAGGAGGAGCTTCATGGCCTGCCTCCGGAGGAAGGTGCTTGCCATGCTAAAGTAACCGGAAGAACCGCCCTTGCCCATCCCTAGCCGGATCGTGTAACCGCCCGGGGTACCTGTTCAGACCCCGGGGTCGGCTGCGGATCCCCTCCGGGGGGTAGCGGAGCGCGGATCTCCCTTTCCAGGGGAGACTCAGGGACAGCGGTACACCAGTGAGTTGATGTTCATCCCGGCCCCCACCGACGCGAACACCACCACGTCACCCGACACGAGACGCTGGCCGTCCATCTTATCCTTGCGCATAAGATCGTACAACGTGGGGAGGGTAGCCACGGAGCTGTTGCCCAGCCAAGAGATGGTCATGGGCATGATTCTCTCCGGAATCTCCCGCACCCCGCATTCCCGGAAGAGGCGGTTCAGGATGGCGTGATCCATCTTGGCGTTGGCCTGGTGCAGCAGGACCTTCGTCACGTCCGTGAGGGTGAGGCCGGCATCCTCCAGGCTGGCCCGGACCACACCGGGCACCGTCCGTACGGCGTACTCGTAGAGCTTTCGCCCATGCATCTTGAGGAAGAGACGATTGCCCGGATGGTCGGGATCGTAGGAGGGGCCCATCCAGAGGAGGCGGGCGTGCTCCAGGGTGTCGGAGCGGGTGCGGTGGCTGACAATACCGCTGGGTTCAGCGGCTTCAACGACCTCCAATACCGCCGCCCCGGCGCCGTCGGCGTAGATCATGCTGTCCCTGTCATGGGGATCCGACACCCGGGAGAGGGTCTCGGTTCCCACCACCAGGGCCCGCCGGGCATCCCCGGAACGGAGGAAGTAGTGGGCCTGAATCACCCCCTGGAGCCAGCCGGGGCAGCCGAAAGGAAGGTCGTACGCTACGCAGTAGGGATTTCGGATCCGGAGCCTCTCCTTGATCCGGGCAGCCAGCGTCGGGCAAAGGTCCAGGCGAAGGTTGTCGGCCCGGACGTCCCCGAAGTTGTGAGCAACGACGATGAAGTCCAGGGTCTCGGGGTCAGTGCCGGAATCCTCCAGGGCCTCCAGGGCGGCGGTGGCTCCCATGTCTGAGGCCACCAGGTCGTCAGTGACGTAGCGCCGCTCGGAGATCTCCGTGATCTCTTCCAGCTTGGCCACCACCCTGGGGTTGTCGGCCGGGTCCAGGGGCTGTTCGTAGTCCAGGAAGAACTGGTGGTCCACGAAGTCCCGGTTGAAGATCCTCCGGGTGGGCAGGTAACTGCCGGACCCGGTAAACACGGTGTTTCTGCGTGCGTCCATGGGTAACGTCCGACTGGAAAAGGAAAACAGAAAGCATGAAGTATATGGAGACCGACCGTGTATGGTCCAGCCTTGCCTGGGCCGCACGGGACCTGTCCCCTTCCAACCGACGCGGGACCCCCACCCGCAACGTCCATGCCCAAGCACCTGCCTGGCCGCAGCTTTGCCCGCGGTCTTGCTCGAGCGCATAGCTGCCCGAGCCGGCAAGACCAGGGCCAACATGGTGCCCTGCCCTCCCTGCCACCTTTTCCTCTTCTCTCTCGTAAGGAAGGGCATGGATCCATCCAAGCCGGTTCGCCGATGCCTCTTCTGCCACCGCCCCCTGGACGAGGGGTGGCGGTTCGGGGGCCTTCCCCCGGCGTGGCGCATCGCCTTCGACCCCGGCAGGGAACGGATATGGATCGTGTGCGATTCCTGCCACCGTTGGAACCTCTGGCCGCCGGAGGAGCAGGGGGGCGCCATGGCCATTCTGGAGCGGGTTGCCACCAGCCGCGGCCAGACCCTGGCCCGCACCGAAAACATCACCCTCATGGCCGTGGGTAACGTCTTCCTGATCCG
>PXFI01000350.1 GCA_003564295.1 Gemmatimonadota bacterium | reverse complement strand
TACTGGGCGAGGCGGGAGGCTTCGAACTGGACCATCTGGACGCTGAGACGTTCTGGGAGGCCTGGCGGGAGCTGGGGGTGCGCTCCAGCGAGCTCATGGATCGTGAGGAATGGTACATCCGTCTGGCCATGGCCTTTCCACGCCTGCGGGCGGAACAGGGGGCGCGTGAAGGTGCTTGTCCGGCCCTGGAGTGGTTCCGGCAGTTCACGGAGAAGTTACTGGCTCTGGGACAGGAGCTGGGCACGGTTCGGCGGGACCTTCCGCTGGACCTGCTGGTAGAGGTCACCATGGCGTGTGACGAAGCGGGCGACCGCTGGATGATGGAGCATCGCGGCGACTTCGACGAGGAAGGATTTCGTGCGCTGATCGAAGCACGGCTCGACATGTTTCGCGACATGCTGGACGCGAAGCACGAGGGGTGGAACCGATGATGAATGAGCACTGTGTACCATGCGGCGCCCGTCGCCGAGGGAATCGTAAGAGGCAGGGCGTCGCCGGCCGGGCCTGCAGGCCGTTCAGCGGTGCCTGCCGGGCATTCAGCGGCGCCCGCCTGCCCTTCAGCGGTGCCTGGCCGGCGAGGAATGCGGCATGCCGTCCGAGTCGGCTGCTGCGTGTGTTGCCTCTAGCACTGATGGTGGTGGTGCTGCCGCTCTCGGTGATGGCTGGCGCTGCGACCCAGACACCGGAGGAGATCGTCCGCCACGTGGACGACCTGCTGCGGGGCGAGTCGAGCCACGGGCGCGTGACCATGGAGGTGGTGACGGCCCGCTGGACGCGGAGCATGGAGATGGAGATGTGGTCTCTGGGCCAGGACCACTCCCTGGTCCGGGTGCTGGCGCCGGCCCGGGAGGCCGGCACGGCCACCCTCAAGGTGGGCGGCGACATCTGGAACTACCTGCCGCGGGTGGACAGGACCATTAAGGTGCCGGGCGCCGGCATGGGCGGTTCCTGGATGGGTTCCCATTTCACCTACGACGATCTGGTCCGGGAGAGCAGCCTGGTGGATGATTTCAGCATCGAGGTGCAATTCGAGGGGGTGCGGGATGACGAGGAGATCTGGGAGTTCTCCCTGACGCCCCTCCCCGAGGCCCCGGTGGTATGGAGCCGAGTGGAGTTGGAGGTGCGCAAGGGCGACCGCATGCCCCTCCAGGCCCGCTACTTCGATGACCGGGAGGGCCTGGCTCGCACCATGGTCTTCTCCGACTTCCGGACCATGGACGGCCGCCTGGTGCCCACCGAGCTCTCCATGCACCCCGAAGACAAGCCCGGTGAGCGGACCACGCTCCGATACTCCCGCCTGGAGTTCGACGTGGGGCTCGACGAGGGGTTCTTCTCCCTTCAGCGGCTGCGGGGCGGCCGGTGAAGGAACGCTCCTTCTGGCTCCGGGTGGGGTGGCGGAACCTGGGACGCCATCGGCGGCGCAGCGTCATCACGGCGTTGGCCCTGGCCTGGGGATTCGCCGCCGTCGTGGTGCTCAACGGTATCATGGAAGGCATGGGCACCGACTTCATCCGGAGCGGCACCGACCTCATGGTGGGCCAGATCCGGATCCAGCATCCGGCCTATGAGCCGGAGCGGGAGCTGTGGGACGTGGTGGGTGGGGACGGGGGGGTTCCAGTGGACCTCCTTCTGGAACGCGTCGCGGCCGATCCGGACGTGCTGGCGGCGGCGCCGCGGGTTTACGGCGCCGGCATCATCGCCAGTGATTCCACGTCTCGGGGCGGCATGCTCATGGGACTGGACCCGGAGCGGGAAGGCCAGGTGACCCACTTCCTGGACGGGCTCGTGGAGGGGACCCTTCCGGCATCGGGGGAGTGGGAAGTGGTCCTGGGCGAGGAACTGGCCCGGCAGCTCCGGACGGGGCCGGGAGAGGTGGTGGTGTTGGTGGCCCCTGCGGCGGATGGCTCCCTGGGCAACGAGCTCTACACCGTCAGCGGCATCGTCCGGACCGGCAACCCGGAGGTGGATGCTGCGCAGGTGGTCATGGGGATTGACGACCTCCAAGCGCTCCTGGCCCTGGCGCCGGGGGACATCCACGAGGTAGTGGGTGCAGCCGCCAATCCCTGGGATGCGGCGGCGGTGGCGAGGCGCCTGTCCGCAGCCCTGGCCGATCTTGGGCCCGAGATCGAGGTGGCCGCATGGACCGAGTTCCGGCCGGAGCTGGTGGACTTCGCGAGCCTCATAAGGGGGGCGAACTGGATCATCCTCATCATCGTCTTCCTCATGGCGGCCTTCGGCGTGGCCAACACCATGCTCATGGGCACCTTCGAGCGGCGGCGGGAGTTCGCCGTCATGAAGTCCCTTGGGATGCGGCCCGGCCACATCGTCGTCACGGTGGTGAGCGAGGCCCTGGTCCTGGGGCTCGTCGCCGTGGCCGCAGGCGCGTTGATCGCTCTCCCCCTGGTGCTCTGGCTCACCCACTATCCCGTGGATCTTACCCGTGTGGCCGGCGAGCAGATGTTCATGGAAACCCTCTTCCGGTTCGTGCTGCGCGTCGAGCATTCCTGGGCGTTTCCCCTGAGGGGCGCCGCAGCCCTGGTCGTTACGGCTGTGGTGGCCGCTCTCTACCCCGCGTTCCGGGCCGTCCGGGTACCGGCGGCGGAGGCACTGGCCGGCCGATGATGGAGCGCCCCAAGGTCCTGGTGCGGATCGCCGCACGAAACGTCAGGCGGCAAGCTCGGCGGAGCCTCCTCACCGCTTCGGCCATGGTCCTGGGCATCGCCCTCCTCATGTTGGTCCGGGCCCTGGAAGCCGGCGGCCACATGGCGTTCGTGGAATCGGCCGTGCGCCTGGGAACGGGCCACATCGCCATCGAACACCCCGAGTACGCCGCGTCTCGGGACCTGGTGCACCGGATCCCGGAGGAACACCTGCGTCTCGCGGAAGACGAGGTGGCGGCGGCGGCCGGCCGGGGGGAAGTGAGGGCGGTGTTTCCCCGCATCACCGTGGGAGGACTCGCCCAGTCTCCCTCCTCGGCCATCCCGGTGCAGATCGCAGGAGTGGAGCCGGCCCGGGAGGCTCCAGTCTCATTCCTGGCGGAGAGTATCGTGAAGGGTCGCTTTCTCGAGCCCGGGGACCGCCTGGAGGCCGTGGTGGGTGGGGGACTCGCGGAGCGCCTCCGGGTTGAGTTGGGCTCCCGCCTCGTCCTCATGGCCGAGGGCGCCCACGGCGAGCTGGAAAGCCAGCTCGTGTTCGTAACGGGCATCTTCCAGACGGGCATCCCCGAGGTGGACCGGGGCACCGTGCAGCTTCCCTTGGAGACGGCCCGGGAATGGCTGGGTGTGGGGGGCGATGCCACCTCCCTGAACGTGATCCTGACGTCCGAACGCTGGACGGGGCCTGTGGCCCGGGCGGTGGGGGAGCGGCTCGAGTCCTCGCTGGGGGCTGGGGAGGTATCCGTCAAGCCATGGTGGGAGGCCCTGCCGGATCTGCACGCCGGCCTCCAGGCCGACGCCGTGCAAACCTATGTCATGTTTCTCATCCTGCTGGCCATCGTGGCGCTGGCGGTGGTGAACTCCGTGCTCATGGCCGTGCTCTACCGCACCCGGGAGTTCGGGGTGGTGAGGTCCCTGGGGCTGAACCGGCGGTCCGTGGGGGGGATGGTCATGGTGGAGGGGACGCTCCTCAGCCTGGTCAGCGGCATAGCGGGGATGCTTTTGGGGCTGGTGCTGGCACGGGGCGTCTTTCGGAATGGGATCGACATCTCGAGGATCCTCTCTGAGGAGGACCTGGCCTTTGGCGGTGCCGTAATGGACCCGGTGGTCCTGCCCGTCGTGCAGTCGGGTGACGTGGTGGCGATCCTGGCCATCGTCATGGCCATCGGCATCCTGGCCTCCCTGTATCCCGCATGGCAAGCCACGCGGATCGAGCCTGCGGAAGCCATGAAGGTGGAACACTGAGGAGGGGGCGTTAATGCTAGATAGACCAGGCACCTCCGGCGAGCCGTCCGTTCGCACGGAAGACCTCTGCAAGACCTACGGCCGGGGTGAGACGGCCGTGCACGCGGTGCAGCGTATCTCCGTCGCCATCGAACGGGGCGAGTTCGTCGCCCTGTGTGGGCCGTCGGGATCCGGGAAGACCACGTTGGTGAACCTCGTCGGCGGACTCACCGATCCCACGGAGGGCAGGGTGTGGGTGGACGGCAAGGAGGTGGGAGGCATGTCCGAGCGGCAGCGGGCCCGGCTCCGGCTTAACCACATCGGGTTCGTATTCCAGGCGTACAACCTGCTGCCTGTGCTCACCGCCCTGGAGAACGCCGAGTTCCCCATGATGCTCCGGGGCGTGGAGCGGGAGACGCGGCGGGAGCAGGTCCTGGAGCTGTTCGAGGAGATCGGGCTGGAAGGCCTTCACGATCGGCGCCCGGGCGCCCTCTCCGGTGGCCAGCAGCAACGGGTGGCGGTGGCCCGGGCGGTCCTGGGCGCCCCGGCGTTGGTGCTGGCCGACGAGCCCACCGCCAACCTGGACACGGTGGCCAGCGACGCGCTCCTGGACGTGATGGAGCTCCTCAATCGGGAGCGTGGCGTCACCTTCATCTTCTGCACCCACGACCCCCGGGTGATGCGCCGGGCGAGACGGATCATCCGGCTGGTGGACGGCCACGTGGAGCGGGACGCCGAGAAGGAGACCGGGGACCTTCCGTCGTGGGTCGTTGAGCCTGTCAACTCCTGATGGGGTTTCCGAGGCGGCGTGGGCGGGTGGGCATGGGCGCCCTGCTGGGTGTGGCGCTCACGCAGCTGCTGGGCATGCCCGTGGGGCCGGGGCTCGGCCCGGCGGACGCTGCGGCCCAGGTGCCCGAGATCCGAGGCTACTACCTCCATGCGGCCGTGGCTGCGGAGTCGACGCCCCTGACCGACGGCGGGTTCTTCGACTTCCAACGCCTGCGGCTCATGGCCTCGCCCCAGGTCGGCCCCCTTTCCTTGGACCTGGCCTACGAGCACGCCCTGGAACTGCGGACGGCGCCCATCTCCCTGGGCCGGGGCTTCGAGGGCGCCGAGGCGGCCGCACCCTGGCTCGGCCTCCAGGGCACGCTGGCGGATGGCCGGCGCGTCCACTGGCGGCACGGCTTCGACCGGCTGAGCGTATCGTTGCCGGTGGGGAATCGAGCCCGTGTGAGCGCCGGCCGCCAGACGGTCTCCTGGGCAACTACCCTGTTCTTCACCCCCGCCGATCCTTTCGCGCCCTTCGACCCGGCCGATCCGTTCCGGGAGTTCCGGGCCGGCATCGACGCGGCCCGTCTCCAGGTCTTCCTGGGGCCGTTCAGCCAGTTTGACGCGGTGGTGCGGCCGGCCAAGACCCCTGCTGGGACCACGCTGACCGCCCTGGGCCGCTGGAGCGGAGTGTTCCGGGGCGTGGACGTGTCCGGATGGGCAGGTGCCCTCCACGACGAGGCGGCCGGCGCACTGGCCGTAACGACGGCCGTGGGGGCCTACGCGCTGCGTGGTGAGGTGTCGGCCCGGCGCTCGGAGGGCGAGACCGTGGTCAGGGCGGCGGGAGGCGCGGACCGGTATGTGACGGTCTTGGGACGAGACCTGTACCTGGTGCTGGAGTACCAGCGGGACGGGTTCGGCGCCCGCCGGCCCGAGGAGCTTCTCGCCAAGGCGATTTCGGCGCCCTTCCAGCGGGGAGAGCTCCAGGTGTTGGGGCGGGACGCCCTGGCGGCCAGCGCGAGCTATCAGGCCCACCCGCTCCTCCAGGCCGACGCCCGGATCATCGCCAACCTCCGGGACGGCAGCCTGCTGCTGGCGCCCGGACTGGCGTACTCGGCGGCCGACGAGGTGAGCGTTCGCCTCGGCGCCTTCGCCGGCGTGGGCAGCGGTGCTCAAGCCCTACCGCCCCGACTCGGGTCGGAGTACGGCGCCATGCCGCTAGTGGGGTATGTGGCAGCGAACGTCTT
The DNA here is from genome assembly GCA_003564295.1 of Gemmatimonadota bacterium. GTDB lineage: Bacteria > Gemmatimonadota > Gemmatimonadetes > Longimicrobiales > Gaopeijiaceae > PXFI01. The sequence goes on along the minus strand of PXFI01000350.1, from coordinate 24,760 downwards.
CTTCTGAGCGCCGGCGCGTCTCATGCCGTGCGATAGGTATGCTCTTTGCTAGGGCGCGTTTCGTACGGTGCCCCGAAGCCTGTTCTTTGCTGGGGCACCTTTCGTGCCGTGCGACCGTCCTGTTCTTTGACAAGTGAGGGATGCATCCCCATCCCCTCCAAGGGAGCGTTTGACCCGTGCGTGATCTCCTCTCCAGCCCATGGCCATGGTACGTGGCCGGGCCCCTGATCGGCCTCGTCATGCCCCTCCTGCTCGTGGTGGGAGGCAAGGTGTTCGGCATCTCGTCCAGCCTGCGGCACATGTGTGCCGCCCTGCCCCTGTCCCAGAGGGCCAAGCCGGCCTTCCTGCGCTACGAATGGCGGCGGGTCGGAGCCTGGAACCTGGTGTTCGTGACCGGCATCCTGCTGGGCGGGATGCTGGCTACGGTCCTTTTCGGCGAGCCGAACGCCGGCGCTCACATCAGCGAGGCCACCCGGGCCCATCTCGGCGCCCTCGGCGTCAGCGACTTCCAGGGCCTGGCGCCTGCCCAGATCTTCTCCCTGGGGGCCCTGGGCACGCCGGCCGGTTTCGTGCTCGTGGTGATAGGCGGGTTTCTGGTGGGCTTCGGTACGCGCTACGCCGGCGGGTGCACCAGCGGCCACGCCATCTCCGGGCTGGCGGCGCTCCAGTTGCCGTCGCTGGTGGCGGTCCTGGGCTTCTTCGCCGGAGGTCTGGTGGTGGCCTTCCTCGTGTATCCCGTCCTGCTTCCCCTGCTCCTGGGAGGTGCGCCATGACCTGGGCCCTGGGTTCCACGGCACCCGACTACGAATGTCCGGAGCCGGAGCGGGGGCCGGAGCCTCTTCAGGCCCGGGCCCCGGCAGCTGGTAACACGATTCCGGCCATGCTCGGATACCTGCTCATCGGGATGTTTCTGGGTGTGGTCTTCGTCATGAGTGAAGTGGCGTCCTGGTACCGCATCCAGGAGATGTTCCGCCTCCACAGCCTGCACCTGTACGGCGTCATCGGCAGCGCACTGGTGGTGTCGGCGACGCTCTTCTGGCTCATCCGCCGTTTCGGCCTGCGCACCCTGGGCGGCGAGCCCATCCAGGTGGCGCCGAAGGAGTGGGGTACGGCACGGTTACGGGGAGCCCGCTACTGGATCGGCGGGACGCTGTTCGGGATGGGCTGGGCGCTGCTCGGAGCCTGCCCGGGGCCCATGTTTGCCCTGGTTGGCACCGGGATGTTGGTACTGTTGATGGGGATCTTGGCGGCCATGGCCGGTACGTTCGTGTACGCCCTGGTCCAGGGGCGACTGCCCCACTGACGCGTCCTCGCTCCTGGGGTGCGCTCCTCACGGGCCAGCAGCATCCCGCACAGGTTGCAGACGCGCCCTCGTGCCCGGGGTGCGCTCAGGCTCCCCAGTTCGGGCCAGGTCATTGAGGTCCGGGGTCGGGCACGTCGTGCCCGGGGTGCGCTCTGCCCTGAGTCGCCCTCTAACGGCCGAGGATGGGACGCGCCCTCGCGCCCGGGGTGCGCTCAGGCTCCCCAGTTCGGGCCAGGTCATTAAGGCTCGGATTCGGGCTCGTCGTATTCGGTGTACTTTCTCGCGCTTCCCCTGACGCGACCCGGGGGGTACTTGGCTTCGTTTTCCAGGAGCTTGGCCTCTGCGGTCTCCAGAAGGTCGATTTCCAGTATGTCGGCCAGGCGTACCAGATAGATCTGTACGTCGGCAATCTCCGCAGCCACCGCATCTCTGGTGGCTTGAGGAAGATCGCGAGAAGCTTCCTCGGTGAGCCATTGGAAGTGTTCCGCCACCTCCGCCACCTCCACCGTCAGGGCCATGACGAGGTTCTTGGGGGAGTGGAACTGGTTCCAATCCCTCTCGTCGGCGAATCGCTGAAGCCGGGTCCGCAATTCCTGGAGGTCCAATAAGCGCTCCTCTTCTGTTGGTTCAAGGAGCAGGATGACCCTGGTCCCGGCCGGCGTCAACCCAGCGTCGCGTCTACGGCATCTCCCCTGGCAGGGGCTCCCGAACAAAGCGATGCCCGTGGCGTGGGTTCTCCCAGCTCTTCGGCTGATGGTGCACCCACCCGTTATACCCCACGTAGTAAGCCGCCACGCTGTCGTGTTCCTGCCCGGCCCACATGTAGATGAAGGGGTGGTCGGTAGCCCAGAGGGGCGTTTCCTTGTCGGGTGAACGGTCGCACCGGGCCCTGCCTCGGTCCAGGTCCTCCGGGAAGGCGCAGCCTGCGTTCTCCCCGCCCCGAACCAGGGACCGGACGATCTCGTCCACCGTGGGCATTCTCCAGATATCCTGGGGGACCTGGCTGAGCGTGACCCCATCGGCGGCCAGGTAACGGAAGAGGCCATAGCGCTCCATCTCCTCCCAGGTGGCGTGCCGGCCCTCCCGTTCCGGCTTCTCCGAGAAACCGACGGGCTCCATGCCGTACAGGGCGATGGCGTTCCAGGAAAGGTTCCCGGGTATCCCACCCTCGCTCTGGGCCCAGCCGGGCCCAGCCGGGGCCCAGACCAGCGTCACGCCGTTGCCCCGGATGAGGCGAGTCCCCCGGTCTCCGTCATCCACCCTCAGGAACACGTGCCAGTTGAGGGCGGTGCAGACGATGCCGATGGCAAGGAAGGCCCCGGGGGGGAGGAGGAGCCGCACGTTCCTCCTGAGCCACCCATGGGCCGCGGTCCCTCTCCGGTCTCCCGACCGGCGCCGTCGTCGTCCCTCCACCACGAACAGCGCTCCCACCAGGACCACCATGGCCGTCACCGGAATCCAAGTGAGGAGGCCCGTGATGGTGGGGGCCCCTCGGCGGAGTTGCATGGAGAAGATCCACCCGGTAAAGAGCACGCCGAAGACGATGATGAGCCAGCCCCCCGGGCGCGGCCACGCCTCCGCAAGGAGCCAGAAGGCCAGGAAGGCGCCGGCCACGCTGAGGTAGATCAGAGGATAGAGTCCTGGCTGGCCCCACCCCTCGTAGTACATCTCCATGAAGCCCCAGAAGGTCCAGAGCCCGGTGGCCACCAACATGAGGCCGGAGGCCAAGAGGCCCGGAAGGCGACGCATCCAAAGCCAGCTACGCACCCAGAGCGCGGGGTAGCTGGGGAACGAGGCGGAAGGGGACGGCCGCGGCGGTGGCCTGGTCGACGGTCCCGGCTGTCAGCACGTCCGCTTCGGGGAAGAAGAAGAGCCACGAGGCGCAGAACCCGGTATGTCCCACCATTCCAGGCAGGGAGCGGAAAGGGGAGAGGATCCGCGGTACGTACATGCGCATCATCCCCTGGCCGTATTCGATGGGCCAACCGGGGAGGCTCGGATTCAGGTTGAAGCCGAAGGTGTTCCAGTTCCCCATCATGTGCTCCAGAGTGGCCTGCTGCCGGAAGATCCCTCCCCGGACCAGAGCCCGCAGGAACACCAGCATGTCGTCGGCGGTGCTAATGAGATCCCGAGCGGAGCGCACGGCCTGGGGAGAGTCCAGGGGACGGTCACCGATCCAGGTGGTGGCGGGCCTGGGCTCGGTCCCCCCCAGGGTTCCCGGGTGGAAGGTGTGGCGCAGTCCGAGGGGCTCGTAGAACATCTCCCGGAAGACCTCGTGGGTCGGTCGGCCCGTGACGGCTTCGATGATGGCCATGAGGAGCTGGTAGTTGGTGTCGGAGTACCGGACCTTCTTGCGTTTCGCGCCCAGAGGCTGGGGAGAGAAGAGCGGCACGAGCTTCTCCCGGACGATGTCCACCACGTCCTGGATGGTGAACGAAGCGTCCTGTTCCAGAAGCTGCTCGATCAGGCTCGGTTCCCCCTTGGGCTGGTCCTCGAGATAGTCCGGCAGGCCCGAGAGGTGGCCAAGAAGATGGCGGAGGGTGATCCGCTCCGTGTGATCCACCCCGCCCAGCCGGTGCAGCCCCCCGATCAAGGATTGGGGCAGGTAGGCCGACATGGGATCGCCAAGGCTGACGAGCTCGGCCTCATGCAGCTTGTGGATCGCCGCGGCGATGTAGAGCTTGGTCACGCTGGCGATCCAGATGGGTGTGTCCGGACGCATGGGGGTACCATCGGGGAAGGCGTCGCCCGCAGCCCCCACCCAGCGGAAGGATTGGTCCCCCGTCTCCACAGCCAACAGGGCGTGGCGGATGCGCTTCGGGGCCACGAGCTTCTCCAGAATCCCTTCCAAGCGCTCCCTCACGGCATGGGATTCATGGGATCCTGTGGAGGGGCCATGGGCCTCGGTCCGATCCACGTTTCTCCCCAAAGACATCTTCCAGTCTCCCGATGACAGGGTGAGAGGATTGCTCGCGTTCCGAAGGATCCTCCAGGGCAATCCCCGGGGCTTCGGCTGGCGCGGGATCGAAGAAGAGTAGAGGGCCCGGCGAAGCGAGGCCAGGTGCCCACCGTAGAGTACCGGGCAGAATGCGGCCAGGGGCCCAGGGTAGGGTGCCCGGCAGAGTGCGGCCAGGAGCCCAGGGTAGGGTGCCCGGCAGAGTGCGGACGGGGGTCCACGCCACGGTGCCCGTCATGGTGAGACCGGGGCCCCACGGATGGGCGGGTCGCCCCGGGCATGGTTGCCCCCGACGGCGAAGGCTGCTATCTGGACCCGGCGATCCCGTCCGGCGGGCGTACGAGGGTCCCGTTCATGCGAGTTACTCGAGGGAACATGAGAATAAGGACCGCCAGGCCTTCTGACCTTCAGGCGATCATCAACATCTACAACCAGGCCATCGAGGCCGGCCAACAGACCGCTGACCTCACTCCGGTGTCTGTGGAGGATCGTAAGTCGTGGTTTGAGAGTCATCCTCCCGAGAAGTATCCCATCTTCGTGGCGGAAGAAGATGGTCTGGTCGTTGGCTATTGCACCATCAGTCCGTATCGCCCTGGTCGCATGGCGCTACGCCACACTGCTGAGATAAGCTATTTCGTTCATTCTGACCATCACCGCCGCGGCATTGCATCGCAGCTACTGGAGTTTGCCGTACAGGCATGCTATTCCCTCGACATCAGGACCCTGTTTGCCATCGTCCTCGACAGCAATACGGCTAGCGTGCGGCTCCTGGAACAGCACGGGTACGAACGATGGGGCCATCTGCCTGACGTGGCTGTGTTCGGCGAGACGGAGGTCGGACACTACTACTATGGATTGAAGATCAAGGCCCCCTACATGGCTGGAACACCTGGCGTAGAGGATAGCGGGCCTCGTCGTCCTGGTGGGGACCCAGGGGGGGGTCCATGAGGTTGGCCAGCTCGGGTCTCGGCCCGGTGGGCCAGCTCGGTCCGGGCCCGGTGGACCAGCTCGGGTCTCGGCCCGGTGGGCCAGCTCGGTCCGGGCCCGGTGGACCAGGTCGGGTCTCGGCGCGGTGGGCCAGGTCGGTCTCGGTCCAGGGGGAATGCGCCATGGACACGCTGCCACGCTCGCGAACGCCTTGGTAACTCCTCGCAGACCGCAATATGGTGTCAGTAGAGTGCTCCACACATGGAGAGCCTGCGACGGGTGGGGCCCTGTCTTGGCACGCTGGGGAATGGGCAGTCTTCAATCCGTTCCCGGCTGGCGGGCGATCCCGGCAGGCGGGCGATCCCGGCATGGCTTGTCGTCGGAAAGGAAGATGCCTGAACGATGAAACGAATCATCGGTCTTTGCCTGACCGCGGTGTTTGCGCTGGCCACAGCGGGACTGACGGGCTGCGGTCCAAGGTCCGAAGATGGTAACGGTGCTGGGACTCCTGGAATGCCAACGACATCTGCCCTGGCCGAGCCCGGCACGGGGATTCCCGAGGACTACCCGCACGAGTGGTGTCCCATATACAAGCCTTCAGCCATCGTGGACATCGAGAGGATCCACATGCTCGACGGGGAGCTCTACTTCATCCTCGAGCTGGTGAGCGAGGATGAGAGGGCCGAGATCGAGTCCTTCTACGAGGCTCTCCCTGACTTCACTGCCACCTCCGACCATGGCGCTGGAGTCCGCGAGGTATTCCTGGAGACCGATGAGGGAGATGAGGCCTTCGTCAAGATTGAACCGGTGGGAGACAGCATGGCATCCTACAGGGACCAGGGCTATAAGACGTACGTCACCATCACTGTCAAGCTCTACCTCTGATCCAGCGGTCGAGCCTCCGACCGTGGCTACCCCTCCGAGGGCCTCGAAGGGAGGGCGCCGGCTCCACCGGTACCCTCCTTCGGGCCAGAACCTGCTCCTCCATCCGCTTCACCCCCTCCAGGCGAATCTGCTCCGTGACCCCCCTCTGCACTCCGATCCGTCCCTGGCGTCCCATTTTCGGGGCTGAAGCTAGAGGAATCCCGACGATCTCAAGTGCCTTTTCGAAGGTGCTTCAGGATGGTCCGATCGTCCGGATCCGCTTCGGGGAACATGACGAAGATGGCCATCTCCTCCAAGAGCGCCACATAGTAGAGGAACAGAATGGCCCGCACGAGGAGGGTTACGTCCGCCACGAAGGTTCCAGCCACGGCCACCACGATGAGGACGGCGTTCAGCCGGAGCAGGTGGGTATGCATGAGCACCGGCTTGCCCAAGAGGACGGCGGAGACGACGAAGGATAGGGCCAGGAGCGAGAAGAAGAGGGCCAACCAGAAGGCGTTGGCATGAATGGCTTCCGGGGCAAGGACGTACACGAAATACGCCGAGGCCAGATAGAAGAAGAGGTCCGCGAGAGAGTCCAGGCTCTTGCCCAGAGGCGACACCAGGTCGAAACGCCTGGCCACGACGCCGTCGAGGAAGTCGGTGAAGGCGAGGAGGAGATAGGCCACGAGGAACGCGATCTCCTGCTCCCTGTGAAGGAGAAGGAAGAGGAGGGGGAGGAAGACGATGCGCGAAAGGGACAACGCGTGGGGGACGTTTCTCCCTAGCACGAATACTCCAGGCGGAGGCGCCTGCGGAACTGCTTGGATCGGCTCCATTCTTCCTCCTGGCGAACGCTGATCCCTCCACCCTCCATGGGTGGCGCGCATGGACCCCTGCCCTCCGTCGCGGGTGCCAAGCCCACCGCAACCACCGCGAGAAACCGCCCGGAAGGCGGGAGTCCCGAAAGCCCTGTTGGTTCACGGGGGGGCGTGACGCCCTGCCTGAATTTGGTGAACTGCGTCTGGACGGGGCAAGTCAACTCGGTGGACCGGGGGGAGCCGGACTGGCCTGAGAAGGGGGGCGCAGCCCGGGGGTACCGCCCTCCGGCCACGAGCCGCTGGTAGGGGGTCCGGCGTGCTGAGGCGTTCACAACGCGCGTTGTCCGGGGGTACCTTGGGTCCTGACCAGGAGCTCTCCGGGCTCTCCGCTTCCCGAAACAGGAGTCGGCCGTTTTCCGTGCCCCTCCGCGTTCTCGCCTCTGTCATTCAACGGGACGGCCGGTTCCTGGTGTGCCGTCGGCCCTTGCACAAGCGCCACGGGGGGCTCTGGGAGTTTGCGGGGGGGAAGGTGATGGAGGGGGAGAGGGACCTGGATGTGGCCCGGCGGGAGCTGCTGGAGGAGCTTGGGGGTGAAGGTGACGGGGGTGTGGGCGGTGGAGCTCTCGGTGAAGGACCCTGGTTCGGACTTCGTCATCGAGTTCCTGCCCGTGGCCATCCGGGGCGAGCCCCGGTGCCTGGAGCACGTCTCCCTGGCGTGGAAGAGAGAGGCGGATCTCCTATCCCTGCTCCTGGCGCCAAGCGACCAGCGGTACGTGGAGGCGCGCTTGGAGAGAAGGCTTCGGGGCGGGCCGAGGCGCTCGAGCGGATGACGTCGGAGCGGGACTTCTACCCCCAGCCACTGGAGGACTCCACCTCCTGCAGGACGGAGCGACCCGGCACGGAGTGGCGCGACACGGAGTGGTCCACAACCGAGCAGTCCGCAACCCAGCCCCCCGACACCGAGCGGCGCGAAGGCGACTGAGGCGCCGATCCCTGCTGGGGCTTCAGATCCTCCAGCCCATGAGGTTCCAGTGATGGAGCTGGGCCAGGAAGACGAGGACCGCCACGGCGAACAGCGCCAGGTACGCCCGACCCCAGGCCCCCCAGAACCCACGGCGGTATGCCATCACCGCCCCCCCCACCACCGCCACGCCCGGGGGAATGGCCAGGATGGGAAAGACCAGGGCCATGCGGATGCCCCCAGCCCCACCCGCTCCCCCGGTGTCGGCGGCATGGTGCCCAGGTGAAGTTATCCTGTCCGTCCCCCTGGTCCCGGCTGAAGGCCGCCGCCACGAACCCGTCCGGGCTCCGGAAGAGACCCGGCTCTACTTCAAGGAGCCGCTCCGGCGGCATCATAGGCGATGTCAGCAGGATCTCTCCCGGCTCAGCGGTGGTGACGGTGGCCTGCATCAGGAGGCCCAGCAGCTTCTCGAAGGTGGTGTGGGACCCGCGCAGCATGCGGTAGCGACCCTCGTAGCCTCTGGCCCGCTCGTTCCACCCCTCCGGCGCCTGTTCCAGGACGAGCCCCGACCCTGATACGCACCCGGGCATGGGGGTCCCCGTTCCACCCGGCCGGGGCCATGGCTCCCAGGTGCTCGAACGGCTTGGCAACGAACTGCCCGTCCTCGGAGGCGAACCCGCCGGACATGTGGGGTGCCAGGTCCTGGGGAAGTGGATGCCGGGCCGTGGCGTAGGTCATCCGGAGGGGCTCCAGGATGTGCGCCTCCACGTAGCTCTCCCAAGGCATGCCGCTCACCCGCTCCACGATGTAGCCCGCCAGCGCCGAGGCGTAGTTGGAATACGACGGCTGGGTTCCCGGCGGCCGGACCCGGGCCGGCATGTTCCGTCGCAGCCACTCGCCCCGCGTCACCTCGTCCGTGATGCCGAACAGACCGAACACCCGGTCCTCGAAACCCGGCGGGGGGGTGAGGATGTGGCGCAGCGTGATGGGCTCTTCGTAGGTGCCCGGGATCTGGAAGTCCAGGTATTGGTTCACGTCCGCGTCCAGGTCCAGGAGCCCCTGGTCTCTGAGCTGGAGCACCGCCACCCAGGTGAACGGCTTCGTCACGGACCCGATCCGGAAGAGGGTGGTGGCCGGGTCCACGGGGTTGCGGCCATCCGCATCCGCGTGGCCGTAACCCTTGGAGAAGAGCAGCGACCCAGCCCGCACCACGGCCACCGTGGCCCCCGCCACCTCGTGATCCCTCAGGTGAGCAGCCATGACCCCGTCGATAAACCGCTCCAACTCCTCCGCGTCCGTGGGTGCGCCGCGGGCCGGGGCAGGGAATCGTCCCGGCGGTTGCTGGGCGCCCGGCTGCTCCGGAGCGGCGGGCATCGTGGCGGAAGCAGGAAGTCCAGTCGAAGCCGTCGAGAGCGCAGCCGCCAGGAGGTAGAGGGTGAGTGCCCTCAGCTTGCGGGTAGTGCCCCTGCTGAATCCCATGGTCGTCTCCAGGTCCCTGAATCGTTTTCGACGCAGTCGGGCGACGCGAAGGCAAGCTCGGGCAGCAGCGGCGAGGCGGCCAGGGCGGCTCGATGCTCGCCCCCATCGACCAGGGAGCAGTGCCCCGAGCCTCACCTGGAGGACATGCTTCCCAGGGCCATGCCCAGCCTCCCCAACAATGGCGCACTCTCGTGGACCAGCTGCCCCCAGGTGACCCGCATGACCCTGAAGCCGGATCGGACCAGCACCCCGTCCCTCCGCCGGTCCCGCTCGAACTGATCCCGTGACGAATGGAACGCATACCCGTCGATCTCGACCACCAGCCCGTGAGTCCGCCAGAGGAAATCAACCTCGAAACCGGCGACCTCGACGTTCACCTCCGGCGTGGGCAGCTCGGCCTTCCGCACCAGGGTAAGGAAGAGCTCTTCCGCCTCCGACCGCGTCAAGACCGGGCCATCAGCCCCACATATGAGAGACCGCAGTTGCCGACTCCCGGATCGTCTTGGGTAGCGGTCCAGCAGCTCGAGGACCTGCCGAGGACCCACGAGCCGGCGCGCCAACGCCTCCGCCACCGCCCGCTCCAGCTCACGTGACCCGGCGTAACCCGCCAGGTCCAATAGCGTCCGCGCCGGCGTGGTGACCGCGATCCCTTCAATGCGCCTCACCTCGTCCCGCGCCAGCCGGCTACGATGGACAAGGATGCCGCCGTGGGCACGGCGGCCACGCCACACCGTCACGTGAACGGGGGACGGCCTGCTGTCGTCGGGAAGCCGCCAACACATGAAGGCGGCGCTCCAATGGCTCACAGCCGACGAGCTTCCGCACGCCAGCACCGCCGCCATCTCCAACGACCGCGGCGCAACCACCGGCCCGACCCGATAAACACCTCGATGGACCGGGCGAAGGCGGCCCGCCGTAACCAGGCGGTCCAACACCCCCTTCGGTAGACCCGCCTCCACCAGTTGCCCCCGGGATACGACCCCGTGCTGGCGCGAGGCCAGCCGGTGGATCACCTCCTCAGCGTCAGGCCGTCCGTTCCGCCCCCTCCTCGGCCCTCTCGAGGGACGACAACCCGCCACGTGTGACCTCCATCTTGGATGTTCGTACCATTGACCCCGCCATTCGGGGACAACCTTACAACAGTCTGCCATGGCGGAGCATCCATGTACATTTGACCTCGCGCAGCGGGGTCAAATCGACAATGATTGCCGAATGCTGCAACGCGTGACGGGTTATCTACATCACGACCTCGCCCTCACGCCCTGCCGCCGAGCTGCACCTCGCCCGCCACTCCTCTCGATGAGCCTGGTAGTGTCTGCGGGGCAGGGCGATATCCAGATGGGCCCCAAGGAGCCCGAGGCGGCCCGGCGGGAGCTGATGGAGGAGCTGGGGGTGGAGGTGACGGGGGTGGGGGCCGTGGAGCTCTCGGTGAAGGACCCTGGCTCGGACTTCGTCATCGAGCTCCTGCCCGTGACCATCCGGGGCGGGCCGGGGAGCTTCCTGGACGGGTTCGACGAACCGATGGCCGACTCAGTCCCTTGCACACAAACACGACCCGCCGATCATCAAGATAGTTGACTTGCAGGTCACATTACTGTATCATCGGAACGGTGTGGGCAGGCAAGGGCTGAGGGGGATCGAGGATCGGGTTCTCCCGGATTGTGGCCTGCGCCCTACGCGCCTTGGCGTGCCTGGAGGGTTGGACGGATCGGCTTGTTCAAGCCGGGCGCAGCCTGGAGTGTGTCGGTATCACGAGACTCGCCGTATCAGACGGGACGGAGCACGCGTGATGGCCAACGTCAATCCATTCGAGATGCCCGCCTACGAACTGCCCCTGCGCCCGGTCGAAACACCGGCCGCGTTGAGGGGCGCGGGCGATCGGGCGCTTCCGGAAAGGCTGCTTCGGGACAATGCTCGGTGGTTCTGCCGGTTAAGGTTCGTGGTCATCGGCTTCCTGGCATCGTTCGGGCTCGCTGGCCAGGTACCCGGGCTGTTTGAAGCCTTGGGCTTCGTCGAGCCCGGCGCCTGGCCCTTCGCCGCTGCCGCGACCCTGTTGGTCGGCAACGTTGCGTTTCTCTTGCATCTCCGTCGCCTGTCCGATGGGGAAGTTGCCCGGGGAATCCGGAAACACCTCTGGGGTCAGATCATCTTCGACCTGCTGGTGCTCACGGTGGTGGTCCACTTCCTCGGCTGCTTACAGACGAACGCTCCCTTTGCCTACCTGTTCCACATCGTGCTGGCGTGCATCTTCTTCTCTCGCGGGCAGAGCCTGGGCATCACGTTCCTCGCCGGAGCTCTGCTGGCCGCGTGCTTTGTGGTGGTGCACCTCGGTTGGTCAAGCCCCCCCGGCCTTTGGGCCCGGCCGACCCCGCTTCCGGGTCACGTCGGCGCTGTGGACTTCATCTCCGTGTTCACGGTGTGGCTGGTGGTGTGGTATATGGCCTCGCGACTCTCCGAGTTGGTCCGACAGCGGGACCGGGACCTGGCAGAGACCAACCGGCACCTCTCCACAGCGCTCAAGGAGCGGGCCGATCACATGCTGACGACCACGCACGAGTTGAAGGCACCGTTTGCGGCAATCCACGCCAACGCGCAACTGCTGCTCCACGGCTACTGCGGTGGGCTACCGGAGCCGGCGGTGGAGACAGTCCATCGGATAGCCACGCGCAGCCAGCGCCTCGCGGCTAAGATCCAGGAGATGCTGCAACTCGCCAACCTCACATCAGACAGCCAGTTGCCATCGCCATCGGTTTCCCTGGACCTGTCGGAGACCATGAGGTGGTGCATTGAACGGATCGAGCGCTCCGCTGAGGCCAGGGGCATCCGCTTGGAGGCGGACATCCAACAGGTCTGGGTTCTCGGTGTACGCGATCACCTCCAGATGCTGCTGAGCAACCTTCTCTTCAACGCAGTGACCTATTCGCACCCGAACGGCCGCGTCCAGGTGCGTTGTGGCCCGGACGAGCATGGGACCGCCCGGGTCACAATCGCCGACGAGGGCATCGGCATCGACCATCAGAAGCTGCCCCACGTCTTCGATGAGTACTACCGCACGCGGGAGGCAGCAGAGCACAACCCCGAGTCCTCTGGGCTCGGTCTGGCGATCGTTCGAAGAATCGCCGAGCTGCATCGCATCCGCCTGCTCGTCTTCAGCCAACCCGGCATAGGCACGATGGTGGAATTGCGGTTTCCAGCCGGCCAACCCCTTCAGCCAACCCGGCATAGGCACCATGGTGGAATTGCGGTTTCCAGCCGGCCAACCCCTTCAGCCAACCCGGCATAGGCACGATGGTGGAATTGCGGTCTCCAGTCGGCCAACCCCTTCAGCCAACCCGGCATAGGCACGATGGTGGAATTGCGGTTTCCAGCCGGCCAACCCCTTCAGCCAACCCGGCATAGGCACCATGGTGGAATTGCGGTCTCCAGTCGGCCCACCACTTCACCTCACACCGCAGGAGTATGACCATGGCCTACTTGCTTATCGTGGAGGATGACCAGGACTTCGCCACCGCCGCGGCAATGGTTCTGCGCAGCGCCGGCCACGAGGTCCACATCGAGACGGACACGACTGCCGCGACCAGGAGCATGGAAGACCGATGCCCCGACCTGGTGATCCTGGACGTGATGTTCCCGGAGAGCGCCTCCGCCGGCTTCGAGATGGCCCGGGCCGTGCGGCGCGACACCGATCGGTTCAAGGATGTCCCCATCCTGATGCTGACGGCCGTCAACACCCAGTTCCCACTCGGTTTCTCCGCTTACAACATCGACGACGATTGGATGCCCGTTCAGGATTTCCTGGAGAAGCCCGTGGACCTGGGCATACTGTCGCAACGGGTAGCGGCGTTGCTGGGCGAGCCGCGGCAACAGAGCACCGAGGCATAATCGGCGGAGCCTGGCTGTCTGGCCGGCCGGGCGGAGGCGGAAGCTCGCTGCTGGGCGAGCTGCGGCAACAGAGCGCCGAGGCATAAACGGCGGAGCCTGGCTGTCTGACCGGTCGGGCGGAGGCGGAAGCTCGCTTCCGGACACTCCGCTTCAGAACGTGACCGAGAACGTCGTCTTCAGAAAGACGTCGGACGAGAGGGCGGAGTCATCATAGGTGACGACCTCCAGGTTCGGAACCAGGTGGACCCTTTCGGCCAGGGCAAGGTCCACCCCCAGCAGGAAGAAATGCCCCCGGGAGGTGGGCGCCATCCGGAAGTATGCGATCCCGTGAGCGCCCGGTATCGGGGTGGCCAGGCGGTCCCAGCGGGCCAGGAGGTTCGTTCGACTGCCCGTGTCCAGGACCCCGAAGAGCGAGATCACGTCCACATTCACGTTCGGGGCACCGCGGATCCGGCGAAGCTGGTGGGTGGCCATCAGGCCCAGTCGTCCCCGGTCGCCCTCCAGGACTGCGTGGGCCGCGGCGGTGGTCCGCTCCTCCTCTCCGGACCGATCCTCCCAGTCGGCGTAAGCCTCCAGGGTAAGTCCCCGGGACGAGAAGAACTGGAGGGAGCCCATGACCTTCTTTCCCTTGTTCGTCTCGGACCGCACCCCTGCGCCGTTTCCCACCATCACGTGGTAGCGGAGGGTCCGGTCCCGGTCGAAGCTGCCCAGGACCGAGACCCCGAAATCCCGCGACGACCCCATCCGGTAGAGGTCCAGGGGGGTCTTCTCCACGTGCCGGTAGCCCCACTGGGCCTCCCAGAGGTTCCAGGTGGGACTTGGGGAGATCCCGACCAGGACCTGGTGTTCGCCCTGCCGCCACCGGACCCAGAGGTCCTTCAGGAACGGCTCCAGGGCGGCCGAAGTCTGGAAGTCCCCGGGGCTCAGGGCCTCGAACCGGACCCGGACGTCCCAGGTGGGATCGAAGCGGTGGTCCACCGTGAGGTACATACGGCGGGCCCAGAATCCGTGCGCGCCGTCCACGGCATCGTCCTGATGGGAGACGACGGCATAGTAGTCGCCAAAGAAGAGGCCGGAGATCCTCGTTTCCTGGGCCTCGGTCCGGTGGGTGGGTGAGCCGAGGAGGAGGCAGGCCGCGGCAACGGCGGACAGGCTGATCCGAACGGCCGGAGCAATGGTTTCCATGATCGATTCCTTTGTCCTTGTTCGCAGCCGGAGGCGAGATCAACCGACTCGAGTGTGCTCCCCGGTGCCGTCACCCACCGTGTCCCCCGACCCCAGTATCGGGGCGAGCCGGCCCTCGACCCGCAATGGGCCGCTACACCGCTCCCGGGGCCCCACCCCCCGCGGGCATGGACGCACCCGCCCACACCCGCCTGCCGTCAGCATCAGCTACGGATGCATCGTCGCAGGGAGCCGCCAACGTCCTGCCGCGCTCCTCCATGAAACGCATGATATCGCGTAGCGTCAGCTCCTTGAGCCGCTCCTGGATCCGCGTGCGTGTCTCCTTCCAGAATTCGGCTAAAGGACAGCAGTCGTCCTGCGCCATTCCCAGACCCAGCAGACACTCGGGCAACCATTCGTCACCTTCCAGCGCAGCGGCGATGTCGACGAGACAAATCTGCTCCGGCGGGCGCACCAGCTCCACACCTCCGCGGTAACCCCGCTTGCTCCGGAGCAGCCCCGCCCGAACCAACGTGTTGAGGATCTTGGAAAGATACGGTCCGGGGATCCCCGTACAGGCGGCTATCTCCTTCGCCTGCACAAGACGGTCCCCGCCACCCGCCAGACACGCCAGTGCCTGGATCGCGTAGCCTGTAGTTTGCGAGAATCCGATCATGAGTCGCCTCCAGTATTCGTTCGAATCGGCGATAAATGGTAAAAACGGACAACGATGTCAACTATCTTTCGGACGACCGACTCCCAAAAGTTCGACCAGCGTTGGCTTGCCGGCCCAGCTCCCGGCGCTCCGAGATCGGGCGGGTGCATCAGCGCGGACCGAACGAGATCTCCAGCATCCGTTCGATGCTTGCCCGGGCCCTCGTGCGGGCGGGCTCGGGCACGTCCACCTCGTAGTGGTTGTGGAGCAAGGCGTTCTGGACGTTCTCCAAAGTGATCTGGTTCATGTGGGGGCAGCGGACCGAGCATAGGCGGACCATTTCCTTGTCGGGGTTCTCCGCCACGATGTTATCGGCCATGCTGCACTCGGTGAGAAGGAGGTAGCGGGAAGCGTCCGCTTCCTGGACGGAACGGATAAGGGCGCTGGTGCTGCCGACGAAGTCGCTGGCCTCCACCACATCCGGGCTGCACTCGGGGTGGGCCAGGACCATGACGTCGGGGAACTGGCGCCGGACGGCCACCACATCCTCGGTGGTGAACTGCTCATGGACCTCGCACCGCCCGTGCCAGCCCACCAGGTCGTAATGGATGTTCGGGTCACCGCCGTTCTGCGGCATTTCCGGGTCCAGCGTGGGAAAGGTGATGGATTTCCCCGTCTCCCGGGCCACGTTCAGCGCGAGGAACTCGTCGGGCAGGAAGATGACCTGGTCCGATTCCAGACTCTCGACCACCTGAACCGCGTTGCTCGAGGTACAGCAGACATCCGTCTCCGCCTTGACGTCGGCGTACGTG
This sequence comes from Gemmatimonadota bacterium, assembly GCA_003564295.1. Classification (GTDB taxonomy): domain Bacteria; phylum Gemmatimonadota; class Gemmatimonadetes; order Longimicrobiales; family Gaopeijiaceae; genus PXFI01. The sequence goes on along the minus strand of PXFI01000350.1, from coordinate 8,936 downwards.
TTCACGTAGGTGACGACGGGAACGCCCGGGTACTTCTGCCGCAGTCGTCGAACATCGGCGCCGGTAATGGACTCGGCCAGCGAGCAGCCGCCCCGGGCCGTTGGAAGGAGGACCGTCTTCTCGGGACTCAGGATCTTGGCCGTCTCGGCCATGAACCGCACGCCGCAGAAGACAATGGGGTCGCCGGGTGCCTCGGCGGCCAGCCGGCTCAGCTGGAGGGAGTCGCCCTTGTAATCGCACACCGAATGGAAGAGGGCGGCCTCCATGTAATTGTGGCCGAGGACCACGGCGTTCCGTTCCGCCTTGAGCCGATTTACCTCGGCGGCCACCTCGGCCTTGTGCCGGAGCTCGAAGTCCGGAACCATGTCCGCCAGTCGGGCTCGGAGAGCCTCGTACATGGCGTCGGCGTCCGTTGTAGTCCGCGTGTCCAGTCTCATATTCACCACTCAAGCTCAAGCGCCACGTCCAGTGCTGGCGCCGAATGTGTCAGTAGGCCGACCACCGGCTACCGATTCATATCGGTGTCCAAGAGATAGGCCAAAACCGCTTCAACTTCCCCGTCCGAAAGGCGCAGGTTGGGCATGGCCGTGTTGGGATCGGCGGCGCGGGGATCTCGCAGCCAGGTGCGAATCGTCTCATCGTCGAGCCGATTGGTTACACCCTGCAGGTTGCTGGCTGTCAAGGCCCCCAGGCCGTCTATGCGGTGGCAGTTGCGACAGTCGTATTTCTCCACAACGGCCATTCCCGCGGCCACCGGATCAGTCATATCTACCGGCCTGGTCAAATTCAACCACCAGCGCGGTGGCGCAATCAACAGCCAAAGGCCCAGAAGTATGACGAGGATGATGGCCCAGCGCCCGATTTGTCTTGTCATGGTGTTTACCGATCGTGCGTAATGCGTAATGCATAGTGCCTAGTGCGCACCGGCGCGTCTCTCCACTCACCACGCAAAGCATCAATTAGACTTTGACCACCTTTACCTTCGTGTCATAGAACACCGCACTCCCACCCACCAGGTCCTGCAAGGTGACGTTACCCAGGTGGGGATCGACCCGCATGGCGGCGTTGGCGTGGATACCGGTGGCCCGGCGCGGGTCGGACTTGATGATCCTGTCATTGATGGCGATGTCCCGTGCGCCGCTTGCCCAGTGGCCATAACCGAGGGCGAAGGAGATGACGCCGGGACGCATCCCTTGAATCACCTTCAGCTTACCCACCATCGGCTTGTGCGTACCGTCCTGCAAATCCCAGACGCCCTCGGGATTGCTGGCCGATACGATCTTGACCTGATCCCCGTCGGCCAGACCCAGCCGCTCGGCATCCCGGGCATTCATCAGTACCGGGTTTTCCGGCAACAGGTGGAGCAGCCAGTAGTTGGTGACGGTTCGGGCTTTGGTCATCATCATCTCTTTGTGGGTGATCAGGCAGAGGTCGTAGTCGCTGCCGTCGGCGACGGGCGTTCCCACTGCATCCATCGCCGGCGGTACGTAAGCGGCGTGACCGATGAAGGGCCGGCCGGTCATGGAGTTGATCGTCATGGCCGTCTTCTCCTGGTAGAGATTGACCTGACGGCCGTAGGGATTGGCCACCAGCACATCTCCAGTGGCCGGATTGCCCCGATAGCCGGCGGCGTGGGCCTGATACCGACCACCCCGATTCAGGACATAGGTCACCTTCCGCCACAGCCCCTCATCGCCAACGGCCGCATTCCACACATCCTGGTCAAAGACCGGCCGGGGCAGGTCGCGGCGGGCCAGCGTGAAGATACGCATCTCCTCCGCATCCGCCTCCGGCACGCTGTCGCTGCCGTCTTCCTTCTCACCAAAGGCGATGTTGGCCACCTGCTTGAGATAGAGATGCTCCGGCCGGGTGAAAGGCACACCCTGGCCCAGGCCGTCGGGACCGAAGCCGGGCAGGTCAAGCCGTTCGGCGATGGCCATCATCATCGCTTCCGCGCTCATGGGTAGCTCCTCGCCGTAGACCGTCACGGTGGGCCAGCCGGGAATGCTGATGGCCGGATTACGCACATTCTCCACCTTCCAGGGCACGGAGAAGTGGGTGCCGTGGAACTCCCACCGCTCCAGATAAGTCAGATCAGGGAAGACGTAGTCGGCATAGGTGGAGGTCTCACCCACCAGGATGTCGCTGGAGATGATCAGCGGGATCTTGCCGGTGTCGGCCAGAATCTCGTTGACCGTATGGCCGGAGGGCAGGGCATAGTTGATGGCGCTCATGTAGAACATGGCGATCTTGATCTGGTAGGGGTACATGTCGGCCATGGAGGGAGCGTCTTCCTGGTAGAGGTCCGTGGCCAGCGGGAACCAGGGACGCTTGGCCGGATAGCCCTCAAACAGGGTCGATTCTTCGTAGAGCGTATTGGTCCGCAGCAGGTCGATGCCAAATTTGGCCGCCTTTCCGTCGTTCATGCGGTCGATGGGGAAGGGCTGGCCTGTCTTTCCGCCGTTGCGGTCGTAGGTTGAGCCGTTGATCATCCCGCCGGCGTGGTCGACGTTGCCGATCAGGCAGTTGAGGACGTACCAGCTCAGGACGTTGTAGTAGCCGTTGGTGTGCTGGGAGACACCCCGGTGCAGGTCCACACAGGCCCGCCGGCCGTGACTGGTGAATTCGTGCGCCAGGTCGATGATGTCGCGGGTGCGAATACCGGCAATCTCGGCCCATTCGGTGATGGTGCGGCTTTGGGCCTCGTCAAGAATGACCTGCAGTCCGCTCTTGACGTCAATGCCGTTGAGCGTGGTGCTGACCAGTGGCTGGCCATAGACGGGGATTTCGGTGTCGTTGGGGTCGAAGAGTACGGGCTGCCCATCTCTCAGGACGACAAAGGGATCGAAGGGGAATTCTTGCCCCTGGCCGCTGTAGATGGTGATTTCGTTGCCGTCGTCGTTGACCTCGGTGCGGCTGCTGGTGAGACCGAGATCGCTGCCGCGCAGCAGCCTGCCGGGCACTCCGTCTTCGATCCTGACCAGCCAGGCGGCGTTGCTCCAAGAGGCTTCATTCTGAGCCTGGGCGGCCGCTCGGTTGGCGTTGCTCAGGAATTGGGTGTGATAACGGCCGTTTTCCACGATCCAGCGAATCATCCCCATAGCCAGGGCCGCATCCTCACCCGGTTTGATCGGCACCCACTTCCAGGCGTGCGATCCGGCCTTGTTCAGGCGGGGGTCCACAATGGCGTACTTCTTTCCGTTGATAATCCCTTCCGTGATCTTGGGCACGCGCTGCGGCGGGCCGTAGTTGGCCTCAAAGACGTTGGCCCCCACATAGATGACGAAATCACTGTTGCCGGCGTCGGCCTGCCAGTAGAACTTGCTGCCACCGCTGAACTTGCTGCCGTCCCACTGCTCGCTCATGGCCTGGCCGCCGAAGTAGAGGGACCCCTGGCAGACGGTGGTGTGGCCGTTGGCGTTGACCGAGCCGAAGCTGTCCCCCACAAAGCGTTTGAACAGATCGCCACGGCCGTTCTTCAGGCGGCCCCAGATAAAGGCAAACTGGTTATTCTTGGGCCCCAGGTCGGGATGGTCGGGGTCGATCAGCGTATCGAGATGATCGGCAAAGGTCCTCTTGAACTCTTCCACCAGTGCCTGCTTGTGGGTCGGGTCCTTCTCGTCCAGAATCCTCCTGACGAAATCGGTCATCCGTTTGCCCACTTCGGCGTCACGCAGGGCGTACAGGTCGCGGAAGCCTGCCACGTGGCCTTCGCCAAACAGGTTGCCACCCTCCACTACTTCCTCTATGGCCTGGTCGAAGGGGATGGTGATCCACTCTCCTTCGCCCCGCTTGGTGCCCGGTTTGCGCTTCAAGACGCTGACAATGCGGTAGGGATCATAGGCACTTTGCAGGCCACTCTGCCCTTTGGGGCACAACGCCCCTTCCGTCCCGCCCAGTTCGGCCACCGGCGTGTTGTAGTCCAGGTGGGGCCACATGGTCCACGGGCTGTAGGGGTTGCCGTCAATCTTGGCGGCGATCCCCTCCGTCAGCTTGACCTTGATGCCGCAGCCGGTGTTGCATTGCAGACAGACGGAGTGAATCTGGTTGGTGGGATCGGCCAGCTGGTAGCTGTTGGCTGCCTGGGCCGCACCGGAGGTAAAGGCCTGGCGAAATCGGGGCAGTCCACCGAGGAAGGCTACCGCCCCGCCACCGGCCACGGCCGAAACCTTCAGAAAGCCCCGTCGGGACAGTCCATTCTTCTTCTTTTCAGGCTGATTTTCGTTGGCCATTTGCATTTCTCCAGGAGATTCACCGCGAAGACACAAGGGACACAGGGCTTCTTCTTCGTAAGCTTCGTGTCTTGATGGTGAATCAGTAGTAGCCCTCCGGTTAGGGGTGCTCATCGGCTTTGGGCCGCAGCCACAGCACGTTGTAGCCGTAGAGGAAGACCAGGAAGCCGAAGGCCAGGGCATAGAGCATCAGCAGCCACTCCGACAGGGTGGGGAAGTAGTAGGGTATCAGGCCCGGTCCGCGATAGGCGGCGATCAGGCCCGGCTCAACTGTTTCGATGGCCAGCTGGGCCGGAATGACAATGTTTAGGGGCACGGCAATGAAGGTTACGGTGAACAGGGTGGCAGCAATGCCGATGCGCCGTGCCGTCTGGGTTCTACCCAGGAGCAGGACAATGGGCACGATGATGCCCAGGCCGATGTGGAAGAGCCAGTAGACCCACCAGAAAGGACCGAAGAGGGTCAGGCGCAGGGCCTCTGCCTGGGCAGGGACGCCGGGATAGAGGATGACCAATCCCCCCAACGCCGAGGCGACAAATCCCACAATGAGCAGCCAGAGCAGCATCCGGCCCAGCCCTCTGGCCGTGGCCAGGTAGGCTTCGCCGCGCCGGCCGGGCCAGAACCAGATGAATTGTGCGGTGAGCAGCCCCGTTCCGGCCACCAATGCTGACAGGAAGAAGTAGAGGGGGAGAGCGCTGCCTTGCCAGGTCGGCCGGGCGATGATGACGCCAAAAACACTGCCGGCGATAACGACCAGCCCGATGCCCAGAGGCAAGCTGGCGTAGGAGAGCCAGCGGCTGATCCGCTCACCGCCGGGAAAGGGCCGCAATTCAATGTACAGCTTACCCACCAGCACCGCCATATAGACCATGTGCAGCCAGATCATCCAGGTCATGAGCGATCCCCACTGCGGGTAGACCACCACATGCCAGACGCGGAACGGGTGGCCCAGGTCCAACCCGATCAGGATGAGGGCCATACCCAGAATGGCGATGGCGGTCAGGTACAACATGCGGGCCATGCCCGGCAGCAGCGACTCCCACTTGAACACATAGACCAGCAGCGTGAACATGAAGAGGGAGCCGACCTCCAGCCACACAAAGTACTCGTAGGCGGCTACCCATAAGCCCCAGGGCACGAAGGATCCCAGGTCAGTGGGGCGCAGGCCGTGCAAGAGGCGGTCAAACAGGCCGATGCTGCCGATCAGCAAGGCCACAATCCCGACCAGCCAGAGCCATCTGTCCGGCGTCCAGCTGAACCTGCCGCCCGCCTCGCGCTGGGCCTTCTCCGTCTTCTCGGTGATTATTTCTCTTGCCATCTTCATCTCCCGAGTCGTGGCTACCTTTTCACCGCGGAGGCGCGAACATCGCTGAGAAGGAGCTTCACGCCCTTTGCGTCTCGGCGGTCGGCAGTTGCCTCAAGTCAGATAGTAGACCTTCGGTTCCGTCCCCAACTCTTCACGCAGGCGCATGATGTTGGGTTTGGCGATCAGCTCCGAAACCAGGCTGTGGGGGTCATTGGCGTCACCGAAGAAGGTGGCCCGCCCGATACAGTTTGTGGTGCAGGCCGGTAGTTCACCCACCTCGATCCGGTGCATACAGAAATGGCACTTGCGCACGTTTCCGATGGGGGATTTCTCACGCTGACGCGGCCACGCGCGGCCGTACTCGAAGGTGGGCAGCAGCTCAATGACACTGCCGCCTTCGCCTAGCACCGCTTCATTCCCGGTGGGGGTCTCGTCATACTGGCTGAAGCCGAAATCAAAGTAGCGCGAGCTGTAGGGGCAGGCGGTCATGCAATAGCGGCAGCCGATACAGCGGTCGTAATCCATGACCACAATGCCGTCGGCTCGCCGGTAGGTGGCATTGACCGGACAGACGGGCACACAGGGCGGCTCGGCGCAGTGCAAGCAGGGCCGAGGGATGAAGCGGCGCCTGACGTTGGGGTAGGTGCCGACCTCTTCCTCCACCACCTGGCGATACACAACGCCGGGCGGCAGCTTGTTTTCGGAGACGCAGGCGATGGTGCAGGCGTGGCAGCCGACACATTTTCGCAGGTCGATGACCATGACCCAGCGCCGTTCGGCTGTCGACTTCTCCAGGGCCCGGCCCAGCTCTTGCTGCATCCGCACCAGGACGTCAACCGGCTGGGTAGGATCGTAATCTTCGTCTACGTCAAAAGCCGGGCTGCGCTGTGTGGCCGTGCCCAGTTCTGTCGGGGCTGCTTCGGGGTCGTTGGCCAATCCGTCCAGCGGCCCGGAAACCAGCGCGGCCCCGCTGAGGCCCAACATGCCCCCCAAGAACCGACCGCGGTCTACGTCTGTGTTCGGGGTTGTCTTCTTTTCATCTGTCGGCATGGAGTCGCCTCCTTCTCAGGGATAGGCATCGGAGGGGCAGGGCGTCCCTCGGGGCAAGGCAAGCCCTGCTCCAGACCACCAGCTTGAGAACGAAGAGGCGTTTTCCCTCGGGAGGTGACAGACTGTCGTTTGCGGACGCACAGTACTCACACTCCAGAAACGAGAACGCCACTCATGGACGGGTCTTTCGGACTGGGCGCACATGCGTCAAGCACTACCGTCGCCGTGGAGGGTCCCGGTGGCCGAGGGCAAGATAGGATAAGCGGACAACGACGTCAACTATCTTTCGGATGGCCGGCTCCAGAAAGTTCGATCGGCAATGGCCAGCTTTCGGATGGCTGGCTCCAGAAAGTTCGATCGGCGATGGCCGGCTTTCGGATGGCTGGCTCCAGAAAGTTCGATCGGCGATGGCCGGCGGATCCACCCCAGGTGGTGGAGACCCACGCCGGCTCGAGGCTGACCTCAGGGAGACCAAGTCGCCGGCGGAGATTTCCAAGAGGGGCCGCCCGGCCTCTCCCAGGGTAGCCCTCACATCTCCCGCAGATACCCTTCCCCGACTTCCCTTACCCGGGCCAGAGCAGCCTCCAGGGCCTCCAGGGTTTCGGGGGAAGAGCCGCCGACCTGGATATCGTGGGTCGTCCGGAGCGCCTCCAGATACCAATCCAACCACACCCGGAGGATCATGGTCTGCTCCCTCCTGTCTTCCCCCGCAGCAACGGCGGCCCGGCTCAGCTCGAACTCGGCGGCCAGCCGTTGCAGGGCCGCTGTCTCCAACTCCTGGATCACGAAGCGGGCCGTCTCGCCGCTGGCCGAGGCCAGCGTCATGGCGGACACCGCTGTGGCCACACCCACGTTGGTCATGGTCCAGGGTGACACCTTGTCGAGTCGGTCCCCGTCAGTGTGGTAGAACATGTCCGTGAAGTGCCACAGCAGGAGACCCGGGATGCCGGCCCGGAGGAAGGGCACATGGTCGCTACCACCCTCGTAAGGGTTAGTCCTCACAACCCAGCCGGTGAGCGCAGCCTGATCCAGGCAGCGGCCCAGGACGAAATCGTTCAGGTAGTGGGGCATGAGGTCGTGCACGGTGGGTCGGCCTCGCCCTTCTCCCCACCATTCCGTGTGCTGGTCCCGGCCCCGGGTCCAGATGGCCGACGGATCGGGCATCTTCTCGATGAGAAACGTCCCGCCTGTCTTGTCGGTGTCCTGTCCCACCATGTCCAGGCTGACTCCCCAGAGGATGCCATCAGCCCGGTGGGGATCCTCCTCCAGGTAGCGCCGGGTGGAGGTGATCTCGTCCCCCCAGATCATGGAGATGGTTCGGGCGGGCAGGAAACGGCCGTCCCTCACCAGGGTGCCCAGGACTCGGGCCACCTCCGCCTGGACCGCCACCCCCGAGGCGTTGTCGTTCGCACCCGGTTCCTGGACGTGTGCGCTGAGGACAAACCGCTCCTCGGGGCAGATCCAGCCGTGGACATGCGCCACCAGGGTGAGCTCCTCGGACTCGTAGATCCGGGTCTCGAGGTTGACCCGTACCCGAACCGGCCCGGCTTCCAGGGCTTCCCTCAAGCGTTGCCTCACGGCGTAAGAAAGGCGGAGGCCCCACGCCCGCCGGTCCCGCTCCAGGGGAATCCTGCCGAACTGGATGGAGGTTGGGTTCCGCTCGGGCTGGGTATAGGCCGGCATGCTGTAGGAGAGGACGCCAAGGGCCCCCCGGTTCTGGACCGCCTCCTGGAAGAGCCGGCGCACGCTGGTCTCGCCGAAGACGATCTTCCCCCGAACGTCCAGCCCCTCGAATTGCTCCGCTCCACCCTCCCCCACGTAGACCAACTCCGCTTCCACACCCCCCGGCGGGGTGGACCAGGAGTTGATGGCGATCATGTTCAGGTTGGTGGCAAGCCTGAGGAGGGGCTCGTCTTCCTCCCCCATCTCCCCCAGCAGGTCCAGGGCACCTTCCACCGGCTCCCAGGTCGGTGAGCTCATGGGACGTCGCTCCACCCGATAGGTATGGGTGGCACCGGCATCAGCTCCCACCTCCGGCAGATATCCTGCCCCCTCCAGCACCTCCACCACCCGGGCTATGCTGGCGTCGAAGCCGGCGTTTCCCGGAAGCCGGAACGTGCCCTCCATGAAGGCGACGGTTTCCAATGCGTTCTGGCCGGAGAACCTGCTCCGGACCTCCTCGAAATGCTTTTCGATGGCGGGATCGCTGGCTCTGTGGCGCTCTTCCCCGTCACCGACACAGCCGGCGAGGGACAGGAGCAGGATGAGGGTCAGGGCCAGGGGGACGGACAGAGACCGGCCGGCGAGATAGACTCGGGATAGTGCCTGAGAAGGAGCACAGGACCGGC
>PXFI01000252.1 GCA_003564295.1 Gemmatimonadota bacterium | reverse complement strand
TTCGATCGGGTATGGGTTCCGGGAGGAACTTCGCTGAACAGGGTGGCCGGGTCACTGGACGTGCCCCCGGCCAGGATCCGGGAGCTCAACCCCCATCTCATTCGGGGGATCACCCCTCCTGAAGGGCTCTTTCCCTTGAGGGTTCCTCCTGGACAAACCTCCCGATTGGTGGCTTCCATGGGCAATCGCTGGCGGACCATCGCCGTGGACGACTGATCAACGGCTTCCCGGGGGCTTTCCGGGAGTCGGGTTCTCCTTCTTCAATGAGCCGGGCACTCCCCCTTTCGTTCATGGCCCGCGTTGGCCATCTTGAAAGGAAGAGCGGTCCTTCGATCGGCAAGCTATGGAAGCGGGAGCGAGGGGGGCAAGGAACCAGCGGGTGACCGGGCTTGTCCCTTCTCTGCTCTGGCATGCTGCCTGCACCAAGCAAGATCGGTTGCGGTTTCTTCACCGGACGGAAAGACGGTTCATGCGTCCTCCTCGGCAGCGGATTCAAAGGGTTGCTTGCCTCGAGTGGATTCGAGTGCATCGGTCCCTCGTGGCGGGCGTGTGTGTCTTCTGGACACTCTCCGTGTCCGCCTGCCAGGACACGGAGCTCAACCCCCTGGCTCTGGCTGTCGCTCCCGAAACCCACGGCGCGGTGCTCTTTCTCGAGGAACTCTCCAGCGTTCCCCATCTCCTGGACGAGAAGGGCCTGGCGGCTGAAGGCTCCGCTGAGGCCGAAGCCTGGCGGGAATCGTGGAGACTGGGTGGAGAGGAGGGTGCCCGGCTTCGTTCCCTGGTCTACCCTGCTGCCGTCCGGCGCCTGTACCCGGTCATGGGAGAGGTGGGCGTGATGGAGATCCTGACCCGGCAGAGCGAGCGCATGGAGCTCGTGGAGAGCCTTCGTCCTGCCCTGGCTTCCCAGGCCATGGGATTGGCTTTCCAGCGAGCGGCATCCCTCCACGAAGAGGCCTGGGTTGCCCTGGGGAAGGGAGAGGGCGAGAAGGCCCTGAGCTTGGCCCTGCGCACCGTGGACGCCCTGTGGGAGGTCACCCCCCACCAGGTGGCCGTGGACCTGGTGGAGCGGGCCGATGAAGCTCTGGGAAGAAACCGTGCGCCTGTTCCGTATTCTGATCAGGAGTTGACCCGGATTCGCCGGCTGTTGAACGGTGCGAAGGAAGCTTTGGCCAGAGAAGACTATCCTCTGGCGATTCGTCGGGCCTACTATGCATGCCAGCTTCTGGGAGCGGACCCGTCTTGATCCTTTCGAAAACCGAGCAAGTCACTTTCCGCTTCCGAGACTTCCGGGGAGCGGATATTTCTTGCAGGTGCGGGGTAGCCATGATTCCGTACCCCTTCGGAGAGGATGAAAGATGTCAGGTCGCAACGTACTGATCGCCGTGCTTGGCCTGGCCGCCTGCCTGGTTTCGAGCCCGGGGGCGATTCTCGGCCAGCAATCCCCCCTGGTGATCCAGGTGCCGGTACACGGAGATATCGAGCTGGGGCTTGCGCCGTTCGTGGAGCGGAGCCTGAGAGAAGCCGCCGCCAGCGGTGCCGCAGCCGTCATCCTGGACATCGAGACCCCCGGGGGGCGGGTGGATGCCGCCCAGCGCATCGCCAACGCCATTGGGGATTCTGAGGTCCCGGTCTTCGCCTTCATCAACCGCCGTGCCTACTCAGCCGGCGCCCTCATCGCCCTGGCTGCCGATGAGATCTTCATGAGGCCCGCTTCCGTCATGGGTGCGGCCACCCCCGTGGTGGGGGCGGGCGAGAAGGCTCCCGAGAAGATCGTGTCCGCCATGCGGAGCCAGATGCGGACCCTGGCCGAGGCCCGGGACCTGGACCCGGCCATCGCCGAGGCCATGGTGGACGAGGACATTGCCATCGACGGCGTGGTGGAGGCCGGCAAGCTCCTGACCCTCACCACCTCCGAAGCCGTGGAGCTCGGGTACGCCAGGGAGGTGGAGGATTTCAGCGCCCTCCTGGCCGAACTGGACCTGACGGGCGCCCAGGTGGTGAGCATGCGGGTGAATTGGGCCGAGCGAATCGTACGGTTCCTCTCCAACCCTCTGGTGGCCCCGTTCCTCCTTTCTCTGGGCTTCCTGGGCCTCATCGTCGAGGTCAAGTCCCCGGGGCTGGGGCTTGCAGGGCTCGCCGGCCTCGTCGCCCTTTCCCTGTTCTTCGGCTCCCATTTCATCATCGGCCTTGCGGGGATGGAGGATCTCATCCTGTTCGGGATCGGGTTGGTCCTGATTGGAGTTGAGGTCTTCATTGTTCCGGGCTTCGGGATCTTCGGGGTATTGGGGGGGGTGGGGGTCTTGGCCGGAGTGTACATGGCCATGGTTGGCGATCTGGCGACGCTGCCCGACTTCGCCCAGGCCGGGGCCGTCCTCTCCACCAGCCTCCTCATCATCATGATCACCTCCTGGGCCCTTCTCCGGCATCTGCCCCGGAGCGGCCAACTGGCTCGTAGCGGCGTGTTCCTGGTCACGAAGGGGGGAAGGGAGGAAGGTTGGACATCCGCTGTCCGGCGGCCGGACCTGGTGGGGAGGGAAGGGGTGACCCTCACCGACCTGCGCCCGACGGGTACCGTTCTGCTAGGGGAAGAGAGGGTGGATGCGGTTGCCGAGTCGGGGTGGGTGGAAGACGGAACGAAGGTCAGGGTGGTAAGCTCCGAAGGATATCGCCTGGTGGTGCGCCCGGTACCTCCCCGTGAGGCGGAGAGGCCGGAGGACCAGGGGTCTGCGAACTAGCTGTGGTAGCACTCGCAGTGGAAGGAAGGCTCTGAAGGGATTAGCTTCCAAAAGCGATCATTTCACCACGTATCGAGGTCCGCCTGAGGCGGATCCGATCTCGACGGAGGATTGGCCTCATGCCCGCTGATCAGATTCTGATTACCACGACCCTCTTCATCGTCGGCGCCATCATCCTTATCTCGTTCATCGCCTGGGCCATTCCGGTCCGGCTGTGGATCGAGGCCATCTCCGCCGGCGTCAGGGTGGGGATCGGCTACCTGGTGGGGATGCGGCTCCGGAAAGTGAGTCCGCCTGCGGTGGTCCGGCCCCTCATCTGGGCCAACAAGGCCGGCCTCGATCTCCATATCAACGACCTTGAGGCCCACTACCTGGCGGGTGGCTCGGTGGATCGGGTGGTCCGGGCCCTCATCAGCGCCGACAAGGCCAACATCGATCTTTCCTTCCGGCAGGCGGCGGCCATCGACCTGGCGGGGAGGGACGTCCTGGAGGCTGTGCAGGTATCGGTGAACCCCAAGGTGATCAACACCCCACGGGTTGCCGCCATGGCCAAGGACGGCATCCAGCTCATCGCCATCGCTCGGGTCACGGTGCGTGCAAACATCAACCGGCTCGTGGGTGGTGCGGGGGAAGAGACCATCCTGGCCCGGGTGGGGGAGGGGATCGTCTCAACCATCGGATCCGCTGAGTCCCACAAGGCCGTTCTTGAGAGCCCGGACAACATCTCCAGGGTGGTTCTCCAGAAGGGGCTGGATTCGGGCACGGCTTACGAGATCCTCTCCATCGACATCGCCGACGTGGATGTGGGCAAGAACATCGGCGCCGAGCTTCAGACGGATCAGGCCGAGGCCGACAAGCGCGTAGCCCAGGCCAGGGCCGAGGAGCGGCGTGCCATGGCCGTGGCCCGCGAGCAGGAGATGAAGGCTCAGGTGGTGGAGATGAGGGCCCGGGTGGTGGAGGCCGAGGCCCAGGTGCCCCTGGCCATGGCCGAGGCCTTCCGGAGCGGGAATCTGGGGGTCATGGATTACATGAAGTTCCGCAACGTCCAATCCGATACGTCGATGCGGGAAGCCATCGCGGGTACGGATGAAGACAGGCCCACCCAAGAGTCCAAGGGCTGATGAACCATGGACTCTCAGATCCTCTTCCTGTTGTTCATTATCGCTTTCGCCATCCTCTCGGGGATCGGGAAGAAACGGCAGCAGGCGGAAAGGCAGGGGCAGCAACCTCCAACCGATGAGGGGGAGGATGGCGCCCCGACCCGGAGTCGGGAGAGGGCCCAGGCTGCAGAACGGGAGACCGCCGAAGCGGCTCGTCGCGAGAGGGTCCGGACCTCACCCTGGGAGAGACCCGAGGCGCCAGCCAGGAAGAGGGCTGAAGACGCCCCTCGGGCCAGGAGGACGGAGCAGTCTTCCGAAGAATTGATTCCCGGAGACATCTGGGAGGAGATCCTGGGTGTGGCCCGGGGGGGTAAGCCACCTCCCAAGCCGACTGGTCAGCCCCTCCCGTCCAGGACACCTCCTCCTCCCGAGGCTCGGGAGGAGGAGGAACCGCCCAGGAAGGCGACTAGGCCCGAACCGGTCCCGAAATGGGCCCCTCGGCCCGCTGCGCCGGCTCCCCTGCAGCCGGTTCTGCCCACTCCAAGGCCCCCGCGGCGGATCCGTGAGGAGCTCTTCGCAGCCAAATCTCCCCGGGCTCTGCGGAAGGCCGTGGTGCTGAGGGAGGTTCTGGGACCGCCCGCGGCTCTGAAGGATTGATCTCCCATAAGGAAAGCAAGGGACCTCCTGGGCCGGAGCGGGTGAGAATCAATCCCGTAAGCTCCTCCATGGGGAAGGGGCCGGGAACCGGGGCCTACATCCGCCCCGAGGCCATCTTCCGCAGGACCGTGTGCAGGATGCCGCCATTGTTGTAGTATTCCACCTCCACCTGGGAGTCCAGGCGAATCCCTACCGGGATCTCCTGGAATGTCCCGTCCGTTCGGGTGATCCTGAGGAGGAGCGTACCTCCGGGCTCCAGCCGATCCTCAATTCCCACCACGTCGAACAGCTCGTGCCCCGTGAGGCCGAGGCTTGCGGGCGTGTCACCCTCCCGGAACTGGAGAGGGAGGACGCCCATGCCCACAAGGTTGCTACGGTGGATCCGCTCATAACTCTCCGCCAGCACGGCCCTCACCCCCAGGAGGGCCGTTCCCTTGGCCGCCCAATCCCGGGAGCTGCCCGTCCCATACTCCTTCCCCGCCAGGATCAGTAACGGCGTTCCCTCCGCCTGGTAGGCCATGGACGCCTCGTAAATGGGGGTGACCTCCCCCTCCGGTAGCTTGAGGGTGTAGCCTCCCTCCCTGTCTTCCAGCATGAGGTTCCGAATGCGGACGTTCCCGAAGGTCCCCCGCATCATCACCTCGTGGTTCCCTCTGCGGGAGCCGAAGGTGTTGAACTGGTAAGGCTCAACGCCCTTCTCCACCAGGTACCGGCCTGCCGGCTCATCCTTGGGGATGGCGCCTGCGGGGGAGATGTGGTCGGTGGTGACGGTGTCTCCCAGTATGGCCAGAGCCCGGGCTCCCCGGATGTCGGTCAGCTTCGGCACGTCCAGGCTCATGTGCCGGAAGAAGGGAGGCTCCTGGATGTAGGTGGATTCGGCCTCCCAGGTGTACAAGCTGCTCTCTTCCGGGACCGGCAGGGCCTGCCACTGGGCGTCCCCGTCGAAGACGGCGGCGTAGCGCTCCTGGAACATCTCCGGCTTCAGGGAGGTGGCGATGGTGTCCTTGATCTCCTGTGGCGTGGGCCAGATGTCGGCCAGGAACACTGGCTTGCCTTCGGGATCGTGGGCCAAGGGTTCGTTGTAGACGTCCAGATCGATGTGTCCCGCCAGGGCGTAGGCCACCACCAGGATGGGGGAAGCCAGGTAGTTGGCCCGGACCTGGGGGTGGATGCGGGCCTCGAAGTTCCGGTTTCCGCTCAGGATGGAGGCCACCACCAGGCCATGCTCCTGGACGGCGTCGGCGATGGGCTCCGGCAGGGGCCCGGCGTTCCCGATACAGGTGGTGCACCCGTACCCCACCAGGTTGAACCCGAGCTGGTCCAGATAGGGCGTGAGGCCCGCGGCGTTCAAGTACTCCGTCACCACCTGGGATCCCGGGGCGAGGCTGGTCTTGACCCAGGGCGGCACCTTAAGCCCACGCTCCACGGCCTTCCTGGCCAGGAGGCCCGCCCCTACCATGACGGAGGGGTTGGAGGTGTTGGTGCAGGAGGTTATGGCCGCCACCACGATGCTCCCGTCCCCCACCTCCACCTCTTGATCCTCCAGTTGAACCGCTGCGGACCGCCATGTAGGCCCCCGCCTGGGAGTGGCCGCCACCGGGTACCCTCCGCCGGAGGCGACGGTGGGCTGGTGCGGGGGTACGTCCCCCTCCGGGGCCGGGATCCGGCCTCCCTCGCTGGTCCATTCCTCCCCGGGCCGGTTCTCGGTGGGAAGGGCGAACCCCGCCGGGACCAGCTTGGGGAGGTCTCTCTCGAAGGACCGCCGGAGGTCGGTGAGGGGAACTCTGTCCTGGGGACGCTTGGGCCCCGCCACACTGGGCTCGATGCTGGAGAGATCCAGCTCCAGGACGGTGGTGTAGTCCGGGTCCGGGGTTCCGTGAGTGCGGAAGAGTCCCATCTCCTTGCTCACCCTCTCTACCCTCTCCACCAGTTCCGGGGGGCGGCCCGTGCCGGCGAGGTAGCCCAGGTTCACGTCGTCCACCGGGAAGAAGCCCACCGTGGCTCCGTACTCAGGGCCCATGTTGGCCAGGGTGGCCCGGTCCGGGAGAGTCATGTTCGAGAGGCCGGGGCCGAAGTACTCCACGAAGCGCCCCACCACCCCGTGCTTGCGAAGCATCTCCGTGACCCGGAGCACCAGGTCCGTGGCGGTGGCTCCCTCCGGGAGCTCGCCCGAAAGCTTCACCCCCACCACCTCCGGCAGGAGCATGTAGTAGGGCTGGCCCAGGAGCACGGCCTCGGCCTCGATCCCTCCCACTCCCCATCCCACCACACCCAGGCCATTGATCATGGTGGTGTGGGAGTCGGTTCCCACCAACGTGTCCGGGTAGGCCAGGAAGGAGCCGTTCTCCTGGCGCCGGTGCACCACGGAGGCCAGGTACTCCAGGTTCACCTGGTGGACGATCCCCGTTCCCGGGGGAACCGCCCGGAAATCCTGGAAGGCACTCTGGGCCCACCTGAGGAGGGTGTACCGCTCCCGGTTCCGCTCGAACTCCTTCTCCACGTTGAGCTGGAACGCCATGGGGGTGCCGAAGAAGTCCACCTGAACCGAGTGGTCGATGACCAGGTCCACCGGAACCACGGGGTTGACCCGCTTGGGATCACCCCCCAGAGCCGCCAGGGCCGATCGCATGGAAGCCAGGTCCACCACCGCCGGGACACCCGTGAAGTCCTGGAGGATCACCCGGGTGGGCATGAAGGGGAAGGAGGCCCCCGCACTCGTCGGGCTCCAGGCCGCCACGGCCCTTACGTCGTCCTCCGTGACGAAGCCCTTGCCGGCATGCCGAAGGGTGCATTCCAGCAGGACGCGTATGGAGAAGGGAAGCCGGTCCAGGGAAGTCAGGCCCAGTTCCTCCAGGCGTGACGGGCGGTAGAAGGAGGTCTTGCCTTCTTTCAATTCCACATGGGCGAGGGCGCCGAAGGGGTCGGTGATGGGGGGGGTCACGGTAAGCTCCTGTGTGGTTGTTCGAGAGGCGTTCCAAGACCGTAGAATAAGGAATTGGGGGGCGTGATGACAGGGTTCGATTGGGGGGTAGCGCTCCCTCCTCGCGAAGGGCGCAGAAGGCCGCGGAAGGCCGTCAACCATCCCGCTCCTTGAGGTAAGGGGGTAGGACCTGGTAGCTTACGATGGAGAGCAGGAAGAGCCGGGGTGGCGGAAGTGGCAGACGCGGAGGTCTCAAAAACCTCTGGGAGTGATCCCTTGCGGGTTCGAGTCCCGCCCCCGGCACTTTGGCATTCCCCACCACAGAGAAATTGACTATCCCCCGGCTGATCATACCCACTTGGGTTGCGGCGGGCCTCTCACCCGCGCGTCTCGTCGGCCAAGGCCTCCGATCCGCCTTGCGGGTGCAGCTCGGGCGGCTCGCCGTCACCGGCGCCCCGCCTCGCTGAGCTCGGCGCGCTGCGCCTCGGTTCGAGTCCCGCCCCCGGCATTCTGGTATTCCCCACCACAGAGAATTTCCCGATCCCCCGGCTGGTCATACCCACTTGGGTTGCGGCGGGCTTCTCACCCGCGCGTCTCGTCGGCCGAGGCCTCCGATCCGCCTTGCGGGTGCAGCTGCGGCGGCTCGCCGTTACCGGCGCTCCGCCTCGCTGAGCTCGGCGCGCTGCGCCTCGGTTCGAGTCCCGCCCCCGGCACTTTGGCATTCCCCACCACAGAGAAATTGACTATCCCCCGGCTGATCATACCCACTTGGGTTGCGGCGGGCTTCTCACCCGCGCGTCTCGTCGGCGAGAACCTCCGATCCGCCTTGCGGGTGCAGCTGCGGCGGCTCGCCGTTGCCGGCGCTCCAACGCCGCACTTGGGAGCCCACATCTGGGTTGTTAACTTTGGATCTGGGTTCCCCCTTCTCGGGTCAGGTGGATCATGCGCAACGAGTTCACAGCCGTTTTCGAGCGCGACGAAGACTGGGTCTTGGCGTTCTGTCCTGAGGTTCCAGGTGCCAACGGACAGGGGCGGACCAAGGAGGAGGCGCGAGCGAGCCTGATCGAGGCCATTGTTCTGATTCTCACGGATCGGCGCGAGGATGGGCTGCGAGGAGTACCGCCCGACGCCGAGCGCGAAACCGTCACGGTGGAGATTCGTGGAGCTGCGTGAGCGGCCTGTTGCTGGATGAAGCGGAGCGCGCTTCTAAGGCATCTGCGTCTCCACGGGTGTGTCCTCAAGCGTGAGGGCCGGTCCCACTCCCTCTGGCAGAACCCTTCCACCGGCGCTGTCGAGGCCGTCCCCCGTCATGCCGAGATA
>PXFI01000262.1 GCA_003564295.1 Gemmatimonadota bacterium | reverse complement strand
GGTCCTCCACAAACAGAGCGACCTTCCTGCCTCTCGCCGCCATTCGACCTCCTCCCTCGGCTCTCGGGTGACTCCCGAAGGGGATGGGCCACCAGGATCACGATCCAGGTGGTGAGCCATCCGCAATGAACGCCAACTCTCCTCAACTCAGGATAAGCCGCCAGACCTGAAAAGGGGATGTACCAGGGCAGAGTCCCGGGATGGAGATCTCGGTAGAGATTGCCCCGGGTTCGCCTCGGGTATGCTGCCGGAACCGAACCAAGGGGCTGGGGAGTAGATCTGGCCCCGCACATAAAGGGGGTCGTAGGTGTATGCGTCCCCTGAATCCGTGAAAGTCTGTGTTCCCTGATCCTGAACTCATGCGATATCAAAGAGAGGACATTCCCACGCCACCTTTCTGGTTGGCATTGATCCCCATTATCGTGGTGGGTGTCGCTCTTGGGCTATCGGTATTCGCCCTGGATGCGGAGCCGCATTTTTCTCTGTTCCTGGGTGGAACGGTGGCCGGCTTGTGTGCTTTCTGGCATGGATTCTCCTGGAAAACCATCAAGGAAGGGTTCAAGCATGCCATTGCCCGCACCGTCCCATCCCTCATTATCCTGTTGATCATTGGAATGCTGATAGCGGTATGGATTGCTAGCGGCATTGTTCCGGCCCTGATGTACCTGGGCTTCGAGTTCTTTGTGGCCCGGTGGTTCTTACCGTTAATCCTGCTGTTTTGCAGTTTCATGGCCTTGATAACCGGGAGCTCATGGTCGACCATCGGCACCCTTGGGGTTGCGGCTATGGGCGTGAGCGAAGGTTTGGGGATTCCTTTGGAAATGACGGCAGGCGCTGTTGTCTCCGGCGCTTTCTTTGGGGACAAGCTCTCCCCCATGTCTGACTCCACCAACCTGACCCCGTCGGTGCTGGGAGTAAACCTATATGATCATATTCGCCACATGTTGTATACCACTCTACCTGCTTTTGGCTTATCCCTGATTGTCTTTACGATCATGGGGTTCTTGGCGTCTGGAAATGGAGAAACCGGGGATGTGTCGGCCTATACCGATTACATTCGTGAGCACTTCAACCTCTCTCCATGGCTATTCATTCCTCCTGTTGTGGTCATCTCTCTCATCATAAGAAAGGTTCCGGCTATTCCCAGTCTCATTGCGGGAGTCATTCTCGGCGGATCGGCTTTTCTGGTGATTCAGGGTGGCAGCTTTTCCACTTTCATGGAGGCCGTTCACACAGGCTTCGTCATGGATACAGGGAACCCTGAGATGGACCAGCTTTTCACCAGGGGAGGAATGGACAGCATGTATAATGTGGTGGCCCTGGCATTGGTTTCCCTGGCTTTTGGGGGGATAATGAATCATACCGGAATGCTGCACAGCCTGGTGCTGCTGCTTTCCGGATTCGTGAGCACCATGGGCAACCTTACCTTGACCGTCTTGGGGAGCTCCGTATTTGTTAACCTATTCGGGGCAAACCAATACCTGGCCGTGATCCTGCCCGGCCAAATGTTCGAAGAATGCTACCGCGATCAAAGGCTCAAGCTCAAGAACCTCACACGAACCCTGGAAGCCGGTGGCACACTCACCGCTCCACTGGTTCCCTGGAACAGCAGCGGTGTGTTCGTATATTCGGCCATCGGCATTTCTGCCACCGCTTATGCCCCTTTCGCCATACTCTGTTGGGTGACGGCCATCATCGCCGCAATATTCGGCTATGCCGGGATATCCATGCACCATCTCGAAGAAGACCAGGAAGAAGAAGGCGAAGATCAGCAGTGATCCCAGCGGACGTGAGCAATTTCGAGATCCGGTGACTGAAGGGGAGTCAGGCCGCTCATCTCATGGGGCAGCTGCAGAGCATCTCCGCCCGATGAGCGAGGTGAGCCATCACCTCGTGCTTGCCGGCAAAGCTATACATTGCTGCAGCCTTTTCGTGATCGTTGGCTCTCGTGGGGTCGTCGTCGGCCCTGACGGCGCCTCCCGCGATCCCCCGATCATCCGATGTATGCCGCCGCGCTTCCATCTCCGCCATAGGTATTATCCACCGGACCCGGTCCTCACCAACGCAGCCCCGGGGCCTGTTCCACATTCCTCCTTGCTCCTCCCACTTCTCCCGCCTATCGTGGAGCTCGAAGGCGCCGGGCCTCGCGGCAGTCTTCGCCAAGGCTTCCCCGTCGGCTTCCCCGGAGCCGTTCCTCACCCAGCATGAGAGGAGCACCGTCATGGCTCCGGAGAGCGTCTACCGCAGGCTGCAGAAGCACATCGACAACATGCCCGTGGGCTACCCCGCCACCGAGTCCGGCGTGGAGCTCCGGCTGCTGCAGCACCTCTTCACCCCGGAAGAGGCCGAGATGGCGCTCTACCTCAGCGCCTTGCCCGAGCCCATGGAGAAGATCCACTCCAGGGCGAAGAAAGCCGGGATCTCCCTGGAGGAGCTCAGGGGAGGGCTGGACCGCCTGGCGAAGAAGGGGGCCATCCAGCGAACGATGTCCGGCGGGACGCCCCGCTATGCCAAGATGATGCTGGCCATCGGGATGTTCGAGTTCCAGGTGAACCGCCTCACCCGGGAGTTTCACTCCGACGTGATGCAGTACATGGAGGAGGGCTTCGGGGAGGCGTTCCACACCAGGAAGACCTCCCAGATGCGCACCATCCCCATCAATGAGGAGGTGGTCCCGGAGCGGCGGATCGGGACCTATGACGTAGCCCGGGACCTGGTGTTGCGGTCCAAAGGCCCCTTCGCCGTCATCAACTGCGTGTGCCGACAGGGCATGGACCTGCAGGGGGAGCCCTGCCGCCAAACGGACATCCGGGAGACCTGCCTCGTGCTGGGTGAGTTCGCCGAATCGGTCCTGGCCCAGGGCGCCGATAGGGCCCTCTCTGCGGAGGACATGGTCCGCCTCCTGAGGCGGGCCGACGACGCCGGCATGGTCCTCCAACCCCAGAACACCCAGGATCCAAACTTCATCTGCTGCTGCTGCGGATGTTGCTGCGGGGTCCTGAGCACCGCGAAGAAGCTTCCCCGTCCCGCCGAGTACTTCGACACCAACTACTACGCCCGGGTGGACCCGGAGCTATGTACCGAGTGCGGGACGTGCGGCGACCGGTGCCAGATGGACGCCGTCAGCTACACGGACGGCGTGGCCTCGGTGGACCTTCTGCGCTGCATCGGATGCGGCCTATGCGTCACCACCTGCCCGGGGGAGGCCATGACGCTTCACGCAAAGGCCCAGACCAAGGTTCTCCCGAAGAGCCAGGGCGCCCTCTACCAGACCATCATGATGGAGCGGTTCGGCCCCCTGGGAACGGCGAAGATCCTGGCGAAGAAGGTCCTGGGGATGAAGATCTGAGGGAGGGCGGAACGTCCGGGGCGAAGGCGGCGCGCCCGGGGAGATGGGGCGTCCGTTCGGCTACCGGCCTTCCTCCACCCTTTCCCGGAGCCAGTTGCACCAGAGGTCGATCCCCTCTCCCGTCTTGCAGGAGACCTCGAACACGGGGGCCTCCGGGTTCAGCCGCCGGACTCTGGCCCGGAACGCCTCCACGTCGAAGTCGAAGTGCTCCCGGACGTCCGTCTTGTTCACCACGAACACATGGGCGGTGCGAAAGATCAAGGGGTACTTCAAGGGCTTGTCGTCGCCCTCCGGGATGCTCACCAGGGCCACGTCCAGGCTGGCGCCGGTGTCGGATCCGGCGGGACAGATCAGGTTCCCGATGTTCTCCAGGAAGAGGAGGTCCAGGGAGTCCAGGGAGAGGGCTCCGAGCCCCTTCTCCACCATGGCGGCGCTCAGGTGGCAGGAGCCTCCCGTCTTGATCTGCACGGCCCGGATCCCTTCCCGGGCCACCCGCTCCGCATCCACCGCCGAGTCCACGTCCCCCTCGATGACCGCCATCCGGTAGCGGGAGCCAAGCTCTTGGAGACTCCTGACGATGAGGCTCGTCTTCCCGGAGCCCGGCGACGACATGAGGTTCACCAGGAAGGCGCCCCGTTCCTTCAGCCTCCTGCGCAGCTTGTCCGCCAGGCCCTTGTTCTCCGCCAGAATCTCTTCCTTGATGTTGATCAGGGTGACGTCGCTCATCACTGGGCCTCCATGCTCTCCACCCGGTACCCCGTTCCCGAGACCAGGGAGGCTTCCCTGGACCCGCAGCGGGGGCAGCTGGCGCTCTCCAGCTCTTCCCGGGTGGTGTGGTACTCCGCGGAGCAGGGCTCGCAGAGGAAGGTCAGGGGCGACCGTTCCACGAGGAGCTTCGCCCCCTCGGCGGGCGTGCCCTTGCTCAGGTGGTCGAAGTAGGTCTGGAGCCACTCCGGCTCCAGGTCGCTGAGGGCTCCAACCATGAGGTGGATGGCCAGGACCCTCGTCACGCCCTGGGCCTCGGCATGCCGGAGGACGATGGCCAGGATGCTCCTGGTGACCGGGAGCTCATGCACGGTGCCAGGGTTCCTTATCCTGCGGGACCGGCGTCCCCCGCCAGCGCCGGTACCTGGTCTCCCGGGGCGGCGGCGGTGCTGCCGCCCGCTGTCGGCTCAACGCCGTGCCGGGGCCGGACTGCCCATCCGATGGACTACGGCCTCCACTCCTCCACCCGGTGGAACCGGAGGTTTCGGACCCGCCCTCCGGTGGCCCGGAACCCGTCCACCTGGTCATTCTCGTCCCGGCTGAACTCAATCGTGTTCAGCCCCCAGCCCGACCCGCCGAATCGGTTCCGGTCCAGGGGGAAGAGCTCCACCGCCGGCTGCCGGGGACGATGGATGGCCAGAGACCCGTCATCGGTGGGAACGAGGCGGTAGACCACGTCCAACTCGGGGCTGTAGTAGGTCCCCACGTACTGGGCCAGCTCCTCGGCGGAGAAGGCCTCCACCTCCACCCTGCGGGCGCGCTGACTCCCGTCAGGGTGGACGAAGCTGAGGCCCTCAACCCGCTCCTCCCGATCCCGCAGGAAAGTGACCCGCCCTCCCATGGCGGGCACCCAGAAGGAAGTGTCGGATTCGGGAATGAGGGTGAGGGTCTCGTCCCCTATGCCCCGGGCCCTGAGCTCACCACCCTCTCGGGCTATGGTGATCATCATACCATCGGCCAGCCGATAGCGGCCCGCCAACTCGCCCAGGACGGCGGATGAGACTTCCACCCGGGGACGGGGCTCGAGTCCCTCCCGCTCCCGTTCCGGCTCCATGCGGTCTTCCAGGAACACTTCAGCTACCCGGCGGGCCATGGCGCCAGCGTTGAAGGCCGAGGCGTTGCCGAACACCACCACGCCGAACCGCTCGGTGGGGAAGTGGAGAAGCTGCGACCGGAATCCGGCATCGGAGCCCCCGTGGCCCTGGGTGGCCAGGCCCCTGTAGGAAGAAACGGAAAGGCCCAGGCCATAGGGGGTGGTTCCTCCGTCGTTGAGCCGTGCCGGCTCCACCATCTCAGACCACAGGTCCGGATCTCCTACCACCGGCTCCTCCATCTCCGCCATCCACCGCCCCAGGTCCTCAACGGTGGTAAAGAGGCTGGTGGCGCCCTGATTGGCGTAGCTCAGGACCGCGTTCCGCCATCCACCGCCCGGCAAGGGCGCGTAGGAGTAGGCCCGACCGGGCACCACCCGGGTGTGGTCCGAGTGGACGTGGGTCCGATGCATGCCCAGGGGGAGAAAGACCCTCTCCTGGAGGAACTCACCGAAGTTCTGCCCGGACACCCTCTCCACCACTTCCGCCAGCAGGGAGTACCCCATGTTCGAGTAGAGGTACTCGGACCCGGGATCGAAGTTGAGCTCCCTCTGGCGGGCCATGAGCTGCATGATCTGGTCCCGGGTGATGACGTCATCGATCCTCCAGCCCGCCATGATCAGGAGCTCCCATTGGTCCCGGACGCCCGAGGTATGGTTGGCCAGGTGGCGCAGGGTGAAGGGGTGGCCCAGGTCCGGCAGGTCCGGAAGATGCTCAAGGACCGGGTCGTCCCAGGACAGGAGCCCGTCCCGGGCCAGGAGAGCCACGGCGAAGGTGGTGAACTGCTTGGACACGGACGCCACGTGGAAGATGGTGGTGTGCGTAACGGGGATTCGATATTCGAGCTGGGCGGATCCGTAGCCCTGGCTGTAGATGATCCGGCCGTCCCGGGTCACGGCCACTGCCGCTCCCGGGCCAGCGGCATCGCTCCAGGTCTGGAAGATGGAGTCCACCTGGGCCACCTGTTCACGGGTGGGTCCCTGTGCCCACAGCTCGGCGGAGGGCATGAGGGCGGCCAGAGGGAGGAGAGCGACCAGTACCGGCAACAGGAGCCCTCGGACGTGTCTGGAAGGTGTGGTCTTATGAAGCGAGGGCGAGGGCAGGCTTACCATTCGGACCTCCCAAAAGAATTGAACGAAACGGGCGGCGGCAGCAGACCCGGGCCGCCGCCGGATGGCCGGATGGACGCCGGACCGCCAAACCGGCCCATGGACGTCAGGTACAGGAACCATCGACACTCAATGGGGCAGGAAGGCCACGATACGGAGCGGCCCTCCGCTCCCCCCCTGGATCTTCATGGGCAGGGCCACCACGAAGCTCCCCCACTCGGGAAGCTTGTCCAAGTGGGCCACGTTCTCGAAGGCCGGGATGTTCTCCGCGAAAAGGATCCGGTGGCTCTCGAAGGTGGCGGACTGCCCGTAGTCCAGGGAGGGGGTGTCGATGCCGATGGCGGCCACGTCACGGTTCTCCACCAGCCAGCGGGCCGTCTCCGGGTGGATGCCCGGGAAGTGAAGCTCCGGCACCGCCTCCGCCCCTTTGAGATCCGTGCCCAGGACCAGGGGCGGATCGGGCCAGCCATCCCCCCACCCGGTTTGGAACAGCAGGATGGCTCCTGTGGGGATGGGGCCGTGACGGGCTTCCCATCCCTGGAGATCTTCCACCGAGACCTGGTAGTCGGGATGAACACGATCCCGGACGTCCACCACGGCGGCGGGGCCCAGAAGGCGCTCCAGGGGCACCTCGTGGGCGTGGTGTCCCCCTTCGGCGAAGTGGATGGGCGCGTCGAAGTGGGTGCCGCCGTGCTCCGAGAGGGAGAAGTTGTTGTTGGCATAGAACCAACCGCCCTCCGTGATGCCGTACGCCACCCTCTCGTGGCGGAACCCTTGGGCGGTGGGCCAGAAGATGGACTCCTCAGAGAAGGCGTGCGTGAGGTCTACCCACCGGCCCCCGGTTCCGTCGAAGACAGCGGCGAAGTCGGGAGGATGGGCAGGCTGGCAGCCTGCGGCCAGAAGGATCAGAGCCGAGATGAAGTTTCGGATGCGCATGATGGTCCTCCTCTTTTCTTCTATGAGACCGCCGCGGCCCGAAGGATCATGATCGGTCCGAGGCATCCTGATTCTGGCGGGGAAACAGGCCCGACACCAGGAGCAGGATCCCCAGGGCCAGGGACGAGAACCCCAGCCAGACAGCGGCGATAGGGAAGGGAGACGAGAAAGGGGGACGGAGCCGAAGCGGTGCAGGAATCGGGGTTCAAGCTGGTGGGAGGGGGGTAGGGGGCGGGATCCACACCGCCCCCGCAGGATACCGGGGCGGAGACAGGTGGGGCGGTTGGCGTCCACGGCGTAGAGGCCCCGGTACACGTCCATGCAGGCGTGCAGGGGGACGGTACCACCGTGAAGGCGGATTTGCCAGGGAAACAGGAGTTACATGGGGGTTGTGCGGTTCCGGGATGCGAGTGGTTTCCGGGTGACAGGGAAGGGGTTCAATGTATGGGTCGGCCAAGATGCCCTCGTCCCATCGCTCCATGGAACAATCCCGGTTCTTCGCCTATACTAGCCCATAGACGAACTTCTCCTGGAGACTTCGATGCCCTCTTCTCTCCACGCATTGGAAGCCGCTGCTCTTCTGCTTCCGCCCGAGGAACGGGCCAGACTCGCTCAGCGTCTAATCGCAAGCCTTGACCGGGAACCCGGAATCGCGGAGGCGTGGGACCAGGAGATCATGAGGCGCATCGCTGAGTTCCACGCCGGGCGCCTCGACTCTCTTTCGGCCGAGGAGGTCCTCGCAGAGGCTCGATCGCGTCTGAGGGCATAGGTGAGAGTTGAATTCCTCTCGCCAGCCGCTCAGGAGTTCCTTGCCACCGTGGACTTCTACGAGGCCCGGGCTCCTGGCCTGGGAAGGGATTTCATTCTCGATGTCGAGGGATGCCTCGAGCTGATCTCAGCATTCCCCAACCTCGGCACGCCAGGGCCCGCCGGTACGAGGCGGATCCATCTCCAACGTTTCCCCTACTCCCTGGCATACCGCCTTGAGGAACGCCTTCTACGAGTGATCGCTGTCGAACACCAGCGGAGAAGCCCAGGCTACTGGCTGGGTCGGCTCTGACCGAGCCCTCTACCCCTCATTCGTCGAAGCGCAGGTGCCGCACGGACCTACCGTGCCTGCGGATCAGGCGCAGCGCTTCGATGCCCACCTGGATCTGCCCTTCGGCGAACTCCGTGTTGACCTGGTGTGCCACAAGCCTCTGCCTCCAGCCCGAGGCGGGAGTCGAATCTCGTAACGGAGGCGGTCGCACGGAACCATATCGACAGTTCGCTCGTCTGCGCGGAAGCAGGGGAAGCTCTCCTGGCTCACCCCCTTCCCCTACCCGCCGCCGGATCTCCTCCACCGCCGCTTCCAGGACGTTGTCGCGGGCCTGGAGCGTGGGGCGGATGACGATGTGGGGCTGGACCCCCACCCCGATGAACTCGGTCCCGTCAGGGTACGTGTCATGCTTGGTGCGCACCCGGGCGGTGCCGCCTCCAGGGAGGGC
>PXFI01000179.1 GCA_003564295.1 Gemmatimonadota bacterium | reverse complement strand
CACCCCGGCAAAGATGACCGGGGGAAGGAAGTAGAGCCACCGGAGCCAGCGGGTTGCCCGCCTTCCGAAGACGTCAGTCGACGCCGTCTCGAAGTAGATGAAGAACCCGATCTGGGTGGTGAGACAGAAGGCCAGGATGCAGAAGGAGAGGAGGTTCTTCGCCACCACCTCGGGAAAGACGGAGGAGAAGGCCAGGATCACCAGCTCGATCCCCGAGGTGCCGCTGGAGAGGACCCCCGTGGAGAGGACGGCGAAGGCGGTGATGGTACAGATGACGAACGTCACCAGGAAGACCTCGAAGGCTCCCCACATCCCCTGCTGGAAGGGGTGGTTGGTTTCGGCGGTGGCGTGGGCCATGGGGGCCGTCCCCAGGCCCGCCTCGTTGGAGAACATCCCCCGGGCCACCCCCGCCTGCACCGCCTGCATGACAGCGGCCCCGGCGAACCCTCCCACCGCCGGGACCGGGGCGAAGGCGTAGGCCAGGATGGATCCGAACACCTGGGGGATGGATCGCCAGCTCACCAGGAAGAGGAACACGCCCGCCACCACGTAGACCACGGACATGAAGGGGACCAGCCCCTCGCTGACCTGGCCGATGCGGCGGACTCCCCCGATGACCACCATGGCCGTGACCACCGTCATGGCGCCGGCCACCAGGTAGGGGTTCGTCCCGTAGGAAGCCAGGAAGGACCGCCCCACCGTGTGGGCCTGGAGGAGAGAGGCAGCGCTCAGGGCGTTCACGAAGATGCCGGCGCTGAACAGGGAGGCCAGGACCGGCCAGCCCAATCCCCTCCGGATGTAGTACATGGGACCGCCCCGGATGCGTCCCGTCTCGTCGATGTCCCGGTAGTGCACGGCCAGGGTGATCTCGGCGGTCTTCGTGATGGTCCCCAGGAGGGCAAGGAGCCACATCCAGAAGACAGCCCCGGGGCCCCCGATGGAAAGGGCCGTGGCCACGCCGGCGATGCTGCCCATCCCCACGGTGCTCGCCAGGGCCGTGGAGGTGGCTTGGAATGGGGTCATGCGGCCCTTGCGGCTCTGGTCGGGGGGGGCGGGGGCGTCCGGCGCCGGCGCGCCGGGCGCGGGAGGCGACGGTGCCGGCACATCCGGTCCGCGTTCCCTCAGCGGGCCAGCCCTTTCGGCCCCCGGCACGTCCCGAGGCCCCCGGAGCAGGCTTCCGAAGGTGGCCCGGAGGATCCGCCGCAGCCCCCAGACCTGGAAGAACCGGGTCCGGACGGTCAGGTACACCGACACGCACCCGATGAACACCAGCGTCCAGGGGCCCCATAGGAGCCGGTCCACCCAGGCTGCGCCGTCGAGAACGTAGTCCATCATTGGACCTGCTCCTCTCCCTGAAGATTGGGGCCTTCCGAGTCGGATCGGGCGAGCTCACCGGCCATGCGACGGGCCTCCGCCACCGTCTCCAGGAGGGCTTCCGCCGTGACCCCCGGGGAAATGGCCACGGCCCTCAGGGCCGCCCGTCCCCCCAACCGGGTGACGGAGATAAGGCGCCGGCCTTCTCGGAGGATGGCGCCGTAGATCTGCTCCTGTAGCCGGTCCAGCTCCCGGGGCGGTACCCCAGGCGGGGTCATACGAAAACAGAGGATGCCCGTGTCGGGCTCATGGAGGGGCTCGGCGTCCGGCTCGTGGAGGAGAGCCTCGTAGAGACCTCGGATGGCCTCCAGGGGCCGGCGAAGCCTCTCCACCACCCCGCCCAGTCCCTGGTGCAGGATGGAGGTGACCAGGGGCAGGGCCGCCATGGGCCTGGTGGTGGGCACGGACTTGACCCCCGGGTTCGGCCCCTCCGTGTCGGGGCGATTCCAGTAGTGGCTGAACAGGGCCATGGGCCGGAAGAGCTCCCGGTCCCGGGCGAAGAGGATGGAGTTGGGGATGGGGACGCCCATCTGCTTGTGGGGATCCCAGGAAACGGTGTGGGCACGGTCCACGCCCCGGAAGAGGGGCGCCCACTCCGGCACCAGGCCGTAGGCCAGGCCATAGGCCCCGTCCACGTGGAGCCACGCCCCGTGCTCCGCGCACACGTCGGCCATTTCGGCAACGGGGTCCACGGCGCCGGCCGACGTGGTGCCGGCTGTGGCCACGACGCAGAAGACATCCCGGGCGCCCTGGCCCTGAAGCTCCTCCAGGGTGTTCCGCAAGGTCCCCACATCCATGCGTCGCCGGGCGTCCACGGCCACGGGGACGAGGGCCTCGTCCCCCAGGCCCAGGATCCGGACCCCGTGCTTCAGGGAGAGATGGGCGTCCTCCGAGGCCAGGACCGCCAGCCTGCCGGGGTCTTCGAACCCCGCGAGCCCCCTGGTCGCCAGGTCGAACCCCGCCCGCTCCGCCCGGTGGCAGAGGGCCAGGTAGAGGGCCTGCTGGTTCGCGTAGCTGCCACAGTAGAGGACGGTGGCCTCGGCCTCGGGAGCCAGTCCGAAGAGCCGACACAGGGACCGGCAGCAGAGCTCTTCCAGGACGGCGCCCCCGGGGGAAACCTGCCAGTTCGTGACCCCCTGGTTCCAGGCCAGGGCCACCCCGGCCCCGTAGGCGGCCCCCTCTTCCGGGAAAGCGTTGAACATGGCGTGAAAGGAGGGGGCATCGTAGCGCATGAGGTGGGGGAGGAGGCGTTCCTCCACCAGGGACTTCACCGCCTCCAGGGGAAGGCCCTCCTGCCGGAAGGCCACCAGAGGGGCCAGGTCCGCCGCCACCTCACGGGGCGATGCGCCGGAAAAGAGGGGTCTGGCGTCAGGGGCGCCCGCCCCCTCACTGGACATCCAGCCTCCGATGCAGGTACCGCCCCCGGCCCGGCGTCCCCAGGAGCTCATTCCCATCCACCAGGAGCTCCCCACGGGAGAATACCTTCACGATCCTGCCCGTCATTTCGATCCCCTCGTAGGCCGACCAGTCCGTGGCCATGTGGAGGGTGTCCTGGCCCATGATCCACCGGGCCTCCGGGTCCAGGAGGACGATGTCGGCGTCGGCCCCCGGTTCCAGCGTCCCCTTCCTGGGGTACAGCCCGAAGAGGCGGGCCGGCTCCGTGGAGACGATCTCGGCGAATCGCAGGAGGGAGATCCTCCCCCCTGCCACCCCTTCCGAGTAGAGGATCTGGAAGCGGGGCTCGATCCCGGGAATACCATTGGGACACAGGTCGAAGCGATCCTTCCCGTATAGCTTCGCCTCCCAGGAGTAGGCCGCGTCGTCGGAGGTCACCATCCGGATGCGCCCGTCCGCCACCCCCTCCCAGAGGGTTTGCCGCACCCCTTCGTCCCGGAGGGGCGGCGAGCAGATCCACTTGATCCCGTCCTCCCGTTCCAGCATGGCCTCGGTGAAGACCAGGTAGTGGGTACACGTCTCGGCCCGGATGTCCAGCCCCTCCTCCATGGCCCCCGCCACCAGCTCCAACCCCCCGGGGCTGGCCAGGTGGACAATGAAGAACCTCCCGCCCGTCTCCCGGGCCATGGCCACGATGCGACGGATGGCCTCCGTCTCCACCTCCGGGGGCTTGCTCCAGGCATGGAAGATGGGAGCCGTCTTGCCTTCGCCCACGAGCCTGGGGACGTTCGCCTCGATGGCGTCGTTGTCCTCGGCGTGGAGCATGAGCATGCCCCCGGCCTCCGTCAGGCGCCGGACGATGCGGACCAGGTCCTCATCCTCCATGAGGAGCCCGTCGGAACGATAGGTCATGTAGCACTTGATGGTGGGAGCGCCCATCCGGACCATCTCCGGGATCTCCGTCAGGGTCGCCTCGTCGGCCCGAGTGATGACGGGGTGGACACCCCAATCCACCAGGGCCTTGCCCCGGGCTTCCTCCTTCTTGTCCTCCAGGGTCTTGGTCAGTGTGCCCCCCGGCACCTGGTTGGAGAAGTCGATGACGCTGGTGGTGCCGCCGTAGGCCGCCGCCCGGGTCCCGGTGAGGTAGTCGTGGACGCTCACCGTACCCATGAAGACGTCGTTGAAGTGGACGTGGCTGTCCACGCCCCCGGGAAGGACCAGGAGGCCGTCTGCATCCACCACCCGGTCGGCCCGTGAGCCGGCCAAATCCCCCACGGTGGCGATGCGCTCGCCCCGGACCAGGAGGTCCAGGCGGGCCACGGTTTCTCCCACCACCACGGTCCCGCCCCGGATGAGGGTGGTGCCGGCCGTAGCTCCGGGCCCGGCTGCGGCGGCGGGATTTCCGGGTCCGGCTGGGTCGCCCCGAGCTCCGGCTTCGGCTGCGGCGTCCCTTCCCTCACCGCTCATCTTCCACCTCCTTCACCACCTCGGCAAAGATCTCGGCCCCTTTGCGGGCCTGGGCCTCCGTCAGGACCAGGGGCGGGAGGAACCGGGCCACGTTGAAATAGTGTCCCCCCACTTCGATGAGCATCCCCTTCTGGTGGCATTTGCTCCGGACCTTCCGGGCCAGGTCGGGAGCCGGCTTCTTTGTGGCCTTGTCCTCCACGAACTCCACCCCCAGCATGAGCCCCTTGCCACGGGCCTCCCCCACCACCTCCGATTCCGCCTCCACCTCCTTGAGCAGACCCAGGAGCACCTCCCCCACCCGGGCCGCGTGTCCCGCCACGTCGTGGGCCAGCATGAATCGGATTCCCGCTGCCCCGGCGGCGTAGGCGATCATGTTCCCCCGGAAGGTCCCGATGTGCTTGCCCGGAGGCCAGGTGTCCAGCTCTTGCCGGAAGGCCAGGGCCGAGATGGGGAACCCGCCACCCCCCAGAGCCTTGCTCATGGTCATGATGTCGGGGACCACCCCGAAGTGCTCGGAGGAGAACATCCGGCCCGTGCGGCAGAAGCCGGCCTGGATCTCGTCGAAGATGAGGACGACCCCATGGCGGTGGCAGGCCTCCTGTACCCGCTGGATGAACCCGTCCTTGGGGACGACGGACCCTCCCTCCCCCTGGATGGGCTCCACCACCACGGCCGCCGGGTTGGCCACCCCCGAGTGGGGGTTCTCCAGGAGGTCCTCCACGAAGGCTGCGCACTCCAGGGAGCAGCTCTCAGGAGCCCGGCCGAAGGGACACCGGTAGCAGTAGGCGAAGGGGGCGAAGTGGACCTCTCCCAGGAGCGGAAGAAACTCCTCCTTGAAGGGAGCACCGCTGCACAGGGAGAGGGCCCCCGACGTCATGCCGTGGTAGCTCCCCTGGAAGGCCAGGACCGGCGCCCTCTTCGTGTTGTACTTGGCCAGCTTCACGGCGGCCTCCACCGCGTCGGACCCGGTGGGCCCCCCGAAGAAGAGCTTACCCAGCTCCTGGGGGA
The DNA here is from genome assembly GCA_003564295.1 of Gemmatimonadota bacterium. GTDB lineage: Bacteria > Gemmatimonadota > Gemmatimonadetes > Longimicrobiales > Gaopeijiaceae > PXFI01. The sequence goes on along the minus strand of PXFI01000179.1, from coordinate 3,755 downwards.
GGATCTTACGGAGGGCCTCCACCATGGAGATTCGGGCCGGGGTGGGAATATCCAGGGTGTGGGTGACGTCCTCAAGCTGGGCCCGGGCCGCAGCCAGCACGTCGGGGTTGGCGTGGCCCAGGTTCAGGACACCGGCGCCGGCGAAGAAGTCCAGGTACACATTGCCGTCCATATCCTCCACCGTGGCCCCCCGGCCCCGGCGGATGGCCATGGGCAGGCCCCGGGGATAGGAGATGGCGCTGCTCTCCAGGCGGGCCTGGAGCTCCAGGATCCCCCGGGACACGGGACCCGGAGGGGACGTGGCCAGGTAGGGTGCGTTGGGAAGGGAAAGAGACTGGAAGTCCATGCGTTATCTCCAGGTGAGCCCGGCGGGGCCTGGAGGCGGAGCCCGGCCCCTCGCCGTGCGATCTTCGTTCAGCTTCAGAACTCCACAAGCCCGGCCGCCTTGAGCACCTCCAGGTAGTTCAGGACGGACTGGAGGTCTGCCATGGTCCGGCTCTGGGCGTCCACCATGGTCTTGATGTCCAGGGCGCTGCGGCGGCCGTCCACCAGGAGCTGTACCTCACTGGTGTTGATGCCCTGGTAGGGATAGCGCCTCTGCACCTCGGCAGGCACCTCCATGAGGTGCTGACGCCAACCCTGATACCCGTCCCGCTTCACCAGGGCCGTCTGGCGAGGTACGATGCCGCTGGCCCTCCTCTCCAGCTCGGTGGGCTGAAGCCGGACCGGGCGGACACCCAGGCGAGCCGTTGCTTCCTCCAGGTGGATCTCCAGGGCCGCCAGGTGGGCGGCGGCGATGGCGTCCACCGTGCCCTTCATGGCCTCCACGTACGCCCCCACCCGGGCCTCGGCAGTTACCAGCTCCAGCACGCTCTCCAGCGTTCGCTTCTCCGCCATGAGGGTGCCCTGGATGTGGGCGAGGCCATGCCTGTACTGGTCTTCCAGGTTTGCCGCCGTGGCCTCGTTCAGCTTCTCCTGGGCGATGATGAACTGGTGCCCCAGGCGCCGTGTGGCGTTGCTCGCGATCTCCCCGGCAAGGCGGATCGCCAGGTCGTCGTCGGCGCTGGCCACCGTGTAGGCCGCCGCCGCCCCGATGATGACCACACGCTTGAGCTGGGTTGGATCGGCCTTGTCGGGCCGGTCCCCGGAGGTATGGTACCACTGGTCAGGCCACGCGATCATCATGATGCCCGGTACCTGCACCCCCCAGTCGTTGAACACCATGTGGTCCGAAGCCCCGTAGTGGGTCTCGATGCTGTAGTAGAAGGGCTCGTCGGCCCCGGACGGGGCCACGATGCGGCGAGGCACCTTGTAGAACCCGCCCCGAAGCTGGATTCGCTCGTTGTTGGACTCCCCCACGAAGCGGTAGTAGTTCTCCATTACGTCGTTGATGTAGTGGGCATTGCCGTAGGTGGTGCGCATGAGCCGCATGTAGGCCTTGTTCAGCGTCAGCCACTCCCCAACCATGTCCATGTTGATGTTGGCCAGGGTCTTCTCCATGAGCTCCCTGTTCTCCCTCACCCACGGGCCCGTCCCGGAGAACTCGGGGCCCCAGAGGAAGCGGATGGTGCGGCGAGGCCGGGGGATCCTTCCCTCTTCGATGAGGGTGTGGAGGGTCCTGGCCACCTCCAAGATGGCTCCGCTCCCGGAGTGGTTGTCGTTGGCCCCCTGCTTCACGTAACCCTCGAAGAGATGGGCCGAGAAGATGATCTCGTCGGCATCGGGATCCGTTCCGGGGATGTAGGCCACCGGATCCTGAAGATCGTAGGACTGGAAGGTGGACTCCACCTGGGCATGGACCACGATCTCCTCGCCGGCCAGGAGACGGCGCTTCAGCACCTCCGCCTCCCGGGGGGGGATGAAGAAGCCGAACCTCGCCTCGGCGTCCACGCCCCGTCCCCCTACCCGGGTCCAGGGAATCTGGAGGGGATCAAAGAAGGGACGGCTGTTGGTGATGTTCACCACCCCCAGGGCGCCCCTCTCCATGCAGGCCGCCTGATGCACCCCCCCCATGGAACCCTCTGTCACCACGATCTTCCCGGCCACCCCGGCCCGGTCCAGCTCTTCCGGCGTTCCCATCCCCACCCATACCAGGGGAGCCGTCACGTCGGCGCTCCGGCTCCCGCTGGCCAGCATGGCCCGGAGGTCCTGGTAGGAGGCCAGCTTCTGCCGCATGGGGCTCACCTCCCACAGCTCTCCCTTGATCCCGTCCCAGACCTGGCCTCCGGGGAACCGGACAATCTCGGCCCCCGGGATCCCGTAGAGCTTCAACTTGTCGTAGACGTACTGGGCCTCATAGAAGGTGGTGGCATACTCCTCGGGGTACCGGAACTTGTTGTAGCCTCCCAGCTCCACCACGTGGTTCCAGGCCGTTTCCCCCGAGGACTCTCCGATGATCTCGTCCATGATGGCCGGATCCAACAGGGTCCAGTAATGCCACGGGGTGTATTGGGCGGCGGCAGGGGGTGCAGCCACGGAGAACGAGAGGAGTAGAGGGATGAAGAGGATTGCCAAGCGCTTGCCCATGACCGGTCTCCCGAGGAAGAGGTTCGAAGGGGCCCGCACTCGAGAGCCTTGTGGCGGGCCCGCAGTTTTACCACGGTTCATATGGCGGTTCGGACGCCGGGAGGCAAGGTGCCCTTCTTCCCTCTCGGTCAGGCATGGAGGGATTCCGGCCCCGCCCCAAGCGGTTGACACCCGCCTCGGGGGATTGACCCCATGCCCCAAGCCATAGACGGACCGCCCCCGGGGGGTTGAAGGCCCACTCCGGGGGTTTGACGATCCACCCCTTCCGGTTTGAGATTTCCCGGAAGAAGACACGATTCCCTGAGAGGCCCTGCTCAATGCCTGCTCCCCGCCAGCTACCGCACTCGCGCCCCCCGGGCCCTGCCCTGACGGCCCTCTGGGCCTGTCTCGCTCTTTCGCTTGCGGGCTGCGACGGCGACGACCCGCCCGTGGTGGAACCGGAGCCCCCCCGGGTGGCCTCCATCGTCATCACGCCCTCCTCCCTCTCCTTCGACGCCCTGGGTGACACGGCCCGCCTGTCGGCCTCGGTCAAAGACCAGTACGGGCAGTCCATGCCCGGCGCTTCCCTCCTCTGGGCGTCGGGGGATGCCACCATCGCCTCGGTGGACCAGACGGGGCTGGTGGAGTCGATCCGGGACGGCAAGACCACCGTGCGAGCCCAGGCTGGACTCCGGAGGGACACCATCCATGTTCAGGTCCTCCAGGAGCCTCACAGTCTGAGCATCGAGGCGGGCGATAACCAATCCCACTGGACGAGGTACGTTCTCCGGGACACGCTGAGGGTCCGGGTAGAGGACCGGGTGGGCAATCCCATGGCGGCGCGAAGGGTGGGCTGGGAGGTCATGGTGGGCGGAGGTGAGGTACAGTTCGACACCACCACCACGGACTCCACGGGCATGGCGAAGAACCGATGGCTCCTGGGAGACACCACCACGGGCCCGCAAGAGGTTTCAGCCGGCGTGGAGAATCTCTCCCCTGTCTTCTTTCAGGCCTCGGGCTTCGAGCCCATCTCGGTCCGAAACCCGGATGCCCTCTCGGCCGTGATGCTGGATACCCTCCGTGTGACTCTTCTGGCTCAAGACTCCCTGGGCCGGCCCCAGGCCGGAATCCCGGTGCAGGTGGGAGGTATCACGGGGTTCGGGGAAATCGTGCCAGGCCCCACCGCCACCGACGTGAAGGGCGAGCTCCTGGTAAGGTGGGTCCTGGGCCCGTCGCCCGGGACCCAGACT
>PXFI01000266.1 GCA_003564295.1 Gemmatimonadota bacterium | reverse complement strand
GCCCCCGTCAGGACCAGTCTCCCTCCCTCCCAGAGGACCAGGACGATGGCCCCGAAGGCGGAGAAGGTCACCGCGCCTGTAAGCCCGGCCCTGGCCACGGCCCGACGGAGACCCTCGTCCCGGATGGCATCCACCTCAGCCCTGAACCGTTTCTCCTCCCAACCCTCCCTGGTGAATCCCTGCACGACCCTGATCTGCGTGAAGACCTGCTCGGCCCTGGACACGGCCACCGCAAGACGATCCTGGACGCTGGTACTCAGGCGGCGGACCCGCTTACCGAAGATCCACCCCACCAGGACCGCAAATGGAACGGCGATGAGGGTGACCAGGGTTAGATGGGGATGGGTTATGGTGACCAGGATCAGGGCTCCCACCAGGAACACCCCCTGGCGCACCAGCTCCGGGATCCCGAAGCGGAGGACTCCCTGGATCAGGCCCGTGTCGGAGGAGATCCGGGAGGTCAGTTCCCCCACCCTGCGCTCGTCGAAGAAACTCGGAGGTTGGTAGACGAGAGCCCTGAAAAGGTCCATCCTCAAATCGGCCACCACCCTCTCGGAGGTGGAGCCGGTGAGGTAGCTCTGGCCGAAGTTGACCACGGCCTGGACCACGAAGAGGCCCATGAGTCCGAGAGCGATCAGGTTCAGGAGGCGGGCATCGCCGGCCAGAAAGGCGGAATCCAGGAGCTCCCGCACCACCAGGGGAAAGGCCAGTCCGATTCCGGTGGCCAGGAGGAGGAGGACCCCCGCCCCCGCCAGAGCGCCCTTGTACGGAGCCATCCTGGGAAGGAGAAGTCTGAAGATGCCGAAGGTATGGCGGGGATCGAAACGTTTCATGGAAGGCCCGGCCCGTGCGCTATTCTGCCTCCGAAAGAACAAACTCCACCTCCGCTCCACCTCCCCCGGGATTCCTGAGAAGAATCTCCCCTCCCTGGGCCTCCACCACCCTCCTGGCGTGATGGAGCCCCATGCCGAGACCCTCCGCTGACGTGGTGTAGAGAGGGTTCATGGCCTCCAGGAGGGCCTCAGCCGTGAAGCCCGGTCCCTGATCCCGGATCCACAAGCGCGCCCTGCCACCGGCCTTGCCCAGGGTCAGCTTCACAGGCTTCCCACCACCGAAATCGCTGGCGTTGTGGAGCACCAAGAAGATGGCGTCCTTCAGAGACTCTGCCTCCACCCGGACCCGGATGGTTTCTTCCGGAGCATTGACCTTCACCAGGACAGGGGATTGGGCCGCAAATTCCTTCGTCACCTCCCTCACCACCTCCAGCAGGTTCCGGGAGACCAGGTTGGGGGTAGTGGGAACCTCCTCCAGAAAGAACTCCAGGTCCTCCACCGCATCCAGAGCCTCTTCTGCTCCCCCCTTCAGGTCCCGGCCTCCTCCTTCCAGCCCCGCAAGAAGGGGGGCCTCCACCCGGCGCCTCAGGTAGATTGCGATGCGGGCCAGGGCTTGCCCGATGGCCGCATCCCGCTCCAATCCCCTGGGTACCCAGTTCCGGGCCAGCTGCTGGCGGAGCTCCAAAACGGCTGGCGCCTCCCTCAATGATTGACCCTCTCCATCAGGAAGCTGCCCTTCTCGCAGGGCCTCCGTGAGATCCACGACCTGGGCCTGGAGCCTGCGAGCCCCTTTTCGCACCCCAGCCGTCCAGGCCACCACACCACCAAGAACGATCCCTATCACCAACCCGACGAAGAACAGCATGTTGTCCATGATCCTGAATGGGCTGAGGTTGAAGGACACATTACACTATGTCCTGGACACTGCACCCTGAAGGGCCCGATGGAGGATCTTGTAGCCATGAATGACCCTGGGCAATAGGGACACGGGGCCTATACCCTCCGTCGGATCCGGAGGACGGCTGAGGAGTATCTCGGGGAAGCACGCGAGGCGTGCCCCTCCGGCCGGAGGGACATCTTTCGGCGCCCCATGGATTTGGGGGCAGAAACGAACGACACCCAGTCACCCGCGAGGCGGCAAATCATGGACGTGTTGGAGCGGCTTCAGAACATCCTTGACCAGAGTGGGGACCAAGACAACCCCGGCCCCGACGTGGTCCGGCAGGTCATGGGGTCGGCCCGGAATGTGGCCGTGGTGGGAATCTCCCGAAACCCCGAAAAGGCCGCCCGCCGGATTCCCGCCTATCTGGCGACCAAGGGGTACAACGTGATCCCGGTCAACCCCTTCGTGGACAAAGTCCTGGGAAAGAAGGCGATGCCTTCCCTTGCCGAGGTCACAGAGCCGGTGGACATGGTTCTCGTCTTCCGACCTTCGCTGGAGGCCGCGGCGGTGGTGGAAGCCGCAATGGAGCGGGAGGAGAAACCCGTCATCTGGCTTCAGGAAGGCATCAGGGCCGACGAGGCCGCAGCCCGGGCCCGGGCCCGGGGCTTCACCGTCATCCAGGATCTCTGCGCCAGCAAGGTCCACAAGGCCCTTTGATCGCCTCCCCTCCCCGAAGAGAAGAAGGTGCTTCCTGTACCGCAGCAGGTGGGCCTCCCGGGGGGGGCTTCGGGCCCGCCCGGGGGTCAGATGTCCAGCCCCAGGGCCTCCCGGACCTTCCGTGCATGGCCTTTGGCCTTCACGTTCCTCCATGCCTCCAGGATCACCCCGTCTTCGTCTATGAGGAAGGTGCTCCGCGCGATCCCCCAGAACCTCTTCCCGAACATGGACTTCTCCTTCCATACCCCATAGGCCTCCGCCACTTTGTAGTCCTTGTCCGAGAGCAGGGGGAAGTTCAGTTGGAACTTTTCGCGGAACTTTACGTGGGAGTCCACGGGATCGGGGGATACCCCCAACACCACAGCACCGCTGGACTGAATGGACGACAGATTGTCCCGGATGTCGCATGCCTGGGTCGTGCAACCCGGGGTGTTGTCCTTTGGGTAGAAGTACAGGACCACCTTCTTCCCCCGAAAATCCCGAAGGGAGATGTCCGAGCCGTCATCGGCCGGAAGGGTGAACTCCGGCGCCATATCTCCCACCTGAACCATGGTCTTCTCCTGTCGCAGGGGCCTGGGTACCACCGGGCACGACCGGCACCCGGTGTGTTCGGGGACCGGCTACCCCCCTGGGGCTGTGAAGGTTCAAGAGGAGGTTACGGGCTCCTGACATGGCGCGGAAATCAATGGGACAGTAAGGTCCAGGACCAGGCGGAAGCGGGTGCCCGGATAGCAGACTGCATACGAGTTGAGGATCTCGCAGCGCCCGGTTGGACCGCCAGTTGGCCATGCTGTGGAGCCGTACCCTGAGGGTTCGGGCCTCTGGATCCGGCACCAGTTGACATCCTTCCCCGACCTGCAGGCCCAGGCCTATCGCGCGCACTGGGTCAATCGAGCTTAACCGCTGCATAAAGGTATTGATCATCTTCAATACCTTCGCTTCTATCTGTGAAGTAACCCTCTATCTGCTGTAAATACAATTCCGGGGGAGATGTGTTCTTGAGATTATCGTAAACCTCTCTTGCTTCTACGTATCTGTCAGCCTGAAGAAGCAGTGCAATGAGAGACACTGCGGATGAGTAATTGTAATGAAATGTTTCCACTGCCCTTTGATAATATTCTATGGCTCCTTCATTGTCTTGCCGCTCTTCGAGAAACGAAGCATAGCAAGCGAAGAACTTGGAGACTACAGGCTGGGCGACTAGACCACGGGGTTCGAACGTCAGGTTTCTATAAATGAACTCTACGGGGCCTCTCTCCAAAACGATCGTCAACCCCTCCTCCAGGATCTCCATCGCTCTCTCCCACTCTGCTTCTCGCAAGAGTGTTGCCAGTTGCAAGCGGGTTTCAAGGCGCATTGGATCTTCTTCCATCATCTCTTCCAATACATTCCTTGCCTCCTGCAGATCTCCTTCATGAGCCAGGAAGATCGCTTGGGTTTCTCGCACTTTAGGGATAGTCTTGCTGAGCGCTAAAGCTGTTCCCAAATGCTCTTCCCCTTCTTCGATCCTTCCAGTCTTAAGGTACAAATAGGCGAGCTCCGCCCAGGCCGCAGCGCTACTCTTGCTGATGTCCATTCCCTTGAAGTAATATCGTTCGGCGTCTAGATAGTTTTCTTTCAAGAGATACCCTCTAGCCATCGCATGATAGGCCGCGGCTGAGTATGGATCGATATTCAAAGCTGTCTGAATATAATGATGCATATTGACAACATCACCTCTTTGTTCATGGAAGAATCCTAGCCTGAAAAATAGTTCGAAGGATTCCGGATGTTTTCGCTCGACTTCTTCCAGGATTTCGATAGCTCCAGAATCTCTCTGGTCGAGAAAGAACATGTCATCTGCCAATCCAATATATCCGCTCACGCTCTCCGGAAATTCCTGTATCGCCTGCTGGTGTGTCGTCACAGCTTGCTCATAATCCCCTTTGATTCTATAAGTATTTCCTAGCGCATCGAGCAGATCGGGATGATTCCCATAGCTAGATAGCACTTCCTCATAATGAGCTATCGTCTTGTCAATATGCCCGTCTCTTAGGAAGTCTCTGCCTCTCCTAATATGGGCGGCGATTTCATTTTCGCGATAACAGTCCAGCCTGTTGATGTTCTCAACGAAGTGGTAGAGATCCGGATCAATCTCCAATAAATCGTCGCGAGTATAGCCAACTCCCAATGTTTCCTCTGCAGCATAAGCCGGAACACCCACCGCAAAGTACTCAAACTCATTATAGTCTGCATAGTAGCCTAGAGTTCGTCGTTCTATCTTGGCCTGGTGAAAGAGACGCCGGATCTCCTCATTCTGTTCTCGGGTCAGAATCATGTGCACCTGATGAGTGAATTCATGGAGAAGAACATTGGTGCGGAAATACTTGAAATCTCTCTGCCAGTCCGCTCCGGCGATTGCATGGAAACCTCCAAGACCTTTGATATCGTCCCACAGTCTCAAATCAAAAGTCCGCCTGCCCTTCATATGAGCGTGATGAGGTGATTCCCACAGGAACTTGTGAAAGGGCAGAAGATAGAAGGTGGCTCCAGCAATACTCAGGGGTTTGAGAAAGTTGCTCAAGGGCGCCACTGAGAGGCGTACAATCTTCTTGAGCTCGGGGTCCAGTTCATCATAATTGATGAAGACATCCCGGAGATATGGATGTTCGGGAGCATCCATAAGAGCAAACTTGGCTTCCATTTCTGCAAGTCTAATGTTGTAGCCGTCCCTCATGCGCAACAGCGATTGACTCATGCCGTAATGGGCAAGGCCATAATCAAAGTTTATATCAAGCACGTTTCGAAACCAGCTCATGGCCTCGTCATAGTTCGCAAGGTGATAGTTCACGGTCCCCATGCCCATTAGGGCAGTTATGTTCTCGGGGTGGAGGTGGAGAGCTTCCTGGAAAGCCTCTTCAGCCTCCAGATACTCTCCTTTCAGCAAGTGCATATCACCCTCTTCGAGGAATGTCACAATTTTCGCGACCGTAGGATCATCAGCCTCTATCTCTTGCTCGACATAGTCGAAGGGTGTTCCGCCATTTCCCAGAAAAGAATAGGCCGAGCGCAAGAAAGGGTCCAATCTCAGGGCTGTCGTTACTTCTTGATAGCCCTCCTGGATCTTGCCCTCGAGTCTGCTCAAAACGAAAGCAAGTCTCACCCTTGCTTCTGCATCAAAAGGATCTAATACCACAGCTTTGCGCACAGATTCCTTCCACTCATTTGTGGCTTGGTTGCGACGGTAAATGAGAGAGGCAAGAGAATAGGCCGGAGCGAAGTTTAGGTTGATCTCAAGACATTGATTGATGAGTGCTTCCGCTGCTTCAAAGTTCTGCAGCTCATACAGGACCTCGGCTAAGCCGATGAGAGTTTCCGGAGAATCGGGATGTGTCTTTAAGAGATTTGAATAGATAGACTCTGCTGTGGGATAATCCATCCTGTCTATTGCAAATCTTGCCTGGAGGAGAGAGACAGACTTCTCATCGGGCGCTAAGTTCACTGCCCTTTCTAAGATTCTTTCACCCTCTTGAAACTGATGCTTGCGTCGGTAAAGCTCCGATAATGCAATGAGACAATTGAGGTTTGTGGGGTCGATTTCCAAAGCCTGCAGAAGATAGGTTTCCGCTTGATACTGCCCATCCAATATCATTAGTTCGGCCAAGAGACAGTGGGTCTTCGCGTCTCGAGGATTCAACTCCAACTGCTTTCTCGCAATTCCGATCGCCTCTTCCAGCTCTTCAAAGGTCTCTATCTGGAATAATGTCTTCTCAACGTCGGCGGAGGTGCAGGCACTTGAGGTGCAGCAGAATAATGCTAAACTTATGAAAGAGATAAGCCTGATATACACGTTACTGTGCTGAAAAGACATCATTATCTCCTTCTTGGTACAAAGTGAAAAGAGTCATTCATAGCCCAAGTATGAACCTGCATAATTCACGGCTTCGATAGTCGGGTCATAGTCCAAACATGAAAAATCCCATGACGCATCTCTCTATGCCGATAGTTCGGATGTGACCAAGAAGCGAAGCATCGCGAAGACGAGACGACACGCTGCGAGTGAAGTTCAAGGTGCGCTCCTTCGGCTGGAATCCAACCTTCCTTCAGGACTGCACTCAACCCCCGAGAGCCTGACGGCCGAGGGCGGGGCCGTGCTGCTGCGGGAGGTGGGCGAGCGGCTCGGGCTCTGGAAGCTCCTGGAGAAGGGCCTCTCCGATCCCCGGGATCCGGACCTCATCACCCATCCCTTCGGCGAGGTGCTCCGCACAGCGATGCTGCCGGTCGCCCTGGGCTTGAGCCGCCACGGGGACGACAGATACGGACAGAGCGTTATGGGCCGTCGATGCCAGGGAGGAATGTGGGGGAGGGTGGTGGCGTGGGGCAAGAACCAGGGGAGAAGAGGGTCTTCCGAGGCGAGAGGGGGGCGGGGCGAGGGAGCGGGGGGCCGCCCTGAAAGGCCGCGTTGCTCGAGGGCGGCATGGGCAGGCGGTGGGAGTCGGCGTCGCGGATGTCGAGACGAAGGGGACAGAGAGTGAGGGAGAGGGGTGGCGCGCAGTCTGCGGTCGATATGTTCTCGCCCGGCGATCGGGTCCGTGAAGATGGCGAAGGCGGCAGTCCTTCGCGCTCTGGTCCTGGACTTCCAGCGCCGGAGCGCGGAGCGGTGGGGCAACCCACTGGGGCGACGGGGAACGTCCCGTGCTCCGAGGGTTGTCGCGCCCACTGGGTCAAGAAGACCAAGCCCCCCAACCCCTTCCCGGGCCTATGGCCGGAGTTCTGAGGTTATGGTCGGATCCCTGTAGGGTCCGGTCATTCGGAGGCCGACCACTGGCAGCGCTCATGCTTCAAAGCCTGACAGGACGGATGAGAAACCACGACATCGCGGCAGAGGTACCGCTGGAGAACGGTCTGGGCCAGCCCCGACAAGAGATGGCAGGCGTCTCCTCCGGGATCCATCTCCAGGAGGAAGTGCCCCCTTGCCTCCAGGATGAAGCTGCCACGAACGAAGCTCCCCACAGGGCGGGAGAAGAGAGCCTTGATCCGCTTCTCCACCTGTCGGCGGGCCAGGGGGAACAGGATCTTTTGTGGTAAGAGACGCACGATCCCGAAGGGGGGCTTCATCTTTCCGGCCAGGCGTTGCCCAGCCTGGAAGAAGACTTCCTCGGAATCGGGCCTCCGGAGCACCAGGTGAAAGAGGTCCCGGACCTGGTCCTCATCGATCCTTTCCCGCCGTCGAGCCTGCTGCCGGAGCCTGCGGATCTGCACATCCACCACCCCGCTCAACCCCAGGCGCCTGGGCATGGTTTGAGCGGGGTTTTCGGACTCCAGGATCTCCCCCGGCAGGTCCCGTGCCTGAATCACCTCCAGGAGAGACAAGGCCACCGATGCAGCGATCTTCCCCTTGACAGGGGGCGCTGAGCTCGGGCCCTTGGAGTGGCCGAGAGAGAACCGGCTGGAAGCGCCTGTTTCACGCACGGAATGGAGTTTCCTTTCACCATCGAAAGAGGCTAATCTCGAGCATTCTCCGTGTCAGGGCAACGGCAGAGCTTGCTGGCAGCACAGTCCCCCCGTCTTCTTCTGCCGCCCCCTTGCCATTTACCGTCGAAGCTGGTACATTTTAAACTCAAAATGAACGTCCCGTGAACGGGAGTGGATCCAGGGCCATCCACCACCTGGATCGGAAGGATGAGAAGAGACTCTCCCGTCCCGGCACAGCCTTGAGAACAGGGCCTCCGCTTTTCCGAAGGAGGGCACCATGGCCTACCAGGAATTGCTGGACCAGCAGCAGTTGAGAGACCTCCCCGCCCTCGCCGAGCTGAGCGACGAGGATCTCGTCACCGCCCACCTGGACGGACGCCCCGGCGCGTTTCAGCAACTCTACGACCGTTTCCGGGACCGGCTCGTCCACTTCATCATCCGCAAGACCGGCGACCCGGATCGGGCCCAGGACCTGGTGCAGGAAGCCTTCATCAGGGTCACTCGCCATCTGCACCGATTCGACACCGAGAAGAAGTTCTCCACCTGGATTTACACCATCGCCAGCAACCTCGCGAAGAACGAGCTCCGCAATCGCTCACGTAGCCCGGTCGTTCTTTTCCAGAAGCTCGAGAGGAGTTGGGACGATGACCATCGGCCCCTCCAGTTCGAGGATTCCCGCATGCGCCCAGATGATATGTACCGGAAGCGCTATCTAAGGCGAATCGTGGAGGAGACCGTGGAGGAGCTCCCGGAGCATCACCGCCTGGTCTTCCGTCTCAGGGAGCTCGAGGGAAAGAGCTACGAGGAGATCGCTGAGATAACCGGCGTGAATCTCGGTACCGTGAAGAGCCGCCTCCACCGGGCCCGCAACTCTTTCGCCCAGCGAATCGAGCCTCTCCTGAACTGAGCCAGGTGCGCGACGAGCACCACCGTTCAGGGCCAGGCCAGGGGCGCGGGTGGCGAAGGCACCCATGAAGACCGCCGACGGCCCCTCCCTGCCTCCGGCCGTGGGGGTCCCGGGCAAGCGCCCGGGACCCTCTTCTTTTTGGCGGCGGGGTGGCATGCTAAGTTCCGAGTAATCCGGCCTCTGTGCCGGAACCCTGGGATCCGACGACATCAAGACAGGCCCACCGAGCCATGTTCGAGAATCTTCGGCAAGCCTTCCGCGAGGCCATCGACAACTTCAAGGAGGAGATGAACCGGGATGAGGTCCCGGAGCTCGTGG
>PXFI01000193.1 GCA_003564295.1 Gemmatimonadota bacterium | reverse complement strand
CTCCCACCAGGAGCTCCAGCTCGCCCTCGGTGAAGTACAGCCGGAGGATGGGAGCCAGCATTCTCACGTCCTCGCTCTCCAGGACTGCGTTGCTCCTGGCGTGAACCTCCCGGATCTCATCCTCCATGAGATCGAGACGGATGGAATCGGCCGCCAGGTCGGTGCCGGGGGTCTTCACCCGGGCTGCCTCGAGGAGAGAGAGCACTCCCATCTCCTGGTCAAACACCATCACCTCCGCAGCCGCATCAAGGGAATCCCGGGTGATGACCACGGACCCCGCGGCCCGGAAGTACCTGGATCCCTCCAGGATGATCCTCTGGGCGTAGACCTCGTAGGGAACCCTCTCCGCAGGTTCCTGGCTTGCGACCATGGCCGAGGTATCCTCAGCCCGGGTTACTTCGGTCTCTCGGGACGTGGGCCGCACCAAGCTATCCGGAACCGGCGGCGGGATCCCTTCCTGGATGCTGTCCGGTGGAGGTGCCGGGGGGGGATGCGGCTCCGGTCTCCGGGTGGGATACAGGGTGGCGTGGGGCCGCTCTCCCGTAACCGTAAGCAAGTCATCGGGCTGCCACTCCCCGGCCCGGACGAAGACCATATGGTCTCCCCTGATGACCGAACCCTCGGCCTGGTCGGTCAGAATCGGATCCCCCCAAGCAACCAGCCGCCCCTCCCGCTCGAAATACTGGGCCCGGTCCGCCGTCAAACGACTGTCCTCCTCCACGAACACCACGTTTCCAAACAGCTGGTTGTAACGAGTTGACTCGTAGACTACGGCGCTGTCCGCCGTGATCCACGTGCCCCCGGGACATCGTATAGTGGGTCGGGAGAAATAAAGGACTCTGGTATCGTTAGGGAGTATGATGCTGGTGAACCCTTCGTGACGGGGCACGTCACAGGCCCTCTCTTGCTCCTGGGCCCCCAGGGGAGGGGGCGCCAGAACAATCACCGAAAGGAAGGCCAGCCAGAGGACCGTGCGAGCCATCAACCGCCCCCACCTCCTCCCGTAACGATACTGCCGGCCCCCACCCTCATGACGCGGAAGTCCAGATCCGAGTGGAAGCCCATGCCCCGGACTGTGGTCCCGGCCTCGTGCATGACGGTGAGGGAATCACTCCAGATGCGGTCCCCGTTGGGATCGTAATGGAGCTCGGCGGACTCCACCCGTTTGTTCCCCTCGGTGATCTCCAGGATCACGTTGCCCTGAGCGGTCATCTCCTGGCTGTTGGTCTTCATTCGGCCTCGTTCCGCCGTGACCCTGGCCCGCTGGACTCCCGTCTCGGTGAAGAGGACCAGGATGGGGTTGGTCAGGACGTAGAGGGAGGAGTCGCTGTAGAGGTAGGCCGTGTCCGCATACAATTTGCCCTCCCTCACCCCATCCACCCCGATGTAGTGATCCAGCCCCACGAACACGGCGTCGGCTCCCGTCTCAAGGAGTAGGGGGGAGCCAACCGGCGTCCCATGATCGTCACTGCATGCCAGGAGGATCGACGTCAGAGGAAGAACACCGAGAGCCCAACGGCCGAGGCCACGGATACCCCTGCCCCGCCCTGGCGGCCTCACGGGCCCAGGCCCTCCGATAGCGCAGGATAAGATACTGTCCTTCAACATCATACAACTCCGGACCTCATAAGGTCATGGAGGTGGACGATTCCTTGGAGACGGTGGGCCTGATCCACCACTGGAAGAGCCATGACGCCGTATTTCTCCATCCGATGCACCGCCGCCGAAGCCAGCTCTCCCATGTGGGCGAGCTTCGGCGTTCGGGTCATGACCTCCCGAACGGGAACCTCGAGGAAGTCAGGGGTCCGCTCCATGAGGCGGGTGAGGTCTCCCGCCGTCACCACACCCACCACCTCCTTTGCATCTCCCACTATGGGAACAGTACCCCGCATTTCGGCCAAAGGTACGATGCAGTCACGCATGAGGGCGTCCTGGCCAAGCCAGGGGTACTCGTCTCCCACCATGACCTCCTCCACCTGCAGGGTCATCTTCCTGCCCAGGGAGCCGCCGGGATGCAGGACGGCGAAGTCCTCGGCCTTGAACCCCTTCTTCTCCATGAGGACCACCGCCAGGGCATCGCCCATGGCCAGGGTTGCCGTGGTGGAGGTGGTGGGAGCCTGGACGAAGGAGCAGGCCTCCTCTTCCACGGAGCAGTCCAACACCACCCTGGCGGAGCGGCCCAGTGACGAGTCCACGTCGCCCGTCATGGCGATGATGGGAAGCCCGAGACGCACGAAGTAGCTCATGAGACCCGTGAGCTCGGAGGTGTCTCCACTCTTGGACACCAGGATGGCCACATCTTCCCGCCCCACGATTCCCAGGTCCCCATGGAGACCTTCCACGGGATGGAGAAAGCTGGCGGGGGTCCCCGTGGACGTCAGGGTGGCGGCAATCTTGCGTCCGATGATCCCGCTCTTCCCGATCCCCGACACGATGACCCTGCCCCGGGCACCCGCCAGGAGCTTCACGGCCTCGACGAATTCCGGACCGATGCGGCGGGAAAGGGCCGCGATGGCCCGGCTCTCGGCATCGAGAACCGTACGGGCCTTCCGCAGCAGATCCTTTCCTTCCTTGGCGTCCACCGGTGGCTACTCCTCTCTTCGGTGGTCGTTCCGGGCCCTGACGTAGTCCTCCACCAGTTCCTCCCACTCCTCCCTGGCCTTGAGGATAGCCTCACAGAACTCCCGGACGGCTCCGTCCCCACCCCTCCGCTCCCCCTGCCATACCACCGCCCGGCGGACCTCACTCGTGGCATTGGCCACGGCTGCCGGCAACCCGACTCTGCGGAGAACCGCCAGGTCCGGGAGATCGTCGGCCAGCATGGCCACCTGGTCCCAATCCACACCCAGGCGCTGGAGGATGCCACGGATAGCCCGGACCTTCTGGGCCCCTCCATCCTGGTGACACTCAACGACCTCCAGCTCCCGAGCCCGGACCTCGGTGGCCCGGGACACCCGCCCCGAAACGAAGGCTACCTCGATGCCGGCCTCCTGGAGCAACCGGATCCCGAGGCCGTCCAGGATGTCGAACCGCTTCAGTTCCAGGCTCTCCCCACCGGGCAGGGCCCCCACCCAGATGGCGCCATCGGTGAGGACGCCATCCACATCCAGGATCACCAGCCGGACCTTCCTGGCGAGCTCGGCAAAGGGGGCGTGGGTCGAGAGGTCATCCTGGCCCGCGAGAGGGCCTTCAGCTGGGGGGGCGTCTTTAGCCGAACGGGCCTCTTCTGTTGGACGCCGCGTCATGAGCCCTCCTCCCCCTCCCCCAGGGCCGACCGAACGGCCATGACCCTCTCCAGAAGCGGTTCCAAATCACTCAGGGGGAGCATGTTGGTGGCGTCGGAGGGTGCGCTGGAAGGCCGGGGGTGGGTCTCCAGGAAGAGGCCGTCGCACCCGGCGGCCACAGCAGCCAGCACAAGAGAGGGGATGTGCTCCGGGTCGCCCCCGCTGGACCCCGCCGCCTTCCCGGGGCGCTGGACCGAGTGGGTACCGTCGAAGATCACACGGACCCCCGCCGCCTGGCGGACCCGGCAGAAGGAGCGCATGTCCACCACCAGGTTCCCGTAACCGAAGAACGTTCCCCTCTCCGTCACCACCACTTCCGGAGATCCCGCCAGGCGCACCTTCTCCACCGCGTGGGCCATCTCTTCCGGCGCCATCCACTGGCCCTTCTTGATGCTCACCACCCGGCCCGTCTCCCCGGCCGCCACCAGGAGATCCGTCTGGCGGCAGAGGAAAGCGGGAATCTGAAGGACGTCCACCACCCTGGCCGCCTCGGCCGCATGGAAGGGTTCGTGGATGTCGGTGATGAGGGGAAGTCCCGTATCACCCTTCACCCTGGCCAGGCGCCGGAGCCCCTCATCCAGCCCGGGCCCCCGGAGGGAATCGGCCTTGGAGCGGTTGGCCTTGTCGTAGGAAGCCTTGAAGACCACGGGAAGGCCGAGCCTGCCCGAGAGCAGGGACAGGACCCGGGCCACCTCCAGATTCAGGGCATCCTCTTCCAGAACGCATGGACCTGCCATCAGCGAGAACCGCTCAAACATGGAGCCCTCCACCCTGGGCCTGCATGCTCCTAGCTCCTCCCTTCGGGAATTGAGGAGGGGGGGCAGCTATTCAGGTGGCCGCCGGCCTCGGCGGCGGCCCTGACGAAGGAAGCGAAAAGGGGATGTGGACGGGTGGGCCGACTCTTCAACTCGGGGTGAAACTGGCATCCCAGGAACCAGGGGTGGCCCGGAAGCTCGATCATCTCCACAAGCTTGCCGTCCGGGGAGAGGCCGCTGAACACCATGCCATACGTCTCGAAGGGTTCCCGGTAGTCATTGTTGAACTCGAAGCGGTGCCGGTGCCTCTCGCTGATCTCCTGGGTCCCGTAGATCCGGGCCGCCAGAGAGTCGGGAGCCAGCCGGGCCGGATAGGCACCCAGTCGCATGGTGCCCCCCTTTTTCGTAATCCGGAGCTGAGAGTCCATGAGGCAGATCACCGGGTGGGGGGCCCCTTTGTCGAACTCGAAGGAGTGGGAGTACTCCAGCCCCACCACGTTGCGGGCGAACTCGATGACGGCGCACTGGAGCCCAAGACAGATCCCGAAGAACGGCACGCCCCTCTCCCGGGCCCAACGGATCGCTTCCAGCATCCCCTCCACACCCCTGGGGCCAAAGCCCCCGGGGACGAGAATGCCGTGATATCCCTTCAAGTCCTGCGACCCCTCCTCCCCTTCGAACCGCTCGCTGGAAAGCCAATCGATCCTTACCCCCACGTCGTTGGCGATGCCACCGTGGATGAGGGCTTGCTGAATGGACTTGTAGGAGTCCACGAGATCGGTGTACTTCCCCACCACCGCGATGAGGGCCGGGCCGCTGGAGGGCGACCGGATCCTCTCTACCATTCCCCGCCACTCGGCAAGATCGGGCGGCTTCGTCTCCAGGCCCAAGCGCTCCACGACGAAGTCGTCCAGCTTCTGCCGCTTGAACTCCAGGGGCACCGCATAGATGGTGTCCACGTCCAGGGCCTGGATCACTCCGTTGACGTGAACGTTGGTGAAGAGGGCGATCTTCTTCCGGAGGTCCTCGTCCATGGGGCGATCGGTCCTGCAGATGAGGACATCGGGTTGGATCCCGATCTCCATGAGCTCCCGCACCGAGTGCTGGGTCGGCTTGGTCTTGAGCTCTCCCGCGGCCGCGAGATAGGGCACCAGGGTCAGGTGGATCACCAGGGAGTTTCCGGAGCCCACCTCTTGCCGGAACTGCCGGATGGCCTCCAGAAACGGCAGGCTTTCGATGTCCCCCACGGTGCCGCCGATCTCTGTGATGACCACGTCCATGTCCTTGCCCAGACGGCGGATACTGCTCTTGATCTCATCCGTGATATGGGGAATAACCTGCACGGTGGATCCCAGGAAGTCTCCGCGGCGCTCCTTGTCTATGACGCTCTGATAGACTCGTCCGGTGGTGATGTTGTTGGCCTGGCTCAGGGAATCGTCCAGAAACCGCTCGTAGTGACCCAGGTCCAGGTCCGTCTCGGCGCCGTCGTCGGTGACGAATACCTCGCCGTGCTGGAAAGGCGAGAGGGTGCCAGGGTCCACGTTGATGTACGGATCGAACTTCTGGAGGGTGACCCTCAGGCCCCGCTCTTTGAGAAGCCGGGCCAGGGAGGCTGCGGCGATCCCCTTCCCCAGGGAGGAAACCACTCCCCCGGTCACGAAGACGTACTTGGTGGGTGTGGTCGTGGTCTTCTTCATTCCTTCCCCTTTCCACCGGGGGCTCCCCTGAGCTCCAGGAGACGTTCTTCCAATTTCGCCACGTCGGCAGGAGTGTCCACGCCCGGGTGGGCCGCACCCACCACCGCCACTCCGATCCGGGCCCCGGCTTCCAGGGGTCGGAGCTGCTCGAGCTGCTCCAGCACTTCCAGGTGGGAAGGCCTCAGGGCTACCCAGTTCTCGAGAGCCTCCGGTGTGTAGGCATAGATGCCGATATGGCGGAGGAACGGCTCCCGGCTCAACTCCTCGAGGGAGGGCTTGTCGTCCCTCTTGTAGGGGATGGGAGACCGGGAGAAGTAGATCGCTCGGCCGGATTGGGCTCGAACGACCTTCACCACGGAAGGATCCTTCCGTGTCTCCCTGTCCATGAGAGGGGTAGCGCAGGTGCCGATCTCCCAACCCTTCCCCCTCACCAGGTCAATGGCGGCAGCCAGGTGAGCCTCCTTCAACAGGGGCTCGTCCCCCTGGATGTTGGCGATGACCCGGAATCCCGAGTACTTTTCCAGCCGGGCCACCTCCGCCACCCGGTCGGTACCGGAGGGATGATCCGGTGAGGTCATCTCCACCGGGGCTCCCATGGCCCGGCATACCTCGGCGACCCCTTCCGCGTCCGTGGCCACCACCACCTCGTCCAGCACGCTCATCTCTTCCACCCTCCGCCAGACCCACTCGATGAGGGGCCGGCCGAGAAGGGGGTAAAGAGGCTTGTTCGGGAGGCGGGTGGAGGCGAGTCGGGCAGGAACGATTCCCAGGACTCGGTCGCTCATAGGCGCCCTCCGGCGCCAGAAGACGAAGACTGCCATGCAATTTTCACGCCATTAAAGTTAGAAGAGCCGGTTCCGACGGGCAAGGAAAGAGCGTTCGGAAGACCGGGGAAGGCTTCTTCGTACATGGTGTAGGAGGTTGCCATGTTCCGACGTTGCCTGGTGTGCGGCGGGGCCTTTCGGCCCAACGAAAGCCTCGAGCACTTCCCCCTGGGGACCAGGGTGGCCTACGACCCCTCCCGGGGTCGGCTCTGGGCCGTATGCAGGCGGTGCAGAAGATGGAGCCTTGCCCCCCTGGAGGAGCGGTGGGAGGCCTTGGAGGAGCTGGAGGAGGTGGTCCGGGGCCGGGCCAGGGTACTGTCCAGCACCGAGAACATCTCCCTCCTGCGGTGGGGGGAGCTGGAGATCGTCCGGGTGGGCCAAGCCAACCTCGCGGAGCAGGCGTGGTGGCGCTACGGAGCCGAGCTGGTGCGGCGCCGGAAGAACTACAAGGCCCTGGCCGCCGCCGGGGCCATCGGAACCGGAGCCGCCATCTGGGGTGGGCTGGTAACCGGCGGTGTGGGGCTCATCACCGCTTGGATCCTCTGGGACAAGGTGCCGGGCCGTGTCCCGGACGCCGCCCGGTGGATGCGGTTCGGGAGCGACGCCTGGCGCGGGCGGGTCCGGTGCTCCCGTTGCGGCTACCTCTTTCGCCGAGTCTCCTTCCGCCGCAGGGAGCACCTCATCCTTCATCCCTTCGACGACGTGTCCCCGGCGGGCCTGGTGTATCGGTGCCCCTCGTGCAGGGATCACCGCCAGGGGGGGCTGCACCTCAAGGGGCACGAAGCCACTGCCACGAGCAAGCGGGTCCTGGCCTACCACAACTTCCAGGGAGCCTCCGAGACCGTCATCTCCGGGGCCACCCGCCTCATCCAGGAGGCCGGCTCTCCTTCCGACCTCAGCCGGATTCTCCTGAAGGACGGAAAGCGCCTCGGGGACCTGGGGAGGATTGGGGGCATCGCCCTGGAGATCGCCTCCAGCGAGGCTTCCGAGCAGCGGCTCCTGGAGATGGAGCTGGCGGAGCTTGAAGCCCACTGGCGCTCCGAGGAGGAGCTGGCGGCCATCATCGATGGGGAGCTGACCCCCACGCCCCTCCTTGACTCCCTTCGGAGGAAGGTCCTGGGGGAGGGATGATCCGGGTCACCGTTCCCCCACCTTGCCTTCCAGATTAGACTATCCATAGCCAATCGGTGCCCAGTGCGCCGGACCTTCGACACGCCATGACCTCCACCTGGAGTGTGGAACCATGCCTCGGCCGCACTTTCCTGCTCGGGCCTTCCTTCTGGCCTTGCTCCTGACTCCTCTCCTGGCCTCGGCTTGCGGCGACGCTTCGCCAGAGCCCGAAGACGAGCTCCGGCCCACGGTGGTGACCTCCATCTTCCCCATGGGTGACCTCCTCCAGTGGATGGTGGGAGAGGAGGCCAACGTGGAGGTTCTCCTCCCGGTGGGGGCATCCCCCCACACCTTCGAGGTGACTCCCAGGCAGATGCAGAGCCTCCAGGGGGCGGGGATCTTCGTCATGATCGGGGGCGGCTTGGACGAATGGGTGGCCCGCCTGCCGGGGGCCTCCGGTGGAGAGGCGGTGGTGCTCAGGCTCGCGGACGTGGTTCCCCTTCTCTCCGGAGACCACGACCACGGATCCGGAAACCCCCACATCTGGCTGGATCCCATCCTGGTGAGAGACCGGATCCTGCCCGCGCTCCAGGGAGCCCTGGAAGAGCACCTCTCCCTGGCACCCGAAAGGTTGGAGGAGAGGACTCGGGCCCTCGGGGACTCCCTCACCTTCCTCGACCAGGAGATCCGGGGGGCCCTTGACCCCCTGGAGAAGAGGGCTTTCGTGGCGGCCCACCCCGCCTGGATCTACTTCGCTGAGCGCTATGGGTTGGAAGAGGTAGGTGTGGTTCACTCCCACTCCGGCATGGACCCGTCCAGCCGGGAGCTGGCCCATCTCCTGGAGGTGGCTCGGGCCCGGGGCGTGGACTGCGTGTTCATGGAGCCCCAGATGGGGGAGGTGGCGGTGCAGGCCCTGGCGTCGGAGCTGGCCCGCCCCACCTGCATACTGGACCCCCTGGGGGGGCCGGGCCTGGAGGGGCGGGATGGATACTTCCAGCTCCTCCGCTTCAACACCAGGCAGTTCGTTCTGGGGCTGGGGCAGGGCCAGGAGTAGGGATGACCTGCTGCTCCGCCCGTGAGGGCGCTGCCATCCAGGTGGAGGACATTTGGTTCTCCTACGGGAACCGGAGCGTCCTGGAAGGGGTGTCCCTGGAGGTTCCCACCGCATCGTTCGTGGCCCTCATCGGACCCAACGGCGCCGGCAAGACCACCCTCCTTAGGCTCCTCCTGGGGATCGTCAAGCCCAAGCGGGGGAGGATCTTCATTCTGGGCCGCCCTCCGGGCCGGCAGAGACAGCCCATCGGCTACGTGCCCCAGAGGATCCAGCTGCCGAAGGGCTTCCCCCTCTCGGTGCGGGACGTGGTCCTCATGGGTCGGTACGGGAACCTTGGCCTCTTCCGGCGGCCTTCCCGGGGAGACCGGGTCAAGGCGGAGGCGGCCCTGGAGTCGGTGGGCATGG
>PXFI01000017.1 GCA_003564295.1 Gemmatimonadota bacterium | reverse complement strand
TGTTCCTGGAACCGGGCCAGATGGTGGTGCAGACCAGGGGACGGGCCGTCAATCAGAGCGAGACGTTCGGCGCACGTGAGCGCCAGGTGTTCGCCGACCTGAGCGTCGTGGTCCTGGTGGACGAGCGCAGTGCCAGCGCGTCGGAGATCATTGCCGGCGCCCTCCAGGACCATGACCGGGCCGTGGTGGTGGGAGCGCCCACCTTCGGCAAGGGTTCGGTCCAGACCCTCTTCCCTCTCACCGGGGGGAACTACCTGCGTCTGACCACGGCCAGGTGGTACACGCCGCTGGGTCGGTCCATACACAAGGAGCGGGAAGACCAGCTCGTGGCCATGGAGCGAAGCGTTCTCACACTCTCGGGCCTCCTGGCCACCCTTCCCGATACCGTGGCCAAACCGCCCTTCCACACGCCCGCCGGGCGGATGGTCCTGGGCGGGGGTGGAATCGTGCCGGACCTGCTGGTCATTGCGGACACCCTCACCACCCGAGAGAGGAACGCCATCCTGGAGCTGGAGCGCACGGGCGGCCGTTTCTTCACGGCGGTTTTCAACTACTCCGTGGAGTACCTGCAGAAGAACCCTGACTTGGAACCCGGCTTCCAGCTCACTGCCGCCGACCTCCACTACTTCCATGATGTCCTGCGGGAATCCGGGGTCGAGCTGAGCACATCCGGTTTCCAGGAAGCTGAACGGTTCATCCGCTTCCAGCTGGAGAAGGAGATCGCCCTGCGGGCATGGGGGGATGTGGGGGAGTTCCACCATGCGTTCCCCCAGGACCGCATACTCCAGAGGGCGCTGCGTCTGTTGGAGGATTCCACTTCTCCCGAGGAACTCCTGACCTTCGCCGCTGAGCCCCATCGCTCGGACTGGCTGCCCGTGGTGCAGGGGGCCCAGGAGGTGTCGTCCGGCGCCCACGGCACCGAGGGAAGCGAGATGGGTGAGGTGGAAGTGCCGGGTGAGGCGGTAGATCCCAGAGAAGAGGAAGGGTCGGGCGCGGGGCAAGAGACCGGCGAGGCAAGGGGGCCCACTGCGAACGAAGAGGAAGGGGAACACGAGGCGGGCGAGGTGCGGCGACCGGGTCCGGGGCACGAGCCGGGCGTGGCGTCACAGGCGGGCCGAAGGAGGCTCTCCTAAGGCATGAGCCTCCTGGCCATGGCCATCACCCTTCTTTTCGGGGGGTTGGTGGGAGTGGTTTCGGGGTTGGTGGGTGTGGGAGGGGGGATCGTCATGGTGCCCTTCCTCTACCTCCTCTTTGCCCACCCCGAATGGAGTGGCATCAACGTGCCCCCGGCCCATCATGCCGTGGTGGCCCACGCCACGAGCCTTCTCGTCATCGTACCCACGGCCCTTGCAGGCGTTCTCGTCTACCAACGATCCCGGCTGGTTGCCTGGAGGGTAGCCTTACCCATGGTGGGCACTGCCATGTTGGCGGCCATTGTGGGAGTTCAGGTTGCCGTGCGTCTCCCGGCGGAGGCTCTGAAGGCAGGTTTCGGGGCCTTTCTCATTGCCAGCGGCCTCAACCTCCTGAACGCCTCCCGAAGAGACGGGGCGGCCGACGGGGATCCGGGAAAGGGGTGGGCTCTGGCCCTGGTGGGCGGGCTCTTCATCGGATTCATCACCTCCCTGTTGGGAGTGGGGGGAGGGATCGTGGCGATCCCCATCCTCATCTATCTCGTTCGCCTGGACATGAAGAAGGTGGCCGCCACCTCCCTGGGGATCGTGGTCTTCTCCGCCCTGGTGGGAGCCCTGACCTATGTCCTCACCGGTTGGGGCCATCCCGATCTACCGCCGGGCTCTGCCGGCTACATCTTCCTCCCGGCGGGACTGGTCCTCTTGCCGGGCGCGGTCCTCACGGTGCGAGTGGGGGTCTACATCAACAAGAGGCTCAACGCCCGCGCCCTGAAGATCCTGTTCGGGCTGGTCTTCCTGCTTGTGGGGCTGCGGCTCTTCCTGGAGAATATGAGGGCGGCACTGGGATAGGCTTTCTTTGGATGCGACTGTCCGAAGGGGCCATTCCATGGTCCCACACCAGGGGGGATCTTGGAAACGGCTTGGCCTCCTTCAGGCTCGGCTCTGCCATCGTGCACCCCGAGAAGACCGGTGGAGTCCTGTGAAAACCGAGCAAGCACTTCTGGTTCGTTTGAGCGCGGCCCTGGCGGCCCGAGACTCCCGCATACTCAGGGCGACTCTGCGAGAATGTGCGCTCAAGGCGGATCCGGAGGAGGTGGAGGAAGTGATCCTCCAGAGCTACCTCTTTCTGGGCTATCCCATAGCCCTGAATGCCTTCGCGCTCTGGCGAAAGATCTCAGGGCAGAAGGCCGGGCCAGCCGCGGTTCACGCTCCCGAATCCTGGGAGGAGCGGGGGGAAGGGGTGTGCCAGATCGTCTACGGCGG
Source organism: Gemmatimonadota bacterium (assembly GCA_003564295.1). GTDB lineage: Bacteria > Gemmatimonadota > Gemmatimonadetes > Longimicrobiales > Gaopeijiaceae > PXFI01. The sequence goes on along the minus strand of PXFI01000017.1, from coordinate 6,818 downwards.
GCAATACGAGAGGCTGCGGGCGAACGTGAAGGCCATGCACCCGGATATGGAACGGTGGATGGTCATGGAGGGATACGGGAAGGTCCTGGGCCGCACAGGTCTCCATCTGGCCACCCGGGAGCTCTGCATCGTGGCGCTCCTTTCGGTGCTTGGGGCTCCCCGGCAGCTCTACTCCCACCTCCGAGGGGCATTGAACGCCGGGGCTTCGCCAGGAGAAGTGGACAGGGCCCTCCAGGAGGGCTCGGAGTTCCGAAACGAGAAGAGACGGCAGGAGGCCAGGGATGTGTGGGAGAAGGTCCTGGCCCGGGACCAGAGCCCGTAGACCGGATCTCGAGACTAGCCCCGGCAAGCAGGCGGAATGAGAAACAAGGAGGAAACGTTCCATCATGTTCGTGGACCGAGCGGTGATTCGGGTTCAGGCCGGGACGGGAGGCTCCGGTGCGGAAGCTTTCAGGAGGGAGAAGGGCGTGCCCCGGGGCGGGCCCTCCGGGGGGGATGGAGGGAAGGGGGGTGACGTGGTTCTGGTGGTGGACACCCATCTCTCCACCCTCCTGGACCTGACACACCGACAGCACTACAGGGCGGAACGGGGCCAGCACGGTGAGGGGAGCAACCGCACCGGCCGGGGGGGGGACGACGTGGTGGTGAAGGTGCCTCCGGGAACTCTGGTCCGGGACGCGGACACCGGGGAGCTCCTGGGGGAGCTCCTCAAGAGCGGCGAGCGGCTGGTGGTGGCCGTGGGGGGACGCGGTGGCAGGGGCAACGCCCGATTCGCCACTTCCACCAGGCAGGCGCCTCGGCAGTGGGAGCCGGGGGAGGAGGGAGAGGAGCGGACCCTGGAGATGGAGCTGAAACTCATTGCCGACGTGGGATTGGTGGGGCAGCCCAACGCCGGCAAGTCCACGCTCCTGGCCGCCATCTCCGGCGCGACCCCCAAGATCGCCGACTACCCCTTCACCACCCTCACCCCGAACCTGGGGGTCGTGCAGCTCTCGGACCTCCGCACCTTTGTAGTGGCTGACATCCCGGGAATCATCGAAGGGGCCCACGAGGGACGCGGGCTCGGGCTCCAGTTCCTCCGGCACATCGAACGCACCCGTTCCCTGGCCTTTCTGATCCCGATGGACGCCCAGGATCCCCAGGAGGAGTACGACCAGCTCCGGCAGGAGATCGGAAGCTACTCGGAGGAGTTGAGCCGAACTCCACATTGCGTGGTTCTCACCAAGACGGATCTTTTGCACCCGGGAGACCCCCTCCCGCAGGTGGATGCTTCGGAGGCGTGGGGCGTGTTTCCGGTGAGCGCCGTTGCGAGAAAGGGGCTCCATCCCCTTCTGGATGGTCTCTGGGCCCGGATCCGGGAAGAGGTTGAGAAGGAGGGGAATGAGGATGAGGAGGAGTGGTGGGTGCCCGAGGAAGGCTGACTCCCGACGAATTGGCGGAGGCGACAGCCTTTCTCCGATTGAAGGGGAACCCCAGGCTGGGAGAACGGGGAATCCGTGTGCTGGTCGATGCCCACGGGTCGGCGCAAGGGGCCCTTGCGGCGGCCCAAGCCCAAAGACAGCTCTGGGATTTCCCGGCCGAGGAGCATGAGCTGGAATCGTGGCTTCGGGAGGGAATGGACGTTCTTCCCATGACCTCCTCTCGCTATCCGGATTCCCTCCGGGCTCTGGTGGACCCTCCACCCCTGCTCTTCCTTCGGGGACGGGCCGAGCTTCTAGATTCTCCCTGTGTGGCCATCGTGGGATCCCGCCGAGCCACGGAAGGGGGCCGCCGCACGGCGGAAACCCTGGGCAACCGCCTGTCTTTGGGAGGAGTGACGGTGGTCAGCGGCATGGCCCTGGGCATCGATGGGGCGGCCCACCGGGGAGCCCTGAACGGCGGAGGCAACACGGTGGCGGTTCTCGGCTCGGGTCTCCGGGTCGTCCATCCCCCGTCCCACCGTTCTCTTCTCCGCCGGATTGCCGCCACCGGCCTGGCCGTATCCGAGTTCCTCCCCTCAGAGCCGGCGCTCCCCTTCCACTTCCCGAAGAGGAATCGGATCATCGCAGCTCTGGCGGAAGCGGTCATCGTGGTGGAGGCCGGGGAGAGAAGTGGGGCTCTCATCACGGTGGAACATGCCCTGGACCTGGGCCGGGACATCCTGGTGGTACCGGGTTCCGTGGAGAACCCGCAGTGCCGAGGAAGCAACGGCCTCCTCCGGGATGGAGCACGGGTCCTCCCGGACCCCGAAGCGGTCCTGGAGGAGCTCCCCGAGTTGGCGGCCAGGGGCACCGGCGGCCCCCGGCCCCCTGTAGGGGGGTCGCCCGGGAATTCGCCCGGAAGTTCGCCCGTTCCCCCGGAGCTTCGGGGACTGTGGGATGTCCTGTCTCCGGAGGCCTCTCCCGTGGAGGAGCTGGCCCTCCGAGCCGCCATGTCCCCCGGGGAGGCCCTGGCAGGCCTCTCCGCACTGGAACTGGCCGGGTTGGTGGTCCAGTGTCCCGGGCTCAGGTTCCAGCGCCGATAGGGGAGCCGGATGTCCGAGGAAGTCAGGCCGGGAATACAGGATTCGAAGGGTCCTCACGGAGGCGCTTTCGCCCGCTGGGGCCCAATGCGCCTGGTGGCGGATGAGCCGGCCCCTGCTGCCATCTCGTCGGTGTACGTTCATGCTCCGTTCTGCGCCCAGCGCTGTCACTACTGCGATTTCTCCGTGACGGTGGCCCCCCGGCCGGACCTGGAAGGGTGGCTGGCGGCCCTGGCGGCGGAGTTGGACCTCGTGGCGGCGGAGGGCCGCTTTCTACTGTCACCTGCGCTGGCGACGGTCTACGTGGGAGGTGGGACGCCCTCTCTCCTGGGGCCGGAGGCCATGGAAGAGTTCGTCGGGATTCTGGGTCCGGAGCGCTTTCGCGACGCCGGTCTCGAATGGACGGCAGAGGCGAATCCCGAGTCTTTCACCGCAGGACTGGCCCGGGGGTGGAGTGCAGCGGGTGTCAACCGGGTGAGCCTGGGAGCTCAGAGCTTCCACCCGGGAGCCCTTCGTTGGATGGGCCGTCTCCACGGACCTTCCGAAATTGGCGCGGCGGTGGAGCGGGCGAGAGCCGAAGGCCTCATGAACATCAACCTGGACCTCATCTTCGGTCTTCCGGAGACGGTGGAGCGGGATTGGAGGTCTGACCTGGATCATGCTGTCGCCCTGGAAGTTCCCCATCTCAGCCTGTACGGCCTCGCTTCGGAGGAAGGAACACCTCTGGCCCGAGCCGTCCGGGAGGGGAGGGTCACCCTCGCCTCGGAAGAGGCCTATGGAGAAGATTTCCTGCAAGCGAGCAGACGGCTCCAGACGGGCGGATACCGACACTATGAGGTGTCCAACTTCGCCCTGCCGGGCTTCGAGGCCAGACACAATCTGGTCTACTGGACCCGAGAGCCCTACCTGGGACTCGGAAGCAGTGCCCACTCGTTCCTGCATCCGTGTCGCCGCTGGAACTTGAAGGCCTGGGGTGCATACCAGGAGGTGGTTTTGGCGGGACAGCCGCCTTGGGAATCCGAAGAGAAGCTTGGTACCCGGGAGGTTGCCTTGGAGCGGATCTGGCTCGGGCTCAGAACGGCAGCGGGGATACACCTGGATGATCTGGGCTCTTCGGCCCGGGAGGTGGTGGAGGAGTGGGCGCTGGAGGGTTATGCCAGGCTGGAGAAGGATGCGGTGATCCTGACGCCCCGTGGATGGCTCCTTCTGGACCACCTGGCGGTGGCCCTGGATTCAGCCGTGGAGCAGGATCGAGGAGGTGGAGGACCGGGACGCCCATGGAGGGTGGGTGGGGCTTCCGCCGCGGAGCCCACGGGTTGACGCTCGTTCCCGACATGGTTGATCTTTCGGTGAGTTATGGACCGGACCTATCGAGTGAAACCGGTGGGACAGGATCTCTCGGATCGTGAGATCCATGTTCTGAAAGCTGTGGTTCAGGCCTACGTCGACACCGCGGAGCCCGCGGGGAGTCGCACCGTGGCCCGACGCAGCGGCCTCGGCGTGTCTCCTGCCACCATTCGGAACACCATGAGCGATCTGGAGGAGAAGGGGTACCTGACCCACCCCCACGCCTCCGCCGGTCGGGTTCCCACGGATCTGGCCTATCGTTTCCAAGTGGACCAGCTCATCCGGGCGCCTGCATTGAGCGCCCAGGAGCAGAGTACCCTCCTTCGTGAGCTCGGCCATGCCGGGCCCACCACGCTGGAGCGGCTCATTCGCCGGGCTGCCAGGGCCCTGAGCCTTCTTTCCATGGAGCTGGGGCTCGGCCTGGCGCCCAGGTTGGACGAAGCGGTTCTGGAGAAGCTGGATCTCGTCTGTGCCTCGTCGAGCAAGATCCTTCTGGTGGCCACCATAAGAAGCGGCCTGGTCCGGACCGTCTACGTGGATTTCGACGGAGAGATGCCCGACGATACCCTGGCCGCCCTCACCGCTCTTCTGAACGAGAGGTTGGCCGGCCTCACCCTGAAGGAGATTCAGGAGACATTGCCGGAGCGCCTCCGGGATTCCTGCCCTGACGATGCCACAGCCGAGGAGTTGCTCAACATCTTTGTGGAATCGGGTTCGGAGCTCTTCAACTGGTCCCATATGGAGGACTCGGAGATCCTCCTCGGCAAACCGAGCCTCCTGGCGGCCCAGCCCGAGTTCACCTCCGGGGAAAGGCTGAAGGGCTTGATCGAGCTGACGGAACGCCGGGACGTCCTGTTGCGGGCCCTGGTGGACCGAGATCATCCCGGGGGCCTGCAGATCACCATCGGGGGTGAGAACCCCCAGGAAGAGTTGGCGGAGTTCACCCTCGTTACCAGCGAGTACCGCATCGGGGGATTGAAGGGGGTCGTGGGCATCATCGGACCCACCCGGATGCCCTACGAGAAGGTGATCGCCATTGTGGAATCCACCTCCTCGCTGGTGAACAAGATCCTTGGGTCCTGAGAGCGCGCCCTGGGTGGGCCCGCTGGACCCGGGCCCGCCTGACGGAGGCCTTTCCTCCCGCCGATGCACAGTCCAGCGGGGACGTCACCAAGGTTGACACAGAATGGCAGACTATTACGAGCGCCTCGGCATTTCACGGGACGCCACCACCGAAGAGATCAAGAGAGCCTACCGAAAGCTGGCTTTGAAGTACCACCCTGATCGCAATGAGGGGTCGAGGGAGGCTGAGAGCCGTTTCAAGGAGGTCACGGAAGCCTACGAGGTCCTGCGGGATCCCGAGAAGAGGTCCACGTACGACCGATATGGTGAGCAGGGGCTCCGGGGGTCCCCGGGATTCGGAGGGTTCGACTTCTCGGACGCCATCGAGATCTTCATGAGGGACTTCGGCGGGTTCGGCGGGTTTGAGGAGATCTTCGGTGGTCGGCGGGGTGGAAGGTCTGGTCGTCGCGACCCTGGCAAGGGCCCGACCATACGGGTCCGTCTACCACTTACGCTGAAGGAGGTACGGACGGGGGTAACCAAGAAGATCAGGGTGGCCTTGCTGGAGCCGTGCGGAGGGTGCGAGGGGTCCGGCGCCTCCCCGGGCACGAGCCCGACACCGTGCCGGAACTGCGGGGGTACAGGTGAGGAAAGGCACGTTCAGCGCTCGGTGTTCGGCCAATTCATGTCGGTGGGACCCTGCCGGGTCTGTGGTGGGGAGGGACGCACCATCGAACAGCCCTGCCCGGAATGCCGGGGAGAAGGGCGAGTGAATAAGGATCGGGAGCTGGAGGTGGAGGTCCCGGCGGGTGTGGGTTCCGACAACTTCCTGACCTTGCGGGGGAGGGGGAATGCCGGGCCCAGGGGCGGACCCCGGGGCGACATCATCGTCCTCCTGGAAGTGCAAGACGACTCTCGCTTCCTGCGGGACGGTGAGAACCTCCTCCATGAGCTGTCCATCACATTCAGCCAGGCCGCCCTGGGGGATGAGGTGGAGGTGCCCACCGTGGACGGGACGGTCCGCATGACCATTCCCGCCGGGATACAGAGCGGGGAGATCCTCCGCCTGAGGGGTCAGGGCCTCCCCGGCCTCCACGGCCGGGGCAGGGGTGATCAGTTGGTGCGGGTCCGGGTGTGGACCCCCCAGCATGTCTCGCCGGAGCAGGAGCGGATCCTGGAGGAGCTCCGGGAGCTCGAGACGCCTCCCCCCCAGGGGGCGGAGAGGGGAGAGGAGAAAGGGTTCTGGGCCAAGTTCAAGGAAGCCTTCTCCTGATCACCGGCTGACGCACCATGGCCCCGGACCGCTGGCTCGAGATCATGGTCCATACCCCGAAGCCCCTCCCGCTTCTACTCTCGGAGCTCCTGTCCGACGTCCTCCTGGATCTGGGGGGAAGGGCCGTGCAGGAAGTGGAAGGGGGCATGCTGACGCACATTCTTCCTCCTTCCGAGCCCGAGGAGCTCCTGGAGGCCGCCCGCTGCCGGATCCGTGGGATTCCCGGAGCCGAAGCGGCCGAGCTGCAATGGCGATGGCAGCGGCAGGAGGACTGGGAGGTCTTCTGGCGGTGGGGGCTGGGCCCCAGAAGGGTCACGCCCCGCATAGTGATCACCCCTTCCTGGGAAAGGGTGGAACCCGAGCCCGGGGAGATCCTGGTAACCCTGGATCCCGGAATGGCCTTCGGGACCGCCGAGCATCCCACCACCCGTGGCTGCCTGAGGCTCATGGATTCCAGGGTTTCCCGAGGGGCTCGGATCGTCGATGTCGGAGCCGGCTCCGGTATCCTCTCCATTGTGGCCGCCCGGCTGGGGGCCGGTGAGGTCTTTGCTCTGGAGATGGACCAACTGGCCTGTGACGTTGCCAGGGAGAACGTGGCTGCCAACGGAGTAGGGGGGTGGGTCCGGATCGTCCACG
>PXFI01000186.1 GCA_003564295.1 Gemmatimonadota bacterium | reverse complement strand
CCCTCCGTTTCATGGGCCTGGACTTCCAGGTAGTATCGGTCCTGGAAGACGTTGGCGTACCACTGGGCCGCCTCCCGGGCGCCCTCCCGGTTGTTTGCCAGGAGATGCCGGGCCACCTCCCCGGCCAGGCACGCGGAGCTCACGATGAGGCCCCCGGAGTGCCGGGCCAGCACTTCCCGGTCGACGCGGGGACGGACGTAGAACCCTTCCGTGTAGCCGATGGAGGAGAGCTTTACCAGGTTTCGGTACCCCTCCAGGTCCCTGGCCAGGAGGACCAGGTGGTAGTACGCCCGTTCCCCCTGCCCTGCCCGAGTCCGCTCCCTCCGGTTGCCGGGCGCCACGTAGGCCTCCATGCCGATGACGGGCTTGAGGCCGGCCTTCCGGGCCAGGTCCTTGAAGGTCCAGGCGCCGAACAGGCAGCCGTGGTCCGTGAGTGCCAGGGCCGGCATCTCCAGCTCCTTGGTCCGGCGGACCAGGTCGGAGATCCGGTTGGCTCCATCCAGAAGGGAGTACTCGGAGTGGGTATGGAGATGGACGAAAGACACAAGACCTCGGTGACAGCTCAGGGGTTCAGGTGAGAGGCTCGACCCTCCCCGTCAGGTGGGACGCCCAATCCTAGGTGGGGGACTGCCGGAAGCGCAACCGGGGGCGAGCAGGTTTCGCGAAAGGATTGGATCTTTCAGGTGCCCTCTCCGCCGGCCGGTGGCAGAAGGCCCAAGATATGGAGTGAAATCGCGTCCCCTGCCACTACGGGTTGGGGGCCAGGGTGGAGGTTCCCTTGTGCCGCCGTACCTATCCCACCGCCGGGTCCCCTTCCCCATGAGCGCACCGGAAGGACTGGAGGATGGTCTCCAGTTGAAGAATGTACTCCCACTTGTCCTTGCCCGGGGCGTAGAGCCAGGCGTCGATGAGGTAGAGGCGATCCTGTGGTGGGCAGGTCACGGCCCAGAGGATGAAGGGACCGGCGGCGGGCCATGGGCTGCCCGGGGGATTCACCCATGCGCCCCGCATCTCGAAGACCTCCATGTCGCCCAGAGCCAGGCGTCGGGTGTGGAGGCTCTCCCGGTCCACTGCCTGTGGGTAGGAGTAGTGCTCCTCCGAGAGAGCTTCCTTCCAGTCCGCCAGGGCCTCTGCCGACATGGGCTCGGGGATGGGGGTCTTCCATGTAACGGCGAACTGGCGGATGAGCTCGGCCGGGCTGGGGTTGTCGTTCCGGAAGACGTAAAGGGAGTCTTCCCATCCCCAGCGGTAGACCTCCGGAAGGATCATGCTGAATCCTGCCATCTTCTGCAGGGTGTCGGCCAGGGCGGTATTGCGGCCGCTCACGAACATCCTGCGCATGGCCCCTTCCCGAAAACGCTGGTCCAGAATGGCATGCACCTCTTCCGCCATGGAGAAGACCTGGGGTGGCGCCGGTTCCTGGGGGTCCACCAGGATGAGGGTGACCTTCTGGTTCCTGGCCCAAACGTTTTCCGCCTGGAAGACGCCCGGGGCGCGGACCGTGACCGTGTCATGGAGGGTGGCCAGGGCCTGGTCCACCCAGAAGTCCTCCTTGTCACCGATGAGGACCACCTCCCTGAACATCCGCTTGACCCCCCAGTCCGGGCCCGTGGGATCGTCCCACCAGACGCGGAAGGTCCGTTCGTCCCGGAGGGTGAAGACATCCGGGGAGAGGATGGCGAAGACGGAATCCCTGAGCTCCGGCCACCACTCGGGGGGGGAAGTCACGATGACGGCGTTGGGGTCCCCATGCGCCATGCCCTTCTCGCAGGCCGTGTTGAAGAGGGAGAAGAGCACAAGGAGCAGAACAACCGGGGCCTTTTTCATGATCGGTACCTTTCCCGAGACAGGTTCCGGGATCCAGGGGGAGAGATCGGTCTCGCCCCTCGCGGCTGTTGAGTGGGGCACTGCCCAGGCCCACTCGGTTCGCCTCGTTATTGTACAACCCGGAGGGCCAGGGGTTCAAATGGAGGGCCGTCGGTTGAGGTCACCGATCCGAGCGCCAGGGCTCCCACCAGAACCGCTGGTCCCTCACCTGCACCCCCTCGTCCAGCTCCACCCCCTCGGCTTCCAGGCGTGCCCGCTGCAGGGGGCCCATTCCTCCCGGGAGCTTGTAGGTGGACAGCCCCCCATCCCGGTTGACCACGCGCCACCAGGGAAGGTCGGTGTCGGCAGGGAGATGGTTCAGGATCCACCCAACCCCTCGGGCCGCCCTGGGCTGGCCTGCCATGGCGGCCACGGCCCCGTAGCTGGTGACGCGGCCCTCGGGAATCTGGGCCACGATGGCGAGGACGGTTTCGCGAAATGGTGTCATAGTCCCAACAATGGTGTCATTGTCCCAACAGAAGACTATCTTCGAAATAGGCCATATGAAACCACCTCATCTTCAATAGGGCTCCCGGAGCGGACATCCCATGGGTCGGACCTCCTTCCACATCCATGCCCAATCCGACGTGGCGGACCAGGGGCCTGTGCACGACCACTTCCACGGGAGCCTTGTCCGGCGCAAGGGCCAGCGCCGTCGCATGAAGTGGGTGCTGGGGATCACCGCCGTCTTCATGGTGGTGGAGGTGGTGGGGGGCATCCTTTCCAACTCTCTGGCCCTCCTGGCCGATGCCGGCCACATGTTCACCGACGTGGGCGCCCTCACCCTCTCGTTGGTGGCCATGCGTTTGGCCCAGCGTCCTCCCAGCCCCAGCAAGACGTACGGGTACGTCCGCCTGGAGATCCTGGCTGCATTGGTGAACGGTGGAATCCTCATGGTCCTGGCGGCCTTCATCCTCCGGGAGGCCTGGGTCCGCTTCCGGGCTCCTCCCGAAGTGGATGCCGCCATCCTCCTGGGGGTGGCCTCCGGAGGTCTCGTGGTGACCATCACGGGGGCCCTGCTGCTGCGATCCCACGCCAAGGAGAGCCTGAACATCCGGGGGGCCTACCTCCACATCCTGGGCGATCTTCTGGGCTCCCTGGGGGCCATCACCGCCGGTATCGTCATCCTCGCCACCGGCTGGACGCTGGCGGACCCCCTCATTTCAGTGTTCATAAGCGCCCTCATCTTGGTAGGGGCCTGGCGCCTGGTCCGGGAGTCGGCGGACGTCCTTCTGGAGGCGGCGCCCAGGGGCCTGGACGTGGAGGACCTGGTGGAAGAACTCCGGGGGATCGAGGGGCTCGAGGAAGTCCATGACATCCACGTGTGGACCCTTACCAGCGGCTTCGTGGCCATGAGCGGCCACGGTGTCATCGACGATCTGTCCATGCACCGGAGGATACTGGACGAGGTAAACCAGCGGCTTGGGCACCATGGGATCTCCCACGTCACGTTCCAGCTCGAGCCTCGTCCCCTGCATGGGATCCGGGGCGGTCCCGCGTCACCGGATCCGGGAGGTGAAACAGCATGATGCATTTCCTGGAGGTCAAGACGAAACACAGGACCGAACTGGTGGATATCGGCCAGCGGGTCCGGGAGACGGTCCTGGGATCGGGACTCCTGGAGGGTGTGGTAGTCCTCTGGTCCATGCACACCACCTGCGCCCTGACGGTGAATGAGAACGCTGATCCGCATGTGGCCCGGGACCTGGCCTGGAAGATGGGCCAATTGGTGCCCTATGCAGATCCGGGATACCGGCACGAGGAGGGGAACAGCGACGCTCACGTGAAGACGAGTCTGTTCGGACCGGGGCTGACCCTCATCATCCACCGGGGGGATATCGTCCTTGGCACCTGGCAGGGAGTCTACCTGGTGGAGTGGGACGGTCCCCGCACTCGCCGGGTGGCCATGAGGGTGTGTCCTTGACAACCCCTGGGATCCCGTTGTATTAGGCCAGTACCCGCTGGTTGACCATCTCGAGGACCAGCTCGTATCTAACCACTGGAGGAGAGGAGCATGCGGGACGGCTGGGTCTGGACGGACGAAGAGTCCACGTTGCCACTGGAGGTTTTCGGCTGGGAGGATGACGAGGACGAGGAGGACTGGGACGACGACCTGGATTGGGACGACGAGGACGAGGAGGACGATCTGGACGAAGGGTGGGACGAGGAGGAGGAAGAGGAGGAAGAGGAGGAAGAGGACGACGACGAGGAGTGGGAGGAGTGGGAAGAGGAGTTCGAGGAGGAAGACGAGGACGAGTCTCTCACCCGGAAAAGGACCGGCCGACGCGACTGGAACTAGGCGACAGAGGCCCCGCCAGCCCGGGTAAAGGGGTTGGCAGCGGATTCAACAAGTGTTCGGAGAGGGCCGGCAAGGGATTGGCCGGCCACCGAGTGATGCACCATGAAGGCCGCACCTGCGACGGAATGCGGGGGCGGCTTTCGTCATGAGGGGGTTGCCGAGGGACGTGGAACCGAGTTGCCGCGGCCTCACCTTGGCTCAGAAGCCAAACTCGACTGCAAGCCTTGAAGACGGAAATATGATTTCGTATTCTATTAGTATGAAATCCCGTGTCACTGAGCGTGGGCAGGTCACCATCCCCAAGTATCTGCGGGAGAGGCTGGGGATCCAGGCCGGTCAGGTGATAGAGTTCAGCGAAGTGGAGGGGCGCATCGTCCTCCACCGACAGGTTCCCGAGCATCCGGTGGACCGGCTCTTCGGTATCCTGGAGGCGGGGCCCAGGACCGATGCTCTCATGGAGGAACTGCGCGGGCCCGCGGCAGACCATGGTATGCCCGCCATGGGTGTCGCGGAGGAGGAGTCTGAAAGGCGCGGCTCCTGGGGGCGCACGGACGGCCCTCGAAGGCACGACGCGGAGGGGGAGGGGGGATCACGGCCCTGGACACCAACGTCCTCCTAGACGTCTTCCTGGCGGACCGGGAGCACGGCAGCTCGTCCCGGGAGGCCCTTCGAAGAGCCTACGACGCCGGGGGACTGGTGGCCTGCGAAGTGGTGTGGGCCGAGGTGGCGACCTTCTTCCCAAGCTTGCGGGAGGCGGAAGAAGCCATGGACCTGCTTGGTGTGCGCTTCGTGCCCATGGACAGGGACGACGCGCTGGAGGCGGCATCCCGCTGGTGCAGCTTCAGGGGGCAGGCCAAAGGGGAATCGCGCCGCATCGCCGCGGACTTCCTCATCGGCGCCCATGCCCTCCGGCACGCCGCCATCCTCCTCACCCGGGACCGGGGATTCTACGGGGCCGCCTTCGAGGGCCTGAAGGTGGCGGATCCCACCAGGAAGAGGGGGCTGGAAGGATAGGAGCCGGGAAGGGGCACATTCCCGGCCTGCGCCAGCATCCTTCCGCGGAAGGAAGTTGTGTCATGCATCCAAGGGACATATATAGCGGAAGGCTGGACTGCCCTTCTCCCTACTCGAACCGGGGCACCACCACGGCGGTGGTGCAGCCGGCCCGCTCCAGGATCTCGGCCGTGCCCTGGCCGAAGGAGAGAGAGGCGCCCACCAGCTTGTTCTCGGCCCCCAGGACCAGGAGGTCGTGGTGGTCTGAGTGGGACTCGGCCAGGATGGTTTCGGCTGGCGAGCCCCCGGTGACGATGCGGATGGAGAACCTGGCGCCGTGCCTGGCGGCCGCCGGCCCCAGGGCCCGCTGGAGCTGGGCCTCAAGGTCAGCGGTGCGGACCGGGTCGGCTGTCTGGGCAATGCGGCGCTCGGTGACGGGGAGAGAGCTGGAGGTGAGACGGGTCTCGTCCACCACGTGGAGGATCGTTACGTGGCCATCGGAGGCCGCCGCGAAGACGAAGGAGAACTCGGTGGCGTACCGGGAGAAGACGCTCCCGTCGAAGGGCACCAGAAGCCGAACGGCAGTGGCAGGGAGAGGTTGGGACGAGCGGCGCACGATGAGTACGGGGATGGGGGATTTCCTGAGGATCCTCTGTGTCATGGGATCGTGCAACGGAGCGTTCCCGCCGGCGCCGATCATCATGAGGTCGTAGTCCCGGCCCGCTTCTTCCAGCACGGCCCTGGCCACGTCGGGCCTGGCCACCTGACGGGTGAGGAGCTTCCCCTCACCCCCTCCCACCACCTCCGCCGCCTGGCGGAGGTGCTCCGCCAGGTTCGTGCCGGCCAGTGAAGGCCGCCTGGGGAGTCGCCACCGCTTCTTCTCTTCACCCGGATCCCGGCTTTCCACGTAGAGGGCTACCACCTGGCCCCTCTTGAGGCGGGCCAGGGGTGCCGCCACGCGGATGGCGGCCATGGCGTTCTGGCCGCCGGCCGTGGGCACCAGGATCCGCACGGAGGCCCTGGGCAGGAAGGGCACCTGCCCAGCATCCTGGATCCTCCTTCGCTCCTCCTCTGACATGGGGAGGTGGGGAAGGGCCCACTTGAGGAGCAGGGGCGCCATGAGGGAGGTGGCGACGGCCATCAGTACGATGACCGAATAGACCTCCTGGGTGAGAAGTCCCAGGGAGAGGCCGATGAGGGCCACGATGAGCCCCATGGCGCCCCGGGCGTTCATGCCGAAGCCCACGGCCAGGGATTCCCAGTGGGACATCCTTCCCAGGCGGCCCCCAATGTAGCAGCCCACCAGCTTCCCACCGATGGCTACCCCCAGCACCAGGAGAGGGAGTCCCCATCCCGAAAGGTCCCATAGGTTCACCTTCAGGCCGGCAAAGGCGAAGAAGATGGGAGAGAGGGCCGAAAGAACGAACACCTCCAGGCTCTGGAGGGAGGAGGTCCGGACGCGGCGGATCTGGCGCACCAGGATACCTGCCACGAAGGCTCCGAAGACGGCGTGGACCCCGATGGCCTCGGTGGTGGCCGCCGCCAGGAAGGTGAAGCCCAGGATCAGGGTGAGGTCGGCGCCCGCCAGGCCCACCCGCTCGTTCAGGTAGCGCACCAGCCGGCTCATGAGCGGATAAACGACCCAGCGCATGGCCACCAGGAAGGCCGCCAGCCAGAGGAGGGTCTGCATGAAGTCCACGGGGTCGAAGGCGCCCCCGGCGGCGATGCCGGCAATGACGGACAGGATGAGCCAGCCCGTGGTATCGTCCACCACCCCTGCCGAGAGGATGACCAGGCCCACGTCCCGACGGATCAGCTTCAGATCCATGAGGATCTTGGCGATGACTGGCATGGCCGAGATGGCCATGGTGGTTGCCAGGAAGGCGGCGAAAATGTTGCGGTTCGCCGGGTCCGTGAGGAACCTGTCAGGGAGGTACCATCCCAGGACCAGGCCGCTGGCGAAGGGGATCACCATCCCGAACACCGACGCCGACAGAGCCGCCCGGCCCAGGTTTTTGACGACCCGGATGTCCGTCTCCAGGCCCGTGAGGAGGAGCAGCAGGATCATCCCGAGCCATGATACCACCTCCAAGAGGTGGAACTGGGCCGCCTCCTGGGGAAAGGCCCAGGCGAACGTCTCCGGCGAGAGATAGCCCAGGACCGTAGGACCCAGGATGATCCCCGCCAGTAGCTCCCCGATGACCGCCGGTTGCCCGATGCGGCCCATGAGCTCCGCCAGCACCCGGGCCAGGACCAGGAGCACGGCCAACTGCAGGAGGAGCACCAGAATGGCGTGCCCGGAGAGAAGCTCGATGCTGTTGTCCAGCATGGTGGTTCCTCCTGTGGAGCAGGGAGCTCAGCGGGTCTTCCTGATGCCGAAGGGCTGGGTCCCGACCACGCTGCTCCCTGCCCCGTGCAGCTCCGCACGGACGTAGGTGGTGCCTGCAGGCAGCTCAGCAAGGGCAAGCGCGTGGCCTTCGTGAACGTGTATCCCCTCGGCTATCCACACGACGCGCTCATGCTGTCTTGCGGTGATGGCAATGCGTCCACGGCGGCTGTTCACGTCGATGCGCTCGATCTGAGGGACTGCCGACCCTTCATGTCCTTCGGGCGCATAGACAAAATAGCTGAGCCCTTCTTCCATGCCCCTGCGCGCTTTCTCCTGGGAAAGCCCGGGCAGGATCATCACGTTCCAGTTCCGGCCCAGGTGCGAGGCCACATGCATGTCGTCGTTCGAGTAGGCCCAGACCGGCCTCTCTGGCATGCTGACGGTGAGGATGGAGTCCCAGAGGACACGGTCATCCGGGTAGCGGTCTCCCTGATTATACACCTCCAGGCCGAATAGATGGTCGTGTCTGGCATACAGGTCCACGTACCAGTCCAGGGGCCTGTCGTAGCGGCCGGGATGATAGAGCATGACGATGCCGTTATCTTCTCGGACGGCCTGCAGGGACTCTTCCTCGTCAGTGGAGTAGGCCATGGAGTGCCCGTAGACCGGCTCTGGGTGCTGGTTGAAGAAGCTGCCCATGTGGTGGTGGCTGGAGAGCTCGTTGGCCTTTATGGCTATCATCCCCAGGGCCGTGGGATCTCTGTCCTCAAAGACCAGGTCCTCCGGCATGGTCTCCGGGGCTTCCTCCATCAGCCGATGAGACCGTTGACTGGCCTCCATCCGGGAGAATTCCGTCCACGGATGGGTCACCAGGTTGTGGTCCGTGATGGCCAGGATGGCGTAGCCCAGCTCATGGTACCTGTCTACCACTGTGTGGGGGTTCAGGCGGCCGTCGCTGCGGGTGGTGTGGGTGTGGAAATTGGCCTTGTATTGCAGGTCCTGTTCCCAACGCACCTGCTCGTAGGGGTTGTCGATGTCCCACTTCGGGGCGCAGGCCGAAAGGGCCGAGAGAACGATCAGCGACAGAAGGGCTCGCTGGAGGGCGAGGCGAAACGGTGAGAGCGGGAGAGCCATGATCTGTTGCGGCATGCGGAGGTTCCTGGTCAGGAGGCTTTCAATGGGTGGTCGATGACGGCGAAGCCGTGGCGATCAGGGAGCGCAAGGATGAACCTTGGGGGACCTGACGAGGCCCCGTGCCCTCTTGGGAAGGTGGGGGCTCCCGGTGGAGGTCGGCAAGGATGAGCAGGCAAGGGGGCGAAGCAGGAACCACCGGTGCCTCTGCAGACACCTTGAATCCCCTTGGATACCGGGTATCTTTGGTCACAGTGGCATTAGGGATACCGGGCCTGTAGCTCAGGTGGTTAGAGCGCACGCCTGATAAGCGTGAGGTCGGTGGTTCGAGTCCACCCAGGCCCATTCCAGAACGCGTTGCCCTCCGGGAGTTTACGAGGCTCCCTCCAGGCAACGCGTTTGGTTTTTGGGGGTGAGGTGTCTACGGGAGGTGTCTACTGGGCAAGCCCGGGCCCTTATCGCAGCAGCTTCCGTTCGAAGCCTTTCCGCAGGTGCTGCTCAACGAATTGCCGCTGGTGCCTACTGGCCAGGCGCTTGGAGAACCCCACCGCTTCTAAGACCTCGGCGAGACACTTTGCGGTGTGTGAGAGGTCGAGCAAGACCGTTGCCTGAATCGCCGCGCCATCGGCGCTGACGAACGCAACGTCAGTAGCTTCGGGATCCACCTCTAGCCTCAATACCGTTCACTTAGTCTTGACACCTGATTGCGGAGGCCGTATCTTGCCATCCAACGGAGGCAAGCTGCCATGCCGCGACGCGGTCGTCCACCCAAGGAGCAGCGGGAGCTG